>NZ_RFFJ01000269.1 GCF_003696235.1 Streptomyces triticirhizae
GGGCCCCGCCGGCACCCGGGGCGCCGGCGGGCAACTCCCCCCGGGCACCCGCGCGGTGGCGGGCTGACGCGAGCGGGCGGGGGCGGTCCGGCCCGCCGGATCAGGGCCGACCCGGCGCGAACGCGGTCGGGCACAGCCCCCGGTTCATTCCGGGCCCGCCTCGATCGCGTCGTCCCCGTGGATACCAGCTCCGAGGGGAGGGTGACGAGGAGACCAAGCGCAGGGCGCGCGAGTACCGTGAAGCCGCCGGGTTGCCCGTGCGCTCCGCGGCGGAGAAGCGGGAGGCGATGGAGCGGCTTCTCGCGGAGGTCCGCGTGGCCCAGCACGGCGCGGAGGACCGACCGGAGTAGCCCCCTCACCCCCGCACCGGGTGGAGGGCCGCGCTGGTGCGGAGCGCCACGCGGCGGCCGTGGGCCGTGCCGTCCTCCACGCGGCGGTGTTCGTCGACGATCGCCGACAGCGGGCGGACCGTCGCCCGGCGGGAGGACAGCCGCCCGAGGGCCAGCAGCCGGTTGACGCCGGCCGCCGCCTCGGCCAGCTCGTCCACGGTGGCGTTGGAGATCACGAAGCCGCGCACCGACAGGTCGTTCTGGTAGAGCGCCCCGACCGGCAGCGTCGGCCGGGTGCCGGCGCCGGCCAGCAGCACCAACCGGCCGCGCCGCGCCAGCAGTTCGACCGCCCAGGCCAGGTCGTTGCGGCCGGCCGCGTCCACCACCAGGGCCACGCCCTCCGGCGCCGCCCTGGCCAGCGCCCCGGTCAGCGCCGGGTCCCGGTAGTCGAACACCTCGGCCGCGCCCAGCGCCCGGCAGTGGTCGGCGTCCGCCGGGCGGGCCAGCGCCAGCACCCGCGCGCCGGCCTCGGCGGCGAACGCGACGACGGCGCCGCCCACGTTCCCCGCCGCCCCGACCACCACCACCGTCTCGCCCGGGCGCAGCCGCCCGTGGCGGAAGAGTGCCAGCCAGGCCGTCGCCCCCGGGTGGAGCACGGTCACCGCCGTCGTCGGGTCGACGCCGGCCGGCAGTCGATAGAGCCGGTCGGCCGGCACCACCGCGTACTGCGCGGCCGCGCCCTGCCGGCCGCCGTGCCCGAGGCTGTTGGTCCACACCGGCTCGCCGGCGGTGAACCCGGCGCCCTCGCCGGCCTCGGCGACCGTGCCCACCGCGTCCCTGCCCAGCACCAGCGGCAGCGGCACCGGGGTGACGAAGGCACCCGAACGCACCAGCGCGTCCACCGGGTTGACGGTGGTCAGCTCCACCCGCACCAGCACGTCCGTCGGCCCCGGGGCGGGCCGGGGCAGCAGCCCCAGCCGGATCTCGCCCGGGGGCCCGAGCCGTTCCACAAACGCCGCTTCCATGGACCCGATGCTGCCAGCCCCGGCGCCTCCCGACTCGCGCCAGGGGGGCAACCAGGTGAGGATCTTCCCATTCCGCGCTTTTCGCCGGGAAAGGCCATCGAAGAGCGCGGAACGGGCAGCGGGCGCGAGGGAAGGAACACCGTCCATGGGCGTGCGGACCTGGATTCAGGACTGGCCGGTCTACCGGCAGCTGGCCGGGCAGGACCCGCGTGGGGCCGCCGCCCGTTCCCCCGGCACCGAGGCGCTGCGCGCCCGCACCGAGGAGGCCGACCGGGTGGTGGACTCCATCTGCCCGTACTGCGCGGTCGGTTGCGGCCAGCGGATCTTCGTCAGGGACGAGCGGATCACCCAGATCGAGGGCGACCCCGCCTCGCCCGTCAGCCGGGGCCGGCTCTGCCCCAAGGGCGCCGCCACCCGCCAGCTGGTCACCTCCGCCACCCGCGAGGACCAGGTGCTCTACCGGCCGCCCCACGCCACCGACTGGCAGCCGTTGGACCTGGACACCGCGATGGACATGATCGCCGACCGGGTCATCGCCACCCGCCGCGCCACCTGGCGCTGGGAGGAGAACGGCCAGCGCGTCGCGCACACCCTGGGCATCGCCAGCCTGGGCGGCGCCGTGCTGGACAACGAGGAGAACTACCTGCTGAAGAAGCTCTTCACCGGGCTCGGCATCGTCTCCGTCGAGAACCAGGCCAGGGTCTGCCACTCCTCGACCGTCGCCGGCCTGGGCACCTCCTTCGGCCGGGGCGGCGCCACCACCTTCATGCAGGACCTCCAGAACTCCGACTGCGTGGTGATCCAGGGCTCCAACTTCGCCGAGGCCCACCCCGTCGGCTTCCAGTGGGTGATGGAGGCCAAGGCGCGCGGCGCCACGATCGTCCATGTCGACCCGCGCTTCACCCGCACCAGCGCCCTGGCCGACCTGCACGTGCCGATCCGCGCCGGCAGCGACATCGCGTTCCTCGGCGGGCTGATCCGCCATGTCCTGTTCGAGGAACGGGACTTCAGGGAGTATGTGCTGGCCTACACCAACGCGGCCACCCTGGTCGGCGAGGAGTTCCGCGACACCGAGGACCTCGACGGGCTGTTCTCCGGCCTCGACCCCGAACACGGCGTCTACGACCCGGCGAGCTGGGCCTACCGGGGCACCACCGTGCGCGCGCCCACCGGCAGCCCCGCCGCCCAGCCGCACGACGGGGTCGCCGTCGAACACCGCGCCGCCGGCTCCGAGTCGCACGGCTCCGGCGGCCAGGACGTGCCGCCCGACCCGGAGCGCGACGAGACGCTGCGCCACCCCCGCTGCGTCTACCAGATCCTCCGCCGCCACTACGCCCGCTACACCCCCGAGATGGTGGAACGGGTGACCGGCGTGCCCCGCGCGACGTTCCTCCAGGTCGCCGACGCGCTCACCGCCAACTCCGGGCCCGACCGCACCAGCGCCTTCGTCTACGCCGTCGGCTGGACCCAACACACCGTCGGCGCCCAGTACATCCGCGCCGCCAGCGTGCTCCAGCTGCTGCTCGGCAACATCGGCCGGCCCGGCGGCGGCATCCAGGCGCTGCGCGGCCACGCCAGCATCCAGGGCTCCAGCGACATCCCCACCCTGTTCAACCTGCTGCCCGGCTACCTCCCGATGCCGCGCGCCACGACCCACCCCGACCTGGACTCCTTCGTGGAGACCGTCCGCACCCACAAGGGCTACTGGGCCGAGACCCGCGCCTACCTGGTGAGCCTGCTCAAGGCGTACTACGGGGAAGCGGCAACCCCCGAGAACGACTTCTGCTTCGACCACCTGCCGCGCATCACCGGCTCCCACAGCACCTATGACACCGTCCTCGCCCAACTCGACGGCGACTGCAAGGGATACTTCCTGCTCGGCGAGAACCCGGCCGTCGGCTCGGCCAACGCGCGCCTGCAACGCCTCGGCATGGCCAACCTCGACTGGCTGGTGGTCCGCGACTTCCAGCTGATCGAGTCCGCGACCTGGTGGCGCGACGGGCCCGAGGTGGCCACCGGCGAGCTGTCCCCCGAGACCTGCGCCACCGAGGTCTTCTTCCTGCCGGCCGCCGCGCACACCGAGAAGTCGGGATCGTTCACCAACACCAACCGCTGGCTCCAGTGGCACCACGCCGCCGTCGAGCCACCCGGCGACGCGCGCAGCGAGCTGTGGTTCGCCTACCACCTCGGCGCCCGCATCCGCGCGAAGCTCGCCGACTCCACCGACCCGGCCGACCGGCTCTTCCTCGACCTGGCCTGGGACTACCCGCTGGAGGGCGAACTCGCCGAGCCCGTCGCCGCGTCGGTGCTGGCCGAGATCAACGGGCGCGGCCCCGACGGCGCCCCGCTGTCCGCCTCCACCGAGCTGCGCGACGACGGCTCCACCTCCTGCGGCTGCTGGATCTACTGCGGCGTCTACGCCGACGGCGTCAACCAGGCCGCCCGCCGCCGCCCGCACACCGAACAGGACTGGATGGCCGCCGAGTGGGCCTGGTCCTGGCCGGCCAACCGCCGCATCCTCTACAACCGCGCCTCCGCCGCGCCCGACGGCCGGCCCTGGAGCGAGGCCAAGGCCCTCGTCTGGTGGGACGAGTCCGCCGGCCGCTGGACCGGCCACGACGTGCCCGACTTCGTGCCCGGGCTGCCGCCCGACCATGTGCCCGAGCCCGGCGCGGAGGGCGTCGCGGCGCTGCGCGGCGACGACGCGTTCGTGATGCAGGGCGACGGCAAGGGCTGGCTCTACGCCCCGGCCGGGCTGACGGACGGCCCGCTGCCCACCCACTACGAGCCGCAGGACTCCCCGTTCGGCAACGCGCTGCACGGCGAACACCCGCGCTCCCCGGTCCGGTTGACCTATCCGCGCCCCGGCAACCTGTACCACCCCTCGGGCGACGAGCCGGGCGCGGCGGTCTTCCCGTTCGTGGTGACGACCTACCGGCTCACCGAGCACTTCACCGCCGGCGGGATGACCCGCTGGTCGCCGTATCTGGCGGAACTCCAGCCGGAGTTCTTCTGCGAGGTCTCACCCGAGCTGGCCGCCGAGCGCGGCCTTACCCACCGGGGCTGGGCGACGGTGGTCACGGCGCGCGGCGCGGTCGAGGCGCGGGTGCTGGTCACCGCGCGGATGGCGCCGCTGCGCGCCGACGGGCGCACCGTGCACCAGATCGGGCTGCCGTACCACTGGGGCCCCAACGGCTACGCCACCGGCGACGCGGCCAACGAGCTGTCCGCGATCGCGCTCGACCCCAACGTCCACATCCAGGAGGTCAAGGCGCTCTCCGCCGACATCCGCCCCGGCCGCCGCCCCCGGGGCCCGGCCCTGCTCGACCTGCTCGACGACTACCGCCGCAGGGCGGGCGTCACCACCGCGACCGGCACGGAGGTCTGACCGTTGACCACGTTCCCCACCGACCGACAGCCGCCGCCGTCCCAGGAACGGGTGGGCTTCTTCACCGACACCTCCGTCTGCATCGGCTGCAAGGCGTGCGAGGTGGCGTGCAAGGAGTGGAACCTGGTGCCCGAGGACGGTCTCGCGCTCACCGGCATGAGCTACGACAACACCGGCGAGCTGGGCGCCTCCACCTGGCGCCATGTCGCGTTCGTCGAGCAGACCAAGCCGCTCGGCGGGCAGCAGGCCCACCAACCGCACGAGGACCTCGACGTGTTGGCGCTCGCCGCGCGCGGCTCGGCCACGCCCGTCGACGAGGCGGCCATGACGCCGACCACCCCCGGGCCGCCCACCGCCGACGGGCGCACCGAGCTGCGCTGGCTGATGTCCTCCGACGTCTGCAAGCACTGCACCGAGGCGGCCTGCCTGGACGTCTGCCCCACCGGGGCGCTGTTCCGCACCGAGTTCGGCACCGTCGTCGTCCAGCAGGACGTCTGCAACGGCTGCGGCTACTGCGTGCCGGCCTGCCCGTTCGGCGTGATCGAGCAACGCCCGGGCGACGGGCGGGCGTTCAAGTGCACCCTCTGCTACGACCGGCTCGGCGCCGGCCTCGAACCGGCCTGCGCCAAGGCGTGTCCCACCGAGTCCATCCAGTTCGGGCCGCTGGACGAGCTGCGGGAGCGGGCCGAGCGCCGCGTCGCCCAACTCCACGAGAACGGCGTGCCGGACGCCCGGCTCTACGGCCACGACCCGGACGACGGGGTCGGCGGGGCCGCCGCGTTCTTCCTGCTGCTGGACGAGCCGGAGGTCTACGGGCTGCCGCCCGACCCGAAGGTCACCACCCGCGACCTGCCCACCATGTGGCGGCACGCCGCGCTGGCCGCCCTCGCCCTGCTCGGCGGGCTGGCCGCCGTCCACCGGATGTCCCGGATGCCCCGGACGTCCCGCGTCATGAGGAGGAAGCGATGAGCGAGGCACGCGTCACCCGCGAGGGGCTTGAGGGCGTCCACCCCGGGCGCGAGGCCCTGTTCGGCAACGGGCTGGACGGCTCCGGCAACGGTCCGGGCGGTGGGGCGGCGCTGGCCGGCGGCCGGCAGCGGGAGCGACGGATGGTCCCGCAGGCCGAGTTCACCTCGTACTACGGCCGGCCGGTGCTCAAGGTGCCGGCCTGGGAGGCCCGCGACATCGCCGGCTACATGTTCCTGGGCGGGCTCGCCGGCGCCGGTTCAACGCTGGCCGCCGCCGCGCAGCTCACCGGGCGGCCGGCCACCGCGCGGGCGTTGAAGCTCAGCTCGCTGGGCGCGATCTCGCTCTCCACCGTCGCGCTGGTCCACGACCTGGGGCGGCCGGCCCGGTTCCTCAACATGCTGCGGGTCGCCAAGCCGACCTCGCCGATGAGCGTCGGCTCCTGGCTGCTGGCCGGCTACGCCCCGGCCGCCGGGCTGGCGGCGGCCAGCGCGGCGACCGGGCTGCTGCCGCGTCTGGGCACGGCGGCGACGCTGGCCGCCGGCGGGCTCGGGCCCGCCGTCGCGACCTACACC
>NZ_RFFJ01000027.1 GCF_003696235.1 Streptomyces triticirhizae
TGAGCGCGGGGCTGGTCGCGGCGGCCCTGGCGGTGGGCGCGTTGGGGCGAGGGGCGTTGCGCGCGGCGGCCCCGCGCCGGAGCGCGCGCGGGCGCGATCCGGAGGGGCGGGCGCCCGTGGGCTGACTCAGTCCTGGGGCCAGGCGGCGGGGAAGAGCCGTCGCCTGGCCGCCCGCCAGAGGTAGTCGGCGCCCTCGGAACCGGCCGTTCCGGGGGCGCCGCCCAGGAACCGTTCGGCCAGCGCGGCGTGTCGGGCGCGCCACAGGGCGGCGGCCTCGTCGAGGGAGAGCAGCGCGGCGCGGACGCGTTCCACCAGTTCGGGCGGGTGCCCGCCCGCGCGGTAGGCGTCGAAGGAGTCGGCGACGGAGGGCGCGGCGAGCCGGGCCCGCAGCCGCTCCCGGTCGGCCTCGGTGAAGCCGCGCGTGCGCAGCAGCCGCTCGTCGCGGAGGCCGCAGAGGAACTCGACCTCGCGCCACTGCACGGACTGGAAGCCGCTGGTGTCGCCCAACTCGACCCGGATGCGGCCGAAGGCGTCGGGGGCGAGGGTGGCCAGGGCGTCGAACTGGCCACCGAGCACGCGCATCACGGTGGGCAGCGGCTCGATCCGCCGCAGCGCCGTCCCGCCGTCCCCGTCGCGCAGCGCCCGCCCGGCGATCTCCAGGTGGCGCAGCAGGACGGCGAACCATATCTCGCACGACTGGTGGGTGGCGAGAAACAGCGTGCGGTCCACGTCGTCCTCGTGGACCCTGGCGACCCGGAGCAGTTCGTCCAGCCGCAGGATCTGTCCGTAGCTGAGCGGCGGTTCGGCGAGCAGGCCGGTACGGTCACCGGCGTCGTTGACGGTCATGCCTCCAGCATCGCACCGATGAGCGGGTAGGGCCCCAGGTGTGCGGGCGGACTCCCGCGTGACGGGGCGGACGGGACGAGAGGGCGCTCGCGCGGCGTTGCGCGCGCCGGCGTGCGCGATGATGGCCGCCGGCACGGGGTCACCAGGGGCGCGAGGGACGCCGGGCGCGAGTGAGGCGGGATGACGGGAACGGGGTGGGGAGGCATGGGCGGGAACGGGGACGCCGTCGGGGGCGGGGGCCGTTTCGCGGCGCGGGAGTTGTGCGCGCGGGCGGAGGCGCTGGTCGCGTCCGCCGAGGCGCTCGTCGCGGACCACGCGCGGGCATGGGAGAGCGCGCGCGAGGCGCTCGCTCCGTTGCGCGCCGAGCTGGTGCGCGCCGAGCTGGCGCGCATCCCGGTCTCCCGGCTGCGCGAGGTGACCTCGGGCCGGCTGCGGGTCGCCGCCCTGGAGGAGGCCGGCTTCGACACGGTGGGCAAGGTGGCCGAGGCGGCGGAGTACCGGCTGCGGCAGGTGCCGGGGGTCGGCGAGGTGTCCGCGCGGCAGGCGCGGGCGGCGGCGGCCGGGATCGCGCGGGCCGCCGAGGAGACGGTGGCCGTTCGGCTGGATATCGACCGGCGCGAGGAGCCGGGCGCCACGGCGCTCGTGGTGGCGCTCGGGCGTCTGGTGGGCGCGGGTCCCGAACTGCCGCGCGCCCGGCGCACGGCGGCGCGACTGACCGGGGAGTTGCGGGCGTTGCTGACGGAGGCGGCGCCGGCGCAGGGCGGCGGCCCGCGCCGCGCTCCCCCGGCTCGCCGCGACGCTGGCCGAACTGACCGAACGCGAGGTGCCGACGCTGCTCGCGCAGGTCTCGACCGACCTGCTGCGCGAGCCGCCCTCCGCGCTCGACGCCTGGCTCGACTTCACCACCAGGTCGGCCGAGTACTACGCCGTGCTGGGCGAACTGACCTCGGGCGCGGCCGAGTTGGCGTCCTCCGAGGGCCTTCTGCCGGCCGAGGTGGCGGCCCGGGTGCGGCTGACGCCGCTGGACGACACCGCGCGCCGGGTCACGCTCCGTGGCTACCAGGAGTTCGGCGCCCGCTTCGCGCTCAGCCAGCGGCGGACGATCCTGGGCGACGAGATGGGCCTGGGCAAGACCGTTCAGGCGCTGGCGGCCCTGGCGCACCTGTGGTCGGCCGAGGGCGCCCGGCACTTCCTGGTGGTCGCGCCGGCGAGCGTGCTGCTCGGCTGGGTGCGGGAGGTCGAGGCGCGCAGCGCGCTGCCGGCGTACCGGCTGCACGGCCAGGACCGGGCGGCGGCGCGCGCGGAGTGGGCGGCGCGCGGCGGGGTCGCGGTCACCACCTTCGACGGGCTGCGGGCGCTGCCGGGTCCCGAAGCGCCGGGGCCCGAGGTGGCGATGCTGGTCGTGGACGAGGCGCACTACGTCAAGAACCGCGCGGCGCTGCGGTCGTTGGCCGTGGCCGCCTGGGCCGAGCGGGTGGAGCGGGTGCTCTTCCTGACGGGAACGCCGATGGAGAACCGGGTCGGCGAGTTCCGCGACCTGGTCCGCTATCTGCGGCCCGCGCTGGCGGACGAGGTCCTGGGGCGGGACGCGGTGGCCGGCGCGGTGGCGTTCCGCAGGGCGGTGGCGCCGGTCTATCTGCGCCGCAACCAGGTGGACGTGCTCGCCGAACTCCCGGAGCTGGTGCGGGTGGACGAGTGGGAGGAGCTGTCGCCGGGGGACCTGGTCGCCTACCGGGCGGCGGTGGCCGGCGGCAGCTTCCCGGCGATGCGCCGCGCGGCCTACGCCGACCCGGCCGGCTCGGCGAAGCTGGGTCGGCTGCGGGAGATCGTGGCCGAGGCCCGGGAGAACGGGTCGAAGGTGCTGGTCTTCTCCTTCTTCCGGGAGGTGTTGGCGACCGTCGGCGCGGCGTTGGGGGAACGGCCGGTGGGCACGATCGACGGCTCGGTGAGCGCGCCGCGCCGGGAGGAGCTGGCGGACCGGTTCGCCGCCGTGGACGGGCACGCGGTGCTGCTGTGCCAGATCCAGGCGGGCGGGGTGGGGCTGAACCTCCAGGCCGCCTCGGTGGTCGTGCTGTGCGAGCCGCAGGTGAAGCCGACCTGGGAGAGCCAGGCGGTGGCGCGCGCGCACCGGATGGGGCAGGTGCGTTCGGTCCAGGTGCACCGGCTGCTGGCGGCGGACAGCGTGGACGAGCGGATGCTGGAGCTGCTGGCCCGCAAGGAGCGCCTCTTCGACCGGTACGCGCGGCACAGCGAGGTGGCGGCCTCGGCCGACGAGGCGGCGGACCTCTCGGAGGCGGCCATCGCGCGGCGCATCGTCGAGGACGAGCAGCGCCGCCTCGCCGGCGAGGCGGCGCCCTCCCCAGGATCGCCGGGCTGAACCTCGGGGCGACCGGCTGAACGGGTCGGCGGTCAGGCCGACTTGGAACGTTCCTCGGCGAGGGCTCGTTCGACGTTCCCGGCCATGGTGGCCAGGGTGTGGACGGTGTCGGTGTACCGCTCGGGGCTGACGCCGGTCAGCAGCAGGGCGCGGGTGCGCTGGACATGGCGGGTCAGCTCGGCGTGAACGGCCGCGCCCCGGTCGGTGAGGGCGAGGGCGTCGGTGTCGGGCTGTCGAACGACCCAGCCGCGCTCGGTCAGGTCGTCGAGCAGCGGGCCGAGCGCCGGCTCGCCCTGCCCCCAGAACGGTGCCAGCGCCTCGCGCAACTCCGCCTCGCCGTGCGGGTGTTGGGCCACCGAGTTGAGCGTCTGCCAGTGTCTGCGGCCGACGCGGTGGTGGGCGAGGGTGGTCTCCAGCTGCTCCTCCAACAGGTTGTGCAGGTGCTTGAGCCAGTAGCCGATCGGCCTGCGGGTCGCGGTCTCCACGGGTTCGCCTCCCATACATGTGTTTGTACATGTAACAGTACATGCGTTGGAACCTGGACCGGGTATCGTTCCGGGCGGGGGTTCCGTGGCCCACCGGCCACGGCGAGCGGAACGGGCAGGAGACGGCGATGGCTTCGGAACGGGGCTCGGCGGAACGGACCGGGGCGAGGGACGGCGGCGCCGAGCGGGAGCTGGCGGCCATCGAGGGCGCGCTGGTCGCGCTGGCGCGGTCGCGCTCCCGGCGCGCGCTGGCGGCGCTCGCCCGCCGGAGGAACGCGCCCCCCGGGCGCCAACCCGACCTGCCGAACGCGGTGTTCGAGCTGCTGGACGCGGTGGCGGCGGCGACCGGGCGCGGGGAGCGGCCCACGGTGGGCGAGTTGGCCACGGCGCTGGGCGTGGACCAGCCACGGGCCAGCCGGCTGGTGGGCCAGGCGGTGTCGGCCGGGGTGCTGCGCCGGGTCGCCGACCGGCACGACGCGCGGCGCTCGCCGGTGGCGCTGACCGCCAGGGGGCGGCGAGCGCTGGAGGGCGTCAGCGCGTTCCGGCGGCAGGTGGTAGGCCAGGCGACCGCCGGCTGGTCGGCGGCCGACCGGCGGGCGCTGGCCAGGCTGTTGCCCCGGCTGGTGCGGGACATGGCGGCCGTGACGGAGGCCGATCCGGCGGGGCGCGCCGACGGGTGAGTGTTTCGCCCGGCGCGCGCTGAGGGCGTGCGCTCATGCCGAGTGCGCCTTCCAGGAGATGTCCGGATACCGCCCCAGCGCCTCGGAGGTCTCGGTCGGGTCGTGGCTCGGTCAACCCGGCCCCCGTCGGCGCCCGTTACCCGGAGCAACGACCGCGAAGGCATCGCCTGAGGCGCGGGGAACGGCCCGAGGGCGGTCGGGCTTCCCATCCGCACAGGGGAGAGCGCCCCCTGGCCGTCGTCGGATGGTTGCGCGACAACCAGCCATGGACAACCGGGCGGCGCCCGGAAATCCCGGCGCGGCTGTCAGACCCCGTCCCTAGGGTGGCCGTTATGTCACTCAGGGTGATGAGAACGGGGCGCGGCCCCGTCTCCTTCGCCCAACGGACCGGCCACGAAAGGCGACGCCCATGCGCCCGCTTCCCCTTCCGCTCCCCCGTCCACCCGCACGACCGACCGCGCCCCGCCGCTCCCCCGACCGCGACCGCGCCCGGACGGGAGGCCGTCGATGAGGGCCCGCCGCCGATCGGCCGGCGCGCGGCGCGGCGCGGCGGACCACGGACCCGAGGTCGAGGTCTCCGCGTCCGAGCGGGAGCTGTTCGGCGGCCAGCTGGTCTATGACACCTCCTGGAGCCAACACGAGGAAGCCCGCTACCAGTTGGACCTGCGCTCGATGATCGGCGGGATGCCGGGGCTGGTCGGGCGCGCCGTCGGGCTCGCCTGGCGGGCCGACCGACGGGCGACGATCCAGGTGGCGGTCGCCGAGCTGCTGCGCGGGGTCAGCCAGGCGCTCGGCCTGCTCGGGGTCAACTGGCTGCTGGCCACGCTGCTCGCCGGCGGCGAGATCACCGAACGCCTGCGGGACGCCGTGCCGGTGGCCGTGCTGCTGGGCCTCGTCGCCGGTCTGGGCGCGGTCTGTGGGGCGGTCTCCACCCTGGCCACCGGCCCGCTGGAGCCCAAGGTCGAACGCCTGGCCAGGGAGCGCTATCTGGAGCGCGCCTACCAGGTGGAGATGCGCGCGATGGAGGACGAGGACTTCCATCGGCTGTTGGAGTCGGCGCAGTACGGGGCGTCCTCGGCGCGCAACATGATCCGGCACGCGGTCTCGGTGATCGCCGCGCTGCTCTCGCTGGCGGCGGCGGGCGCGGTGCTCACCACCCTGCACTGGCTGCTGCTGCCGATGCTGGTGGCCATCGTGCTGCCCCGCGCGCTGGCCACCCTCAGCGTCGCCAGGCGGCGCTACCGCAGCTTCCACCGCTGGGTACAACACAGCAGGGCGGCGGCGATGTTGGGTCGGCTGATGACGGACACGGACGCGGCGCCGGAGATCCGGGTGCACGGCGTCGGGCCGTACGTCCTGCGGCACTTCCGGGGGATGTCAGCCAGTCAGGAGGGCGAGCAGGCGCGCCTGGCGCGGCTCGCGGCGCGCACCGAGCTGCTGGCCGCGCTGTGCGCGGGAGCGGCGGCCCTGGCGACCTACCTGCTGCTGGCCGGCCTGCTGTGGACCGGCGCCATGGCGCTGGCCGCCGCCGGCACGGCGGTGCTGGCCATCCGCACCGGCACGGCCAACCTGGACGGCCTGGTCCGCCAGATCAACTACCTGCACGAGGAGTCGCTGTACGTGGGCGATCTGGACCGGCTGATCGTGGAGTCGGAGCGCCACCGGATTCCCGGGGGCGGCGGGCCGTTGCCCAGCCCGCTGCGGACCATCGAGTTCGACCGGGTCTCCTTCGCCTATCCGGGCGGCAGCGGCGAACCGGTGCTCCGCGACGTGTCGTTGACCCTGCCGGCCGAGGGGGGCGCGGTGGTGGCCCTGGTCGGGGAGAACGGCTCGGGCAAGAGCACCCTGGCCAAGCTGCTCTGCGGCCTCTACCTGCCGGACGGCGGCAGCATCCGGTGGAACGGGGTGGACGTGCGGGAGATGGACCGGCAGGCGGTCTTCGGCCACTGCGCGATCGTGCACCAGGACCACTTCCGCTGGCCGATGACGGCCCGGGTGAACGCCACGATCTCCCGCACCGACCGGCCGGTGGACGAGGAGCGGCTCGCGGACTCGGCCGCGCACGCGGGCGCCGAGCGGCTGGTGGCCGAGTTGCCCCGGGGCTGGGAGACCCTGCTGTCACGCACCTTCAAGGGCGGGCACCAGCTCTCCGGGGGACAGTGGCAACGGCTCGGCATCGCCAGGGCGCACTACCGGGACGCCCCGCTGCTGGTGGTCGACGAGCCGACGGCGGCGCTGGACGCCAGGGCCGAGGCGCGGGTCTTCGAGCAGATCAGGTCGCTGGCGGAACGGGGGCGGACGATCGTGCTGATCACCCACCGCATGGCCTCGGTGCGCCACGCCGACGTGGTCCATGTGCTGCACGAGGGACGGCTGGTGGAGTCGGGCACCCCGGAGGAGCTGTTGGCCGACGAGCGGGGGCACTACCGGGCGCTGCACGACCTTCAGGCCGCCCAGTTCCGGCCGGTGCCCGGGCCGGCCGGGGGCGGGGAGCGACCGAGGGACGGCGCGCGACAGATCGTGGAGGTGGACGGCTGACGGGGACCGGGCGACGGGGTTGACCGGGCCGGCCGCCCCCGGCCCGGGCCACCACGAGACGTGGCAGGAGGAGCCGAGGGCGGAAGGAGACCGGAAACCGCGTCAGATGCCGAGGAGGTCGACGAGGTCGTCGGCGTGGTCTTCCTCCTCCTCCAGGATCGACTCCAACAGCCGCCGGGTGGTGGGATCTTCGTTGCCCAGCCAGCGGATGATCTCCTGGTAGGTGGAGATCACGATACGCTCGGCGAGGAGGTTGTCCTTCAGCATCGTCTTGAGGTCGCCGTCCTTCGGCGTGGTGTAGTCGGTGGTGGCGCGCTGGGCCAGGGTCGCGGGGTCGAAGTCGGGGTCGCCGCCCAGCTGGGAGATGCGTTCGGCCGCGCGCAGCGCGTGGTCCAGCTCCTCCTTGGCGTGCTCGGTGAACTCGGCGGAGACCTGGGCGCGGTCGATGCCGGTGGCGGCGATGGCGTGCCGGGTGTAGCGCAGCCAGCAGACCACCTCGGTCGCCACCACGTCGTTGAGCACCCCGATGACCCGGTCGTGGTTGAGGCCGTAGGTGTCGGTGACCGGTCCTGCCTCCATCCGTGCCCTGGCCTCGTCGCGAATCCGGGTCACATCGAGGACGAAGTCGTCGGTCATGCGGGGTCTCCTTCGTGCGCGGGCCGGCCGCGCGCCCGAGGTGGCGTGGCGGTCTCGGTTCCGGACAGTAGGCAGCCGCCGGGGTCCGCCCCGACCGGCACACGCTGGGCGGGACCGGTCGCGACGCCAATGGAGCAGTGGCGCGAGGCGCTCAGCCGTGGGCGGCCGGCTGGTCGTGGGGGCACCACACGGTGCCGCGTCCGGCGACCCGGCCGTGGGCCAGTTCGGTGCCGCAGCGCGGGCAGGCCCCGGACGGCTCGTCGCGGTGGCCGGTCAGCCAGGAGCGACGCGGCGGCACGCGTCCCGCCCTCACGGAGACCCGGAGCACCTGCTTCAACGCCCGGCTGAGCCGGCCGTGTTGGGCACGGTCGAGCTCGTTGGTGCGGCGGGCCGGGTGGAGGCGGGCGTGCCAGAGGATCTCGTCGGTGAGGAGGTTCCCCAGCCCGGCGACGCGGGACTGGTCCAGCAGGGCCGCCTTCAGCTGGCGCGGCCGCCCGTCGAGCGCGTCCGCGAGCTGCTCGCGGGTGAGGGACAGGGCGTCGGGTCCCTGGTCGGCGAGGAGCCGGTCCACCTCGCCCGGGTCGGCCGCCAGCCACAGGCCCTTGAGCTTGCGCTGGTCGCGGAACCGCAGCTGCTGGTCGTCGTCGAGGGTCAACAGCACCCGGTCGTGGGCGGCCGGCGGTTCGTCTTCGGGTACGCAGACCAGCCGGCCGGTCATCCCGAAGTGGAAGAGCACGGCCGGTCCGCCGGTGTGCATGATCAGCCACTTGCCGTGCCGCTCGGGCTCCGCGACGCGGGCGCCCGTGAGGGCGTCGCGCAGCCGCCGGGCGCCGAGCCCGCCGCGCAGCACGCCCGCGTCCTTCACCCTGACGCCGGTCACTCGGCGCCCCCGCCCGCAGGTGTCCAGCACCCGCCGGTACTCCTCGATGTCCGCCAGCTCCGGCATGGGCCCGACCCTAGGCGCGGCCCGGCGGCCTGGCACGGCGAGCGGGTCCGGCCGGGTCACTCCCCGGTCGGCGCCGCCTCGTCCACGTCCGCCACATCCGCCCGGTCCCCGCGCGCCTCGTTCGGCTGGGCGAACGGGTCGCCCGCGACCCCGGCGAGCCGCACCAGCCCCGGCCCCTGGACGCCGTCGTCGACCAGCGCCCACAGCGTGAACGCGAGCCCGTCGGCGGCGGCCCGCTCCCGCGCCCAGCCCAGGACCTCCTCCACGTCCGCGCCCCGCACCTCGTACTCGTCGGCGACGTTCACCCGCCGGTCCCAGAACGAGACCCGGTAGACCGCGTCGTCGTCTTCCCAGCGGGTGTCCCTGGGGTCCCGGCCCTCGATCCGCACGGGAACGACGGTAGGCCGGCGCGGGCGGGGCCGGTACCGGATAACGCGTTGCGCGGCGGTCAACGTCGCCCGCAGGATGGCCGGATGAGCGAGGAGCGAACCGACGACGACGGCTATGCGGAGCTGGTGGCCGAGGGGCTCACCGCTCCCTTCGAGGGGTGGGACTTCGGCCCGTGGCACGGGCGCCTGACGGACCCCGAGGGCGACCTGCCCTGGAGCTACGAGGGCCTGGTGCGCGAGCGGCTGCCCCGGGTGGGGTCGTTGCTGGACCTGGGCACCGGCGGCGGGGAGTTCCTGTCCTCGCTGGCCCCGCTGCCCGCGCGGACGGCCGCGACCGAGGGCTATCCGCCCAACGTCCCGGTGGCCAGGCGCCGACTCGCACCGCTGGGCGTGGAGGTCGCCGCGCTCGACGAGAACGGCGAGAACGGCGAACTGCCGTTCCCCGATGGTTCGTTCGAGCTGGTGATCAGCCGGCACACCGCCTACGACCCCGACGAGCTGCGCCGGGTGCTGACCGACGACGGGGTGTTCGTCACCCAGCAGGTGGGCGGCCTGGACCTGGCGGAGATCAACGCGGCCCTGGGCGCCCCCGAGCACGCCTACCACGACTTCTGTCGGAACTCGGCCAGCCGGGAACTGGTGGACGCCGGGTGGACCGTGGACTGGTCGGCGGAGGCCCGGGTGCCCGAACGCCTGCCGGACATCGGGGCGTTGGTGCTCTTCCTGCGGATCACCCCCTGGCAGGTCCCGGACTTCGACGTGGCGCGGTACGACGCCCGGCTGCGGGCGCTGCACCGCGCGATGCGCGCGGGCCGGCCGCTGGAGGTGAGCTGCCACCGCTTCGCGCTGGTGGCCCACCCCAACGGGAAGGGCCGAAACCCCACGGCGAACGCCCCGGGGGCGCTACCCTGAGACAGGCACCCGGGAACTCCCCACCCCAACTCACCGCCACGACACGCCAACTCGCCGCGTTGGTCGACAACTCCCCCCAGATGGTGGCGAACCACGCCCACATGTCGGACATCTCGCGATCGTGGCGGCTCCCGGTACCGTGAGCGGGCACGCACGGCGGGCCGTGGGGCCCGGGGAACGCCCGGCCCGCCGCCCGACGTTCCCCCGGCGACGGCCGACGCGAGAACCAGGGACGGACGGACCATGGCACGCGACATCACCCGCCATCTGACGGAGGCGCTCGACGCCTGGCAGCGGGCCAGGAACCTGCGGGAGGCCGGGCGGACCACCCGCGCGGGGATGGTCTACCAGCGCGGGATCAACGCGTTCCTGCTCCACCGCACCCTGCTGCGCCGCGCGGAGAGCGAGGCCGGGTCGGCGCCGCGCACCGACCTCACGCCCGTTCTCTTCGCGCTCGGTGCCGTGACCCGCGAGGGCGTGCCGGTGATCGAGGCGGCCAGGTCGCGCAGGTTCGCGACCCTGCACGCCCGCACCGGGCTGGCCGCCGCGCATCTGGCCGACCCCAGCCGGGGCGTACCCGAGTCGATCGGCCCGACCCTCTCGGGCCCGCCGGAGCGGCTGCCCCGGGTGGCGCCCGGCGACGAGGCGCCCGTTCCGGCCGACGAGCGGATCGCCGGCGCCGCGTCCTCCCGGCTGCTGATGGCCCGTCTGATGGCGGAGTACCCGGCGGTGTTGGCCAGGGAACGGCGGCGGTGGACGGTGACGGACGAGGAGCCGTTGCCGTTCGTCCGGGAGCGGCGCCGGTTTCGCGGCGCGGTGCTGCCCGGCTGCGTCGGGCTCGACCACCGGGCGGAGACCCGCAGGCTGGCGGGCGACGGGGTGCGGATCTACACGGAGTTGACCCGCGTGCTCCCCGTCTACCGACCCGCCCTGGACCGGGCCAGGGACGATCTGGCGGCCGTCCAGGCGCGCCTCGGCGAGGGCTGAGCCCTTCCCGGGCGGCGCGGCCGACGCCTCGGCACCGCGCGGCCCCACCGGCGCCGGGGACCCGGCCGGGTTCAGCCCTCGCAGCCGACCCGCTCCTTGGCCAGCACCACGTCGTCCAGCAGCAGGTCGTAGGAGGTCGGGTACGGGTCGACCTGGTAGAGCTGCCAGCCGACGCGCACCGTGTCGAACTCGGGGAAGACGAAGTCGACCTGCTCGCCGCCGTGTTGGGTGGTGGTGACGGTCAGGTCGGGCTGGTGTTCGCCGTCCAGCCAGACGTCGACCCGGTTGTCGGAGGCGTCCTGGCGCCACTCCACGCAGGTCCAGCGCCCGGCCTCGGCCGGGGCCGACTCCCGCCAGTCCGTCCAGTCCCCGGTGGGCCCGCCGTCGGAGCCGACGCCCCACAGCGCCACCCCGTCGCCCACCTCGGGCACATACTGGCCGCCGATCGGCCGCACCAGCGTGCCGTCGCCCTCGCCCGCCGCCTCGACCAGCGTGAAGTGCGCCCAGTCGGGTTCGGTGGGGAACGCCGCGACGAAGAGGTCCATCCGCCCGTAGAAGCTGTTCCCCGGCGCCTCGAAGTCCTCGACGGTCAGGAACGCGTGGCCGTTGCCCTCGGTGCGCACGGCGAGGGCCTGGCCGTCCTCGGCGCGCTCGTCGTCCACCACGGTGAGGCCGCCGTCGCGGGTGTCGACGCCCCAGCTCGCCTCGGTGACCTCGCCGGGCGGCAGCAGCTCGAAGTCCTCGCAGAAGAGGAACTCCCGCTGGTCGGTGGCGCAGTTGATCTCCGGGTCCGGGGTGGGGCAGGCTGCGGCCGTCGCGGTGGCGGAGACGAGCAGGCCGGCGGCGGCGAGCACCGTGGCCAGACGCCGGTGGGTGGCGGTGCGGGGGATCATGGGGAACTCCGCTCGATGGCTGAATGTCGGACGGTGGCTTGCGGACGCCCACGGGGTGCGCCGCCTCTTGGGAGCGCTCCCATTCACGCTCGAACGGAACCATAGGCCAGCGGACCGGCGTCCACCAGATGTCGTCCCCGGTTGATGCGTCGGCGGACGGATCAACCGGGGACGAGTCCCAACTCGCCGCGTCGGCCGAGCGGTTGACCATGCCCGGCCGGCGCGGCCCGGCGCGGCCGAGCCGGCTCCTCCGGCTCCTACGGCCCGGTCGGTATCCGCAGGAAGGTGACCGAGTTCGGCGGGAAGGTGTAGCCGAACGTGTTGGCCACGCCCTCGAACGTCGAGGTCTCCGGCTGGATCGGCCGCTCGGTGCGGGTGTTGACCGCCTCCGGGTCGCCCTGGAGCACGGTGACCTCGGCCGTGTCGCCGACCTGGACTTCGTTCCCGAGGTCGATGGCGGTGCGGGCCGCGTCGTCCTGGGCGTTGACCACCTTGACGATCAGCTCGCCGGTCTCCGTGTCGCGGGTGACCACCTGCCGGAAGGGTTCGGCGACCGCGTCGTCGGTGAAGATGCCCCACTCCTGTCCGTCGAGCAGCAGCGTGACCTCGCGCCCGCGCACCCGGACCTCGATGTCATAGGCGCGGCCCTCCTCGATGGTGGTGGTGTCGCCCTCCAGCACCGGGCTCCTGGCGCCGTCGACGCCGCGCTCCACGGCCGAGCGGGTGTTGCCCCAGCCGCCCAGGTTCCACCAGTAGTAGTTGCCGGTGTCCCGCACGCCGAAGGCGATCAGGAAGCCCTCCTGGCCGGACCGCTTGGTGGCGGTGAGCCTCAGGTCGTAGTCGGTCCAGCCGGTGTCGCCGGCGATGACCAGGGCGTCCTCCACGCCGGCGTCGGTCTGGGCGTAGGCGCCGTCGACGACCTGCCAACTCCCGTTGCCGTTGCCGCTCCAGCGGTCCGCGCCGCCGGAGAAGTCGTCGGCGAACAGGGTCTCGCCGTCGGCCGAGGTGACCTCGACGTCGTCGTAGGTGGCGCTGGTCAGCCAGGTGCCCAGGCCGATGCCGCCGGTGATGGGCTCCTGTTCGATCGGGGTCGTGCTGGCCTGGCTGGGGACGACCTCGTGGCCCCGGTTGACGCTGAAGAGCCTCTGCACCTCGTAGCTGGCCGACGGCCAGGACTCACGGTTGTCGAACCAGATCAGGTCGGGGTGCCACTGGTAGCCGTCCTCCATGGCGAGGAGCGGCGCGTAGGAGGCCATCTTCACCACGTCGGCGTTGCGCTCCAGGCCGGTGAGGAAGGAGGCCTCGGCGAGCGCGTTGTAGAAGGTGTTGTCCCGGGAGGCGTACTCGCCCAGGAAGACGTCGGGGCCCTCGCGGTCGTAGGAGTCGTAGCGGTCGTTGTTCTCCAGGAACCAGCCGGGGTCGTTGTAGTAGTGCTCGTCGACCATGTCGACGCCGCCCTCGGTGTTGAGCCGCCACAGGTCGTCGAAGAGCGGGCCGCTGGAGCCGGGGCCCGAGTTGCTGACGACGGTGATCTCGGGGTACTCGGCCTCGATGGCGGCGCGGAAGCGCTCGAAGTTGGCGTAGAACTCCTCGGCGAGGTTCTCCTCGTTGCCGATGGCGACATGGGTGAGGCCGAACGGTTCGGGGTGGCCCATCTCGGCGCGCAGCCCGCCCCAGGTGGAGTCGGCGGGGCCGTTGGCGAACTCGATCAGGTCGAGGGCGTCCTGGATGTGGCGTTGGAGCAGCTCGGGGTCGTCGGTGTGGTGGTTCTCGCCACAGCCGGTGACCAGGGCGGGGAGCACGGGCAGCGGCATGGCGCCGATGTCCTCGCTGAACTGGAAGTACTCGAAGTACCCGAGCCCGTAGGACTGGTTGTAGCCCCAGAAGTTGTGGTTGGTGGGCCGTTCCTCGACGGGTCCGACGGTCTCCTTCCACTGGAAGGAGCGTTCCCTCGGGAAGTCGGGCGCCTCGTAGGCCTCGTGGGTGCCGGTGTTGACGATGCAGCCGCCGGGGAAGCGGACGAAGCTCGGCTCCAGGTCCGCGACGGCCTGGGCGAGGTCGGGGCGCAGGCCGTTGGGGCGGTCGCGGAAGGTGTTCTGGGGGAAGAGCGAGACCATGTCGAGCGCGACGCTGCCGGCGCCGCCGGCGACGACCTCGACCTGGCCGGCGTCGGTGGTGGCGTCGGCGGTGAGGGTGCCCTGATACCTCGTCCACTCCCCCGAGGTGACCTCGACGGTCAACGGGCTGGCCAGCGCGGTCCCCTGCTCGTCCCTCAGGGTGACGGTGAGAGGGGTGGCGGGCTGGTCGGTCCTGGCCCAGACGGAGAAGTCGTAGCCGGCGCCCTCGGTGAGGGCGATCCCGCCCCAGCCGGCGTTGGCGAGGCCGAAGCCGGCGTCGGCCGAGCCTCCGTCGCCGTTGAGGGCCAGCCGCAGGTAGTTGCGGTTCCTCTCGTTGAGGCGGCCGTCGTCGTCGACCACCTCGGCGGTGCCGCTCGCGCCGGCGGAGACCTCGCGCCACCCGGTGAGCGGGGTGTAGGAGGCGTTGTCCTGCGTGGTGAACTCGAAGGAGCGGTTCCGCACCAGTTCGGCGTAGAGTCCGCCGTCGGCCGCGTGGTTGATGTCCTCGAAGAAGACGCCGTACATCGTCTCCTCGATGGTGGGGCCGGTGGCGCCCGCGTCGACGGAGAGGGTGTAGTCGGTCTCCGCCGCGGCGGGGTCGGCCACCGTGGGTGGAGCCACGACGAGCGCGCCGGCGATCAGCGCTCCCGTGGTGAGACCCGTCCTGAGTCTCCTGCTTGCCATGCGGTCTCCCGAAGTCGTCCCTGCTTCTGGTCTCGCATCGAAGGCCACCCGCGCAACATCCGAGATATCGAACGCCGCCCAGGCATCCGAACGGACCATAGAGGCGCCCCCATGGACCGTCAACACCTCACGCCGGCACCGGAGTCGCGCGGCCGCACCGGAGTGAGGCGGGAGGCGTGCGAGCTGGGTGAACGGGCCCACACTTCACGTGACTGGCATTAAAGAAGCGTTAAGATTGCCGGGTTCAGGCAATGAAAATCGCATCTCAGGAATGGCATCATCAAGTCACCAGCAGGAAGCGGTGGCAACGGGAGCGAAGGCTCCCGGGGTGGTTGCCCGATGTCGGCATGACGGCGTTGGACGCCCCACCACGGCGGGTCCCCCGGCGGGGTGTGCGACGGCGACGTCGCGTCCGGGAGGCTCCACCGTCCGTCACCGTAGGTGGGCCCGACGCGCGCCGGGGGGCCGGGCCGGGCCCACCGCTGGTGCCGCCGGGGTGGGCGGCGAGGGGGGAAGGGGGAAGGGCGCGGCCCCGCGAGGGGGCGGCCCGGCCGGGCCGGACGCCCGGGCGTGACCGAACGCGAGAGGGCCGAGGGGCGAGCGGGGGAAGATCTCGCCCCGAGGTCGGGTGGGGGTTTCGGTGACGCGGGCGTCCGACGGCGGCGGCGCATCCGGCGGGGGGCCGGGCGCCGGCGCGGGCCGGGCTCGGGGCCGCGCCAACCAGGCTGGATGGGCAGGGAGTTGAGCGGCCTCACCCATCGGGTCGGGTGGGTGCCTCGGCGGTGGGGGCCGCCGGGGCACCCGGGCGTTCGCCCGGCGGGGGCCGCGCCCACGCGCCGGGCTCACAGCTCCTGTTCGGGCCAGCCCAGTAGCCGGGCGCCGATCACCGCCGTCTGGAGGGTGTAGCGCTGGAACGGGTCGGCCGGGTCGGCGCCGGTGAGCTGCTCTATCCGCTTCAGCCGGTAGGTGAACGCCCGCACGCTCAGCGAGAGCCGACGGGCCGCCTCCGCCGCGACACAGCCGGCGTCGAAGTAGGCGTTCAACGTCCGCACCAGCTCCCCCGCGCCGCCGCGCGCCCCGCGCAGCGGGCCGAGCACGGTGCTCACCAGGTCGGCCATGGCGTGCCGGTCCCTGGTGAGCACGGGGAAGACCAGCAGCTCGGAGGCGCGCAGCACCACGGGCTCCAGGCGCAGCCGGTCGGCCAACTCCAGGGCGCTCAGCGCCTCCTCGTAGGACTGCACCACGCCGCCGGGGCCCGGGTGGGCCCGGCCGATGGCGACCCGGCAGCCGCGTTCGGTGGTGCCCTCCATGGCCAGGGCGACCCGGGCCTGTTCGGCGAAGTACTCGACGACGTCGGGCTGGTGGCCGGGGGCGACACAGACCAGCCGGGCGTCCTTGGTGGTCAGCAGCACCCGGCGCGGGCCGAAGCGGGTGGTCAGCGCGGTCTCGACGCGCCGGGTCAACGGGTCGGTGTCGTCGTGGGGTTGGTCGCCCCTGGCGACGGCGACCGTGTGGGTGTGGGCGAGTTGGAGGCCGAAGCGCTCGGCGCGCGCCGAGAGGTCGCCCAGGTCGCTGCGGCCGTGCAGCAGGTCGTCGATGAACTCCCGGCGGGCCGCCTCGTCCCGGCGCACCGCGACCAGCTGGGCCCGTTCGTAGCCCTCGGCCAGCGCGTCCACGGCCTGTTCGGACGCGGCCAGCACACAGGTGGCGGCCGAGCGCACCTGGCGGACGCCGGACGCGTCGCTGGCGCCTGGGAGGTCGGGCCAGGCGGCCCTGGCCAGGGCCAGATGGGCCCGGACCACCTCGCGCAGCCCCAGCCCCTCGCGCGCCGCCCGCTCCCCCAACTCCCGCAGTTCGTGCACCTCGGCCCGGGTCAGCCGGCGGCCGGTCGTCGCGACCTCGGCCAGGATCTCGGCGTAACTCTCCAGACGGAGACCGTCCGGATGGTGAGCGGATATCGCCCGATAGGCCACGCGTTCTCCCCGTTCCCTTCCCCGGCCCGGGGGCCCGTCTCCGTCCCCCGTCGGGCCGACCCGCGCGCCCGGCGAGCGGGCGTTCCCCGTCGTGCGCGCCTGGTTCGCCCGGGGGCGCGCTGGCGCGCCCAGCCTATGCGGCGGCGCCGCGCGGGGGCCGCCAGGGTGTCCGGGGGCGCGCGACGCCCGTTGCGCGCCCTACCCGCTGAGGGTGAACGGCCCGACACTCGTCCGGGGTGGGACACCGGGGAACGCCCCGGCGCTACCGCGAGGAAGACGCGACAAGGTACGCGAAGGCACACGAGTCAACCAGCCGGTGCCGAACGACAGCCAGCGGCCGAGGACGGTCGGTGACAGCCAGGGAAGAGGCGAGGCGATGCGGGTCCGCACGGACAGCCACGGGGGGCACGGGAGCGAGTGGGGAGGGGGCGGGCCGCCGGGACGGGTGCCGTCGGCGGCCCGGGCCTGGGCGCGGGCGGCGCACCCCGTTCCGGTGCTGGTGGTCACCGGGTTGACGGTCTGCCTGGCGGTGAGCGTGGGCCACCCGCCGGGCTCCGCCGCGCTGGTCGCCCTGGCCGTGTTCGCCGGGCAGCTCTCGGTGGGCTGGCTCAACGACCTGGTGGACGCGGCCAGGGACGCGCGGGCCGGGCGGCTCGCCAAGCCGGTGGCGCAGGGGCGGCTCGCGCCCGCCTCGGTGGCCGGGATGGTGCTCAGCTCGGCCCTCCTGGCCACGGCGCTGACCGCGCTCTGCGGGCGAAGGGCCGCGCTGGCCCACCTGTTGGCGCTGGCCTCGGCGTGGGTCTACGACCTGGGGATCAAGGCCACGGCCTGGTCGGTGCTGCCCTATCTGGTCTCCTTCGGCCTGCTGCCCGGCGTGGTCACCTTCGCGCTGCCCGGCTCCCCGCCGCCCCCGCCGTGGCTGGTGCTCTCCGGCGCGCTGCTGGGGTGCGCGGCGCACTTCGTCAACACGCTCCCCGACCTGGCCGACGACGCCCGGGTCGGGGTGCGCGGGCTGCCCCACCGGCTGGGCCCTGCGGGCAGCCGGGTGGCGGCGGCGTTGGCACTGCTGGGCTCCGCGCTGGCCCTGGGCGGGGCGGCCCGACTCGGCGGCGCGCTGAGCCTGTTGGCGTTGGCGGCCGCCGCGCTGACGGCGGTCGCCGGGCTGCTGTGGCTGGGCAGCGGGCGCGGCGGGGTGCGGCTGGCGTTCCCCACCGTGCTGCTGGTGGCCGCGCTGGAGATGGGGCTGCTGCTGACGGCGGGCCTGCCCTCGGGCGCGGCCGGGTAGGGCCGGCGGCCGCGTGGCCCGGCCCCGCCGGCGGCGGAGCGGGCACGCCCAACCGCAGGCGGCCGCTCAGCCCTTGACCGCGCCCTGCATGATGCCGCCGACGATCTGCCGGCCGAAGACCACGAACATCACCAGCAGCGGCAGCGTGCCCAGCAGCGCGCCCGCCATGATCACCGACTGGTCGCGCACATAGCCCGCGCTCAGCCGGGTCAGGGCGACGGGAACGGTGAGGTTGGAGTCGTCCAGGGCGATATAGGGCCAGAAGAAGTCGTTCCAGGCGTGCACGAAGGTGATCATGAACAGCACCGCCATCGCCGGCCTGGCCACCGGGAGCACCACGCTCCAGAAGATCCGCAGCGCGTGGGCGCCGTCCACCCGGGCCGCCTCCACCAGCTCGTCGGGCAGCGCGTCGGCCAGGTACTGCCGCATGAAGAACACGCCCACGGCGCTGACCAGCGTCGGGAAGATCACCGAGGGCAGCGAGCCGCCCAGACCCAGGTCGCTCATCAGCATGAACAGCGGGACGACGCCGAGTTGGGGCGGCACCATCATGGTGCCGATCACCAGCATCAGCAGGATGTTGCGGCCCCGGAAGCGCAGCTTGGCGAACGCGAAGCCGGCCAGGGTGGCGAAGAGGACGGTGGAGGTGGCGATCACCGTGGCCACCACCAGGCTGTTGGCCATGGCCGCGCCCAACCCGGCGTCCTGCCAGGCGGCCCTGAGGTTGGTGAACAGGTTGGGCCCGGGCAGGAACGGCGGAGGGCTCTGGGTGACCCGGGTGTTGTCGGTGGAGGCGGCCACCATGGTCCAGTAGAGCGGGAAGAGCGAGAGCAGGGCGGCCAGCCCCAGCAGCACATAGGCCACCGGGCCGCCGTGGTGCTGCCGCCCGGCGCCAGGCCGGAAGCGCGAACGCCGGCGCGCGCCCCCGTCGTCGGGCGCGCGCTCCGCCTGCGCGAGCCCCTCGGCGTCCTTGAGAATCCGCGTGGTCATCGTCGGCGACGCTCCTGTCAGGCTCGGCGGGACAGCACGCGCCGCAGCACGCGGTGCAGCACGAAGAGAAGGATCAACAGCAGGAACATCGCCCAGGCCACGGTCGCGGCCCGGCCCATCTGGTAGTTGCGCCAGCCCTCCTCGTAGAGCAGCAGGCCCAGCGTCTGGTACTGGTTGTCCGCGCCGCCGGTGATCCCGTTGACGCCCTGCCCGAAGATCAGGGGCTCGCCGAAGAGTTGGGTGGCGCCGATGGTGGACAGCACGATGGTGAAGACGATGGTGGGCCGGATGCCGGGGACCGTGACCCGCAGGAACTGCTGCCAGCGGGAGGCCCCGTCGATCGCCGCCGCCTCGTAGCGCTCGCGCGGGATGGCCTGCATCGCGGCCAGGTAGAGCAGCGCGTTGTAGCCGGTCCAACGCCAGATCACCATGCAGGAGATGGCGATCTGGGCGGGCCACTTGCGGCTCTCCCAGTCGATGTTGTCGAAACCGAACAGGCCAAGACCCCAGTTGATCATCCCGAAGTCACGCTCGAACAGCATCGTGAACACCAGCGCCGCCGCGCCCACCGAGGTGGCGTAGGGCGTCAGCGCCGCGACCCGGAAGAACGCCGAGCCGCGCAGCCTGTAGTTGAGCAGATGGGCCAGGCCCAGGGCCATCAACAGCTGGGGAACGGTGGAGATCACGCCGATGGTGAACGTGTTGGCCAGCGCGTTCCAGAAGCGGTCGTCGCTCCACAGCGCGGTGTAGTTGTCGAGCCTGAGCCACTCCATCCGATCCATCGTGGCCAGCTCGACCCGGTGCAGGGAGACCCAGAAGGTGAAGATCAGCGGGTAGGCGCTGAAGGCGGCGAAGATGACGAAGAACGGGGCGATGAAGGCGTAGGGCGCGACGCGCAGGTCGAGACGGTGCGGCAGGTCGCGCCAGCGCCGCCGCCGTTCCCTTGCCGGGGGCGCCGGAGTGCGGGTGGCCACGGCTGGCTGGTCCTTTCCTTGGGTGGCCCGGGGCCCGGGTCACCCGGGTCCCTGGTCCCCGGGGGCCGTGCGCCGGCCCCCGGGGCGGGTGGACACGCCTGACGCGGCACTAGCCGACGGCGCGGGCGATGTTCTCCTCGGTCGCGCTCCAGGCGTCCTCCGGGCTTCTGCCCTGGGACTCGATCAGTTGCAGACCCTGGGTGAACGCGTCCTTGATCGTGCCGTCCTTGCGCCCGAGCACCTGCTCGTCGGGGATCTCCTGGGCGGCCGCGCCGAAGATCTCGCCGATCGGGGCGTCGTTGAAGTAGGCCGAGGAGGTCGACGAGACCCCCTCCGACTCGATGGCCTGCTCGGAGGACGGGAAGTTGCCCAACTCCTGGAAGATGTACTCCTGTTGCTCCGGAGCCGTCAGCCAGGCCACCAGGTCCATGGCCTCGTCCCGCACCGGGCTGTCCTCCACCACGGACAGGAAGCTGCCGCCCCAGTTGGCGCCCTGGGGCGCCCGCGCGATGTCCCAGTTGCCGGCGTTGTCCGGGCCGGCCTTCTCGCTGATGTGGGCGAGCATCCAGGCCGGGCAGACGGCCGTCGCGAAGGTGCTGTTGGCCAGGCCCGGGTCCCACTCCGGCTGGTACTGGCGCAGGGCCGCCGTCATCCCCGAGGTCGCGGCCTCGGAGGCGAGGTCCCAGGCGTCGAGCACCACCGGGTTCTCGTCGTAGATCAGGTCGCCCTCGGCGTTGTAGAACTGCTCGGAGCTGCCGTAGACCATGGCGTTGAACAGGCCCGTCGAGCTGTCCATGTAGGACAGGTCGGGGTCGGGGCTGTTGGCCATGAACGTCTCGCCGACCTCGACGTACTTCGACCAGTCACCCTCCCAGAGCGCCGCCACCTCCTCCCGGTCGGTGGGCAGCCCGGCCGCCTCGAACATGTCCCTGCGGTAACAGACCGCCATCGGCCCGATGTCGGTGCCGAGTCCGAGCACCTGACCGTCGGGAGTGGTCATCTGGTTAAGCTTCCAGGGCAGGAAGTGGTCGGTCCCGGACATCCCGGAGAAGTCGGCGAAGCTGTCCGCCTGGGTGTCGACGATCTCCTTGGCGCGGCCGATCTCGATGCCCTGAATGTCCTTCAGGCCGCTGCCGGCGGCGAGATGGGTCTGGAGCGCGGTGTAGTAGGTCTGTTCGTCGCCGGCGACCTCGGCCTCGATCTCGATGCCGGGGTTCTCCTCCTCGTACCGCTCCAGGATTCCGGTCTCCTCGAAGCCCATGACGCCGAAGAGGCCCATGGTGATGGTGACCGTCCCGTCGTCCGAACGCCCGCCCTCGCTGCCGCCGCTGGTCGAGCACCCCGCGAGCAGGACGAGCGGCAGGGCCGCCGCGACGGCGGTCCCCCAGCGGGAACGGAACGACTTCCGGATTCTGCCCATGAGGTCCTCCTCGCGCCGGGGCCCTCGCCTCGGACGCCACGACTAGCCCGTGCCGGGTGGCGGGAGGCAACTCCCATGGGAGCGGTCCCACCGCAGGGAGCCTGACTCCTCGCCATGGCGGTGTCAAGATGGGTGCTGAACGCCGCCGCTGGGCTTGGGGGTGGCGCGGCGGCGCGCGGGCGCGGGAGCGCTGGGCGCGCGGGGCGTGAGTGGGCGAGGGCGCTGGGCGCGCGGGGCGCCCGTTGACGCCCCGGAACGGTGTCGGGGATGTCGCGGGTCGTTGAACGAACTGTTCACTTCCAGACGGGCGCCCAGAGAAAGAGCCCCCAACCCCGGCCCGGACGTCGGCGGCGCGCGGACTACCAGGACGGCAGGCGATGTTCGCGCGGCAGCGTGGTCGTTGACCGGACACACCACCCGCACCCACCACCCACCCCGCCCCGGGCCTCGCGTGCCTCACCACCCCACCGCGCCGGCACCGCACGGCGGCACGGCGCTGCCGTCACTCCTCGACGTCGAGGACCGGCTCGCCCGCCGGGCGGTTGGGGAGGATGTTCGTGACGTAGTCCTCGATCGCGACGTCCATGCCGACGTCACGCTGGGCGCGTTCGGAGAGTGTCAGCCGGTGTTCCAACAGTTCGTGGTAGATCTGCGCGGTGTCGATGCCCTCGCGCAGCTCGCGCGGCACGCCCCGCACGGCGGGGCGGAACACGTCGCGCACCCAGCGGTGTGCCAGCACCTCGGGCCGGGCGCCGAGCGGGTCGCCCGGGGCGTAGTCGTCCTGGCCGGCCATCCAGGTCTCCAGGTCGTTCAGCAGGCTGCGCGCCTGGTTCTCCTCCGCGTCGAGGCCGGTCAGCCGAAGCAGCTGCCGCTGGTGGTGGCCCGCGTCGACGACCTTGGGCAGGAAGGTGACGTGGTCGCCGTCGGGCGAGCGCTGGATCTGCATCTCGGCCACGTCGAAGCCGAGTTCGTTGAGCCGCCTGATCCGCCGGTCGATGTAGTGCTTCTTGTCCCTGGGGTAGACCGAGGTGCGGGTCAGCTCGTGCCACAGCTCGCCGTAGCGGGTGACGATCTCCTCGCCGAAGAGCACCGGGTCCACGGAGGGGTGGAGGGAGCCGCCGGCCTCCAGGTCCATCAGCTCGCCGGCGATGTTGACGCGGGCGACCTCCAGGTCGTACTCCCGTTGGCCCCGGCTCAGCCGTGGCTGGATCTGTCCGGTCTCGGCGTCCACCAGATAGGCGGCGTAGGCGCCGGCGTCCCGGCGGAAGAGCGTGTTGGACAGCGAGCAGTCGCCCCAGGCGAAGCCGTCCAGGTGGAGCCGGACCAGCAGCACCGCCAGGGCGTCCAGCAGCCGCTTGATGGTCGTGGGCCGCATGGTGGTCTCGAACATGGAACGGTAGGGCAGCGAGCCCTTGAGCTGCCGGGTGATCAACACCGGCTCAAGGGGCCCGCCCAGGGCGTCCGTTCGGCCCGTGACCACGGCCACGGGATCGACCGACGGGACCTCCAGCCGGTCGAGGTCCCGCAGCAACTCGTACTCGCGAACCGCCGCCCACTCCCCCACCTCCTTGACCGCGAACACCTCGCCGCCGGCGCGCGCGAAGCGCACGACGTGCCGGGAGATGCCCCGGGGCAGCGAGACCAGGTGTTCCTCTGGCCAGTCCACCAGCGGGACGTCCCACGGCAGGTCGAGCAGCGTGGTGGGGTGCTCCGGGTCGGTGGCGGTGATCTGGAGTTCCATGGCCCCAGTCTGCGCCATCGCCCCGCTGAGCTGGGCGGCGGCCCGGCGCGTCACGTGCCCGTGCGCGTCACCGGACCGCCCCGCCTCGCCGGAACTCCGCGCGCTACCAGATCTCCTCGACCCACTCGGGGTGGTCCACGAACGGGTTGCGGTTGCCCTGGAAGTCCTCGAAGACCGTGGCGTTGCGGGCCTCCTCCGCCGCGCTGGGCGGGTCCTGGGCGTGCCAGTCGAGCAGGGTGGAGAGCCGGCCGAGGTAGGGGACGGAGCCGTTGCCGGTGGTGTCGTTGACCTCCAGGTCGGCGAAGCCGTCGCCGCCCTCCCAGCGGACGGCCATGTAGAAGGCCATCCGGGCGATGTCGCCCTTCACCTCGTCCCTCGGCTCCCAGGAGTCGGCGTCGGTGTAGTTGCCGGGGGCGCGCGGCGACTCGGTGCCGCCCTCGTCGAAGTCCTTGTTGCCCCGGTCGCTGTTGACCTGGACGTCGCTGGGCCGCAGGTGGTGCAGGTCGGTGCCGGGGCCCGGCGAGGTGCCGAAGTCGCCGTGGGACTGCGGCCAGACGTGCTCGCGGTTCCACTGGCCGACGTTGCCGCCGTTGGCGTCGGCGTCGCGGGAGAGGCCGGTGTAGAGCAGGATCACGCTGTCGGGGTCGGCCGGGTCGCGGTCGGTGACCTTGAGGGCGTCCCAGACCTGGGAGTAGGTGAGGGTGGTGACGTCGGTGCTGATGATCTCGTGGAGCGCCTGCTTCAGGGGCTCGCCGGTGAGGCCCTCGGCGTCGGCGTAGTAGTCGTCGACCACGTCGGCCGGGGCGACGGCGTCGACGGGGGCCGCCGGGGCGGCGCCGAGCAGGGGAACGGTGAGCGCGGCGGCGGTCGCCGAGACGGCCAGCGCGCGGCGGAGGTGGGTGGGAGGCATGTGGGGGGACTCTCCTCGGTGGGGTAACGCCGCGTGGCGACAGGGGCGTTGGACGAAAGGATTCTTCCCACGGAACGCGGTTGACGCGCGTTGCCACCGTTTCGTCATGACCTTGTCATCAACGCGTCGGGGCGCGGACACGCGTGCCGGGGCCCGCCTCCCCCGCCCGGGGCGGCCGGCGCGGTAGGCAGGCGGCATGTGGGAGATCGTGCTGGCCGGCCTGTGGGGCCTGGTCGCCGGCTCGGCGCTGCTGCTGGGCGCCGGGATCGGCTACGGGACGCGGGTGCCGCGATGGCTGATCGCCGCCGTGATGGCCTTCGGCTCGGGCGTGCTGCTCTCGGCCGTCGCGTTCGAGTTGGTGGGCGAGGCGTTCGAGCGGTCCGGGATGGCCCCGGCCGTGGTGGGCACCCTGCTCGGCGCCGGCGCCTACACCCTGGGCAACGTCTGGCTGGCCCGGCGTGGCGCCCGGCATCGCAAGCGCTCCGGGCACAGCGCCGGCCAGCGTCAGCCGTCGGAGTCCCAACAGGGCGGCTCCGGGCTGGCGTTGGCGCTGGGCGCGCTGCTGGACGGGGTGCCGGAGTCGGCCGCGATCGGGGTGAGCCTGTTGGACGGCGGGGCGGTGTCCACGGTGACGGTGGTCGCGGTGGTGCTGAGCAATGTGCCCGAGGGCCTGTCCAGCGCGGCGGGGATGCGGCGCTCCGGCCGGGGCGCCCGCTATGTCTTCGGGGTCTGGGGCACCATCGCGGCGGTCAGCGCGCTCTCGGCGCTGCTGGGGTACGCGGTGGTGGGCTCCTTCCCCGACGCGGTGGTCGCGGCGGCGACGTCGGTGGCGGCCGGGGCCATCCTGGCGATGGTCGCGGACACCATGATCCCGGAGGCGTTCGACGACGCGCAGCTGGCCATCGGCCTGATCCTGGTCTGCGGCTTCCTGCTGTCGTTCGGCCTGTCGCACGCCTGACGGGCGGCCGGGGCATGGCGGGCGGGGCAACGCGGAGGCGTGGTGGCTACCCTGGCGGGACATGATCGACGGTGACCGTCCCTGAACGGACGCGCACCGGTAGAGAGCGATCGCCTTCCGGGGATCGCCTATCGGAGGAGGAGCAGTGCCGGCCGCCCCCCACCACACCCTCAACGACGACCATCCGTTGCCCGCCGTGGGCTTCGGGACCTATCCGCTGAGCGACGCCGAGGCCGAACGTTCCGTCGCCGACGCGATCCAGCAGGGCTACCGACTGATCGACACGGCCGTCAACTACCGCAACGAGACCGGCGTCGGGCGCGGCATCGCCGCATCGGGGGTGCCGCGCGAGGAACTCGTCGTCACCACCAAGCTGCCGGGCCGCCACCACGGCTACCAGGAGACGCTGGCCTCGTTCGAGGAGTCCAGGTCCCGGCTGGGCCTGGAGTATGTCGACCTGTATCTGATCCACTGGCCCAACCCGAGCGTGGACCGCTATGTCGACGCCTGGCGCGCGATGGTCAAGCTGCGGGACGAGGGGCTGGTGCGCTCGGTGGGCGTCTCCAACTTCACGCCGGCGCATCTGACGCGGCTGCGCGAGGAGACCGGGGTGGTGCCGGCGGTCAACCAGATCGAGCTGCACCCGCTGCTGCCGCAGGACGAGGCGCGCGCCTTCCACGCCCGCCAGGGCATCGTCACCGAGAGCTGGAGCCCGCTGGGCCGGGGCAGCGACCTGCTGAAGGACGAGCGGATCGGGGAGATCGCCCGGGCGCACGGGGTGACCCCGGCCCAGGTGATCCTGCGCTGGCACCTGCAACTGTCGGCGGTGCCGATCCCGAAGTCGGCGGATCCGGAGCGCCGACGGGGCAACATCGATATCTTCGGGTTCTCGCTCGACGCCGAGGAGATGGCCGCCGTCGCCGACCGCCCACACCGGCGGTTGGGCGGCGATCCCGACCACCACGAGGAGATGTGAGTCGGCCACCCCTCCCGCCCCGCACGGGCCAGGCGGCGCCACCAGCGCCGCGTCGTCCCCGCACGGCCGGGGCGCGGCCGAGCGTTCCGTCCCGACCGGGCCCATCCGGTCGGTGACCATTCCACTATGGGAGTTGATTGAAGATGGCTGGGCAGGCCCAGATCGGGGTCACGGGGCTGGCGGTGATGGGCCGCAACCTCGCCCGGAACCTCGCGCGTCATGGCCACACGGTGGCGGTGCACAACCGAACGGCCACCAGGACGCGGGAGTTGGTCAAGGAGTTCGGCCACGAGGGCACGTTCGTGCCGGCCGAGTCGGCCGAGGAGTTCGTCGCCTCGCTGGAGCGGCCACGGCGGATCGTGGTGATGGTCAAGGCGGGCGCGCCCACCGACGCGGTGATCGACGAGTTCGCGCCGCTGCTGGAGCCCGGCGACATGATCATGGACGGGGGCAACGCGCACTACGAGGACACCCGCCGCCGGGAGGCCGCGCTGAGGGAGCGGGGGCTGCACTTCGTCGGCTGCGGCATCTCCGGCGGTGAGGAGGGCGCGCTGCACGGGCCGAGCATCATGCCGGGCGGCTCGCGCGAGTCCTACGAGGCGCTGGGCCCGCTGCTGGAGAGCATCGCCGCCCAGGTGGACGGCGAGCCGTGCTGCGCCCACATCGGCCCCGACGGCGCCGGGCACTTCGTCAAGATGGTGCACAACGGCATCGAGTACGCCGACATGCAGCTGATCGCCGAGGCGTACGACCTGCTGCGCCGGGTCGCGGGCTACGAGCCGGAGCGGATCGCGGAGATCTTCCGCACCTGGAACGAGGGCCGGCTGGACTCGTATCTGATCGAGATCACCGCGCGGGTGCTGGCGCACCGGGACGCCGCCACGGGCAAGCCGTTCGTGGACGTGGTGCTGGACCAGGCCGAGCAGAAGGGCACCGGGCGTTGGACGGTGCAGACGGCGCTCGACCTGGGCGTTCCGGTCTCCGGCATCGCCGAGGCGGTCTTCGCGCGCGGCCTGTCGGGCCACGCCGAGCTGCGGAAGGCGGCCCGTTCGCTGCCCGGGCCCGACCGCCCGGAGCTGCACCCGGACGACGCGGCGCGCTTCGCCGACCAGGTGGAACAGGCGCTCTACGCCTCGAAGATCGTGGCCTACGCGCAGGGCTGGCAGCTGATCCAGGCCGGCAGCGAGGAGTACGGCTGGGACATCGACCTGGCGTCGGTGGCCGCGATCTGGCGCGGCGGCTGCATCATCAGGGCGCGGTTCCTCAACGGCATCCGTCGGGCGTTCGGCGAGGGGGAGGCGCCGGTGACGCTGCTGACCGACGAGCTGTTCGCCGAGGACCTGGCCTCGGCGCAGAACGCGTGGCGTCATGTGGTCGCGCGCGCCACCGAGTTGGGCGTTCCGGCGCCGGGCTTCTCGGCGGCGCTGGCCTACTACGACGCGCTGCGCGCCGACCGGCTGCCGGCCGCGCTGATCCAGGGTCAGCGGGACTACTTCGGCGCCCACACCTATCTGCGGGTGGACCGGCCGGGCAGCTTCCACACGCTCTGGGGCGACGACCGCTCCGAGGTGGCGGGCTGACGCGCCGGTAGGAGAACAGGCCGGCGGGGGCGGACGTTCGAGGTGGCCGAACGTTCGCCCCCGCCGTTTCCCTGGGAGATGTGGTCTGGTGGTTGTGGCGCGGCGGCCGGCTAGCCGCCCCGGGTCAGCCGGACGGTGTCCCGGTACCAGGCACCGCTGTCCTTGACGGTGCGCTTCTGGGTGTCGTAGTCCACCCGGACGATGCCGAACCGCTTCTCGTAGCCCTCGGCCCACTCGAAGTTGTCGAAGAGGGACCAGGCGAAGTAGCCGCGCACGTCGGCCCCCTGGGCCCTGGCCTCGGCGACCGCCGCCAGGTGACTGGCGAGGTAGGCGACGCGGTCGGCGTCCCGCACCGCGCCGTCCTCGGCGACCCGGTCGTCGAAGGCGGCGCCGTTCTCGGTGATCACCAGCGGCACCCCGTACTCGCGGTGCAGCCGCAGCAGCAGCCTGGTGAGCCCCGAGGGGACGATCTCCCAGTCCATCGCGGTGCGCGGCAGCCCGAAGGGCACCATCCGCACCACCGGCAGGCCCCGCTCGTCGGTGGTGGCGCCCTCCTCGTCGGTGCCGGCGAACTGGTGGCTGGTGTAGTAGTTGACGCCCAGCAGGTCCAGCGGCTGCGCGATGGTCGCCAGGTCGCCGTCCTGGACGGGCAACTCGACGCCGTGGGCCGGGAGTTCGGCCAGCAGGTCCTCCGGGTAGCGGCCGTGCACCAGGGCGTCCAGGTAGAGCCGGGTGCCCAGGGCGTCGGAGCGGCGCGCGGCCTCGCGGTCCCGCTCGTCGTCGCTGGCGGGGCTGCCGTGGCCCAGGTTGAGCACGATGCCGAGGTTCAGCTCGTTGTCGGCCTCGGCCGCCGCCGCCCTGATCCGCTGGCTGGCCAGGCCGTGGCCGAGCAGCAGGTGGTGCACGGCGTGCAGGGCGTCGGAGAAGTTCTTCCGGCCGGGGGCGTGGATGCCCTCGTGGTAGCCCAACATGGCCGAGCACCAGGGCTCGTTGAGGGTGGTCCAGTTGACCACCCGGTCGCCCAGCGCCCGGTAGGTCAGCTCGGCGTACTCGGCGAACCGGTGGGCGGTGTCCCGCTCCGGCCAGCCGCCGGCGTCCTCCAGCTCCTGGGGCAGGTCCCAGTGGTAGAGGGTGGCCCACGGCGTGATGCCGTGCTCCAGCAGGGTGTCGACGAGCCGGTCGTAGAACGCGATGCCCTTGGCGTTGATCGGCCCCTTCCCGCCGGGCTGGATGCGGGGCCAGGCCAGCGAGAAGCGGTAGCTGTCCACGCCGAGGCCGGCGATCAGCTTCACGTCATCGGGCATCAGCCGGTAGTGGTCGCAGGCGGTGTCGCCGTTGTCGGCGTTCACCACCGCGCCGGGCACCCGGCAGAAGGTGTCCCAGATGGACGGGGTGCGGCCGTCGGCCTCGGTCGCCCCCTCGATCTGGTAGGCGGAGGTGGCGACGCCCCAGGTGAAGTTCTCCGCCAGTTCGGGGATGGCGCGGGGCGGGCCCACGGGGGTGGTCGTGGTGGCTGTGGTGGGTTGGGCTGTCATGACGCTTGTGGTCGCTCCTGTCAGTGGTCGGCGTGCAGCCAGCAGGCGACGGTCCGTGAGCCGTCCCCCGGGACCGGTTCCAGCGCGGGCACTCGCTGGTCGCAGGGCTCGAACGCCTTGGGACAGCGCGGGTGGAAGGCGCAGCCAGGGGGCATCGCCGTGAGGTCGGGCGGCGATCCCGGGATGCCGGTGAGTTCCCTGCGCGGCCCGTGCAGCGCGGGGAAGGAGTGCAACAGGCCGTGGCTGTAGGGGTGGTGGGCGGTCTGGTAGATCTCCTTGGCCGCCGCCTCCTCGACGATCCGGCCCCCGTACATGATCGCGATCCGGTCGGAGAACTCGATCAGCAGCGAGATGTCGTGGGTGATGAAGACGACCGAGAAGTCCAGCTCGCGGCGGAGCCGGGACAGCTGCTTGAGGATCTGGCGCTGCATCACCACGTCCAGCGCGGTGGTCGGCTCGTCCAGGATCACGATCTCGGGGTCCAGGGCGAGCGCCATGGCGATCATGACCCGCTGCCGCATCCCGCCCGAGAGCTGGTGCGGATAGCTGGCCAGCCGGTCGGCCGAGATGCCGACCAGGGACAGCAACGAGGCGGCCCGCTTCTGCCGTTGGGCCGAGGTCATGTCGGGCCGGTGCGCCTTGAGCACGTCGGTGAGCTGGGAGCGCACCGTGTGCACCGGGTTGAGGGAGTTCATCGCGCCCTGGAACACCAGCGAGATCTCGGACCAACGGAAGGCCCGCAGCTGCTCGGAGTCCAGCGACAGGATGTCGATGTCGGTGCCCTGCCGGGGGTGGTAGCGGACCTCGCCACCGGTGATCACGCCGGGCGGGGACAGCAGCCGGGTGACGGCGTAGGCCAGCGTCGACTTGCCGGAGCCCGACTCGCCGGCCAGTCCCAGGACCTCGCCCCGGTGCAGGGTGAGGTTGATGTCGCGCACGGCGTGCACGGCCTTCTCGCCCAGCCCGTAGTTGACGTTCAGTCCGGAGATCTCCAGGACGGGTGGGGTGCTGCTCATGCCTGGTCGTCCTTCCGGATGGTGCCCTGCGGAGCGCTGCCCGGCGGCGGGGCCGGTGCCGGCACCCTGGCCGGCGAGCCGGCCTGGGCCACGCCCGCCGGGACGCCCGGCTGGTCCCGCAGCACGGGCGTGAAGCCGACGCGCATCGTGACGCTGCGGTCCGCCTTCTCGTTGCGCAGCCTCGGGTTGATGAACTCGTCGATGCCGTAGTTGATCAGCGCCAGCGATGTGCCCAGCAGCGCGATGCACAGCCCGGCGGGAACGAACCACCACCAGGCGTCCTGGGCCAGCGCCTGGTTGTTCTGCGCCCAGAACAGCACCGTGCCCCAGTTCCACTCGGAGATGTCGGCGATGCCGATGAAGGCCAGGGTGATGTTGGAGAGCACCGCGAAGATGACCGTGCCGATGAAGCCGGTGGCGATCACCGGGGTCAGGTTGGGCAGCAGCTCGAAGACGATGATCCGCCAGGTGGACTCGCCGGTGGCGCGGGCGGCCTGGACGTAGTCCCGGTTGCGCAGCGAGAGCGTCTGCGCCCGCAGCACCCGCGCGCCCCAGGCCCAGGAGGTCAGGCCGATCACGGCCGCTATCGTCAGGTCGTTGGTCTCGGGCAGGAAGCTGGTGATGATGATGATCAGCGGCAGCCCGGGGATGACCAGGAAGATGTTGCTCAACGAGGAGAGCGCGTCGTCGCCGAAGCCGCCCAGATAGCCGGCGGTCACCCCGATCAACACGCCCAGCACGGTGGCCAGTACGGCGGCCACGAAGCCCACCACCAGCACGCCCCTGGTGCCGACCAGGATCTGCGAGAAGATGTCCTGCCCGGTCTGGGTGGTGCCGAAGGGGTGGTCCCAGGACGGCGAGGCCATGATGTTGGGGCCGCGCGCCGAGGGGTCGTAGGGCGCGAGCGCGTCGCCGAAGATGGCGAGCAGCACGAAGAAGCCGAGGATGGACAGGCCGACGAGGGTCTTGCCGTTGCGCAGGAAGCGCAGCTTGTCGCGGCGCGGCGCCGATGCGTCGGTGTCGGCCGCGGCGACGACGGCCGACTCGGATGCCTGGAGCGCCATGACCGTCACGCCTCCCTTCGGGTTCGCGGGTCGAGCAGCAGGTAGATGAGGTCGGCCACCAGGTTCGCGGCCAGCACCGCGAGGGTGATGATCAGGAAGACCCCCTGCATCAGCGGGTAGTCCTTGGCGCCGACGCCCTGGAAGAGCACGAAGCCGATGCCGGGATAGGAGAAGACCATCTCCACCAGCAGGGTGCCGCCGACGATGAAGCCCAGCGAGAGCGCGAAGTTGGAGATGCTCGGCAGGATCGCGTTCCTGGCGGCGTAGGAGAACATCACGCGCCGCTCCGGCAGGCCCTTGGCCTGGGCGACCAGCACGTAGTCCTCGGCCGAGACGGAGACCATCATGTTCCGCATCCCGAGAATCCAGCCGGCGATGGCGCTGACGACGATGGTCAGGGCCGGCAGGGTGCCGTGGTAGATGGTGCTGGAGATGAACGGCCAGTCGAAGGCCGGCACCAGGCTGTTGTCATAGCCGCCGGAGGCCGGGAAGACCGACCACTGCACGGCGAAGACGGCGATGGCGATCAGGCCGAGCCAGAAGTACGGGATGGCCGAGAGGAACGTGGTGACCGGCAGCATGTTGTCCACCCAGGAGCCGCGCTTCCAGCCGGCGTAGACGCCGATCGCGGTGCCCAGCAGGAAGCTGAGCAGGGTGGTCAGGCCCATCAGGCCCAGGGTCCACGGGAGGCTCTGGCTGATGATCTCGGAGACGCCGGTCGGGAAGTAGGTGAACGAGGTGCCCAGGTCGCCCTGGAAGAGGTTGCCCCAGTAGTCGAGGTACTGCTGCCAGACGGACTCCTCGTTGTCCAGGCCGAACAGGGTGCGCAGCGAGTCGATCGCCTTGCTGTCCAACTGCCCGGCGTAGCGCGTGATCAGCGACGCGACGGGGTCCCCCGGCATCAGCCGGGGGATGAAGAAGTTGATGGTGATGGCGGCCCAGGCGGTGAAGAGGTAGAAGCCGAGCCGCTGGATCAGATACCTCACGCCGATGCCTCCTGGGGCGCGGGCCGCTCGGGGGCGTCCTCGGCGTACAGCCAGCAGGCCGCCCACTGGCCGTCGGCCAGGTCGAAGCGGGGCGGCACCTGGGTGCGGCAGCGCTCCATCGCCTTGGGGCAGCGGGGGTGGAAGCGGCAGCCGCTGGGCGGGGAGATCAGGCTCGGCGGCTCGCCGGCCGTCTCGCTCTCCTCCTCCTCGACGACGACCTCGCCGCCGGCCGGGTCGACCGTGGTGGCGGCGCTGTGGTCGGCGACGATCCGGTCCGGGTCGGGCGCCGACGAGGTCAGCAGCTGGGTGTAGGGGTGGGCGGGCCGCTGGGTGACGGTCTCGCTGTCGCCGCCCTCGACCATCCGGCCGGCGTACATCACCAGCGTCTCGTCGGCGAAGTACCGGGCCGAGGCGATGTCGTGGGTGATGTAGAGGATGGCGAGGTTGAGGCGCTCCTTGAGGTCGCGCAGCAGGTTGAGGATGCCGAGACGGATCGAGACGTCCAGCATCGAGACGGGCTCGTCGGCCAGGAGCACGGACGGGTCGGCCGCCATGGCGCGGGCGATGGCGACGCGCTGCCGCTGGCCGCCGGACAGCTCGTGCGGGAAGGAGTCGAGATACCGCTCGGGCGGGGTGAGGTGGACCCGCTCCAGCAGCTGGGCGAGGGCCTGCTCCAGGTCCTTGGCGGTGCGCCCGGCGCGGTTGTGGATGCGCAGCGCGCGGGTGAGGTGGTACCGCACGGTGTGCGTGGGGTTGAGCGAGCCGAACGGGTCCTGGAATATCAGCTGGACCTGGCGACAGTAGGCGCGGAAGGCGCGGCCCTGGCCGACCTTGGTGGGCTTGCCGTGCAGCAGCAGCTGCCCACCGCTGGTCGGGTACAGCTGCGCCAGCAGTCGGGCGATGGTGGACTTGCCCGAGCCGGATTCGCCCACCACGGCGGTGACGGAGCCGCGGCGGAGCTTGAGGGAGACGTCGTCCACCGCGTGCACGACCGGGCGGTTGCGGTCGGCGAAGTTGCGCAGCGTGCGGCGAACGGCGAAGTGCTTGCTGATGGCGCGTGCCTCAAGGACCACTTCGCCTTCGCTGGGCGGGCTGTTGGTCGCTGTGCCGGGCGGGTCGGGAGTCTTGGCCATGACGGTGTGTTTTTCCTGTCGTACGTCGGCGAGAGCGCCCGCCCCCACCGCCTGGGGCGTGGGGGTGGATGTGCGGTGGGGGCGGGCGGGCTTGGTGGCCTCGTTGCTGTGGGCGTCAGCCGTCGGCCGGTTCCAGGTTGAGCACGACCTCAAGGGCGTTGCGCTGGGTCGGCTGCGGCGGCGCGTAGGGGTCCTCCTCCGACGGCCAGCCAACCCAGTTCTGGGTGCTGTACTCGGCGCCGACGGGAGAGGCGACGGTCGGGATCATCGGCACCTCCTCGACGAAGATCCGCTGAAGCTCGTTCAGCGCCTCGGTGCGGGCCTCGTCGTCGGTGGCGTTGGCGTACTCCCGCAGCGCGTCGCCGGCCTCCGGGGAGTTGAAGCGCCCGAAGTTGCCGCCGGGGGACGCCTCGCCGATCGGCTGGAGCAGCGCGTCGTCCATCACGTGCTGGTAGGTGTCGTACGGGGTGGCGCCGCCGTTGGTCCAGTGCAGGGTGGCGTCGAAGCCGCCGGCGTCGACCGAGTTGCGCCAGCCGTCGACGGTCGCGGTCTCGACGGACGCCTCGATGCCGATCTCGGCCAGGTTGTCGGAGATCACCGACAGCGAGGTCAGGTAGTCCGACCAGCCCGCCGGGTCGACCAGCGACATGGTGACCGGCTCGCCCTCGGGCGTCAGCAGCGCGTCGCCATCGAAGGTGTAGCCGTTCTCCTCCAGCAGGGCGCGGGCGCCCTCGACGTCGCGCTCGTGCACCACGCCCTGGTACTCGGGCGCCAGGAAGGCTTCGCCGGCCGGCAGCGGCAGGCCGGTGGGGCTCTCCACCACGGGGAACGCGCCGGCGTGGCCCTGCTCGTGGATGGCCTGGCGGTCGATGACCATGTTCATCGCCTGACGCAGCACCACGTCGTCGAACGGCTCACGCTCGGTGTTGATCCACAGGCCGTGAATGCCCAGGCCGGTGGGGAACCAGAGGTTGAAGTTGTCCGGGTCGTGGGAGAGGTAGACGTCCTCGAAGTTCGGGATGAAGACGTAGGACCACTCCAGCTCGCCGTTGGCCAGCGCCGTGGTCGCCGCGTTGTTGTCGTTGTAGCCGGTGTAGCGCAGCTCCTCGACCTCGGGCAGGTCCTGCCAGTACTCGTCGCGCCGGGTCAGGGTGATGGTCTGTGGCGTGAAGGTCTTCAGGGTGTAGGGGCCGGTCCCGACGGGCTCCTGGTCCTCGTAGGTCTCCGGGTTGTCGACCTGGGACCATATGTGCTCGGGAACGATGTAGGTCTGGTAGATCTTGACCTGGTTGACAAACTGGGAGGACGAGAAGGTCACGGTGACCGTGTTGCCCTCCTGCGTGATCTCCTCGAAGGGGATGGCGCCGGCGTTGAGGCCGGCGTGGTCCTTCAGCAGCTGGAAGGTGAAGGCGACGTCCTCGGCGGTGAACTCCTCGCCGTCGGACCACGTCGGGCCCTCACGGACGGTCAGCACCAGCTCGGTGAAGTCCTCGTTCCAGGACCACTGTTCGGCGAGCCAGGGCTTGCCCTCCTCCTCGGGGGCGATGCCGTTGGTCATCACCAGCGGTTCGTAGATCATGGCGCGGTAGCCGAGCGAGGCGCTCGCCGAGGTCTCCAGCAGCGGGTTGCTGTTGTTGGCCTGCGGGCCGTTGGGCATCCCCACGGTCAGAACGCCGTTGCCGCCGCTGCTGCCGCCGTTGTTGTTCCGGTTGCTGTTGGCGTCGGAACACGCGGCCAACAGCGAGAGGGACAGCACAACTCCCGTCGCCACAGCAAGGGTTCTGCGGGATCGTGATTGGACTCTCACGGGTTAGCTCCCAGGGTGATCATTCATGGTTGTGAAATGTGGGCGGATGACGAGCTGGGGGGACGGGTCAGCCTGGCGCGGAGGACCGGATGACCAGTTCGGTGGGCAACACGACGGCGTCCGGCTCCAACGTGGTGGCACCGCTGAGGTGGTTGAGCATCCGCCGGGCCGCCGCCTCGCCCATGGCCTGCATGGGCTGGCGGACGGTGGTCAGCGAGGGCTCGGTGTACGCGGCGATGGGGATGTCGTCGAAGCCGATGACGGCGACGTCGTCGGGCACCCGGCGGCCGGCGGCGCGCAGCGCGTGGAGCACGCCGGTGGCGCTGAGGTCGTTGTGGCAGAAGACGGAGTCGAAGGGCAGCCGCTCGGCCAGCGCGTACTCGACCACGCTCTGGCCGCAGCGGACGGTGAAGTCACCCTCGAAGACCCGGGATTCGGGCTGGGCCGCGCCGTGTTCGGCGAGCACCTCGGCGAATCCGTGCAGGCGGTCCTGGACGCAGCCGAACTGGGTCGGCCCGGTGACCACCAGCGGCGCGCGACGCCCCGAGGTCAGCAGGTGGTGGGCCGCCGAGGCGCCGCCCTCGCGGTTGGTGGTCGCGACGGAGGGGAACTCGGCGCCCTGGCCGCGATCGTCGACCAGGACCAGCGGCAGCCCCTGGTGGTGGAGCGCCGCGATGGAACCCCGGGTGTTCTCCGGCTCGATGACCAGCACCCCGTCGAAGGCCCTGGCCGAGACCTGGCTGGTGAACTGCGCCATCGACTCCTCACCCCGGTTGCAGGTGAACAGCAGCAGTCCGTAGCCGGCGGCCTCCAGGGTGTCGGCCGCGCCCTGGAGCACCTCGCCCACCCAGGGCCAGGTGAGCGAGGGGACGAGCATGGCCAGGGTGCGGCTGTTTCCCCTGGCCAGGCCGACGGCCCGGGAGGAGGGCACGTATCCCAGTTCGGCGATCACGGTGCGGACCCGTTCCGCCGTCTCGGAGTCGACCTCGCCCTTGCCGTTGAGCACGCGTGAGACGGTGGTCTTGCTGACCGCCGCGTTACGGGCGACATCGGCGATGGTGACACGCATGGGGCAGGCTCCTCGGCACGCTGAGCTGGGGCTGCCGCGGGCATTCGGCGGCAGCGCCGACACCGGTTCCGGAACCGGTTCCGGCGATGTTGCGAGGGAGTTAATCGTCTGGGTCGAGTGGCGTCAATACATCGCGCCGAATTCTTTTGACGAGGACTCAAGGCCCGTCATGTGTTCAAGGGATGAAGAGAGAAAACGTTGCACCATCCCTGACCTGGACGAGTCGCGTCATGGTCACGTAACCATTGAGCCTTCAACGGGTCGGCCATCCGACGGACTCCTCTCCGAGGGGCGGCCCTGCCAACGCCGCGCCGGGCGCCCTCGCTGGCAGCGTGCCAGCGAAGGGGACGGATACGCCAGGCCCAGGGAGCGGTATGCGAATTGGTTACAAACTGGCCGCCGAGGCATTCGGCCCGGCCGAGCTGGTGCGGCAGGCGGTCCTCGCCGAGCGCGCGGGCTTCGACTTCGTGGAGATCAGCGACCACTACCACCCCTGGCTCGACGTGCAGGGGCACTCCCCCTTCGCCTGGGCTGTGCTCGGCAGCGTCGCCGCCAGGACCGAGCGGATCGGCCTGGCCACCGGCGTGACCTGCCCGACCGTGCGCTATCACCCGGCGGTCATCGCGCAGGCCGCCGCGACCCTGGCGCTGCTCTCCGACGGCCGCTTCACCCTCGGCGTCGGCTCCGGCGAGCGGCTCAACGAGCACGTGGTGGGGCTGGAGTTCCCCGACTCCGTGCGGGTGCGTCAGCAACTCCTGCGCGAGGCGCTGGAGATCATCCAGCTGCTCTGGCAGGGCGGCTACCGCTCCTACGAGGGCCAGCACCTGCGGCTTGAGGACGCCCGGGTCTTCGACCTGCCGCCCACGCCGCCGCTGTTGGCGGTGGCGGCCGGCGGCGCGGACGCGGCGCGGATCGCGGCCGAGTTGGGCACCGCGCTCTTCGCCACCGAGCCCAGGGCCGACCTGGTGGACGCCTACCGGGAGGCGGGCGGCGACGGGCCGCGCTTCGTCGAGATGTCCGTGGCCTACGCGGCCGACGAACAGGAGGCGGTGCGGGCCGCGTTGACCACCAACCGGTGGGCGGTGACCGGCTGGAAGGTGATGAGCGAGCTGCCGAATCCGGTCAACTTCGAGGCCGCCACCACCACCGTCCGGGAGAGCGACATCCGCGAGCGCTTCGCCTGCGGGGCCGACGTCGAACGCTACCTCGCCGTCGCCCAGCCCTTCGTGGACGCCGGCTTCGACCAGCTGGTGCTGATGAACGCCGGGCCCGACCCGGACGCGTTCCTCGACTTCTACCAGCGGGAGTTGGACGGGCCGCTGCGCGGACTGACGCCCCGCCGGGGCTGAGCCGGCCGGGCCCGGGGCGGCGGTGCCCCGGGCCCGGAACCGGTTCAGTGGGCGGTGTCGGTGCGCCACAGCACCCCGCCGTCGGCCGCCCGCACGGCCACGTCCCCGTCGGCGGCCACCACCAGAACGGCGCCCTCGTTCCCCTCGGTCGGCGTGGACCAGACCGGCGCGCTGTCGGAGTCCACCAGGACCAGGCGGCCGTCCTCCCAGAACTCGGCGCGGCCCGAGCGGCCCCCGGTGTAGCCGGCCTCCCAGGTGACCTCCTCCCGCTCGTCGCGGACCCTGAGGTCCCCGTCCTCCTCGAAGCGCAGCCTGGCCTTCCCCGAGCTGATCACCTCGCCCCTGCGCAGCACCATGGGCGCGGCCAGCACCCGGTCCTCCGACGGCGGCCCGCCCGGCGGGATCTCGCCGGCGGCCAGCAGCCGCAGCGCGGTCAGCGAGGGCGTGAACGCGTAGAGCGCGCCCTCCGTCCGCACGAACTGCCGCAGGGTGAGCGGGACATGGGCGTCCGGCGAGCCGTGCACCGGGAAGGACGCCTGCGAGCCGCGCCCGATCACCGCGTCCCTGCCGACCTGGGCGTCGCGCTCGGGGAACGCGTCGGCGTCGACCCAGGAGCGCTGCACGAACTCGAACTGGGCCACCAGATCGCCCTGGTAGGCGACGAAGACCAGGCCGCGCGGCGCGTCCGGGCCGTTCTCGGCGCCGCCGGTCGGGTCGAAGCGCTCGCCGTACGGGACGCCCCTGCGGATGATGCGGCGGCCGTCCAACGCGCCCTGGAGCGGCACGGGTTCGGGGTCGGTGACGCGGGCCAGCAGGCCGTCGCGCGGGTTGGTCTTGCGCAGGTGGGCGCAGAGCGGGACGGTGCGGCCGAGTTGGTCGTCGCCGTAGAGGATGTCGTTGTCCGCCTCGGTCTCGGGGTCCGGGTGCGGGTCGGCGTCGGGGTGCTTGGTCAGCGGGGCGCCGGAGCGCCAGCGGCCCATCAGCCGGGCGGCCAGCCACTCGCTGGTGGCCTGCTGCGGCACGGCGTTCGACTTCTTCAACTCGGCGACCAGGTCGGCCATCTGGGCCCACCAGCCGGGCACGTCCTGGGCGAGGCGGCGCACCACGTGGAAGGAGCCGTCCCGCATCCACTCGGGCAGCCAGTCGGGCAGCCGGTGGTCCTTCTCGTGGCCGACGAGGAACTCGCCGGCCGGGACGATCCTGGTGCCCGGCCTGCCCAGCTGGTGCTCGGGGTCGTCCGGGTCGGGCTCGTCGAAGCCGCGCACGCCGGGCTGGCTGATGCCGTCCTTGAAGCCGAAGTGCTCCCGGCCGCGCAGGCTGCCCGCGAGGGTGCCGGCCGGCTGCTCGAAGACCACCGTCAGACCCGAGTCCCCGGCCTCGTCGCGCTCCTCCGCCAGCGCGCGCGCCAGGTCCTCGGGACGGTCGGCCGCCAGGGTGAGCACCGCGTGCACGGCGGGCTGCTCCTCGGCGCCGAAGAGCCAGTGCTCGGGGGCGCTGGCCTCGGTGTCGCCGAGCCACTCGGCGCGCGGGGCCGGGCCCTGGAGGAACGCCTCCTGGGTGGTGCCCCGGGGCGCGTCCGTGTAGGGGGCGCCGCCGATCAGCTCGGTCAGGCCGGCGTGGGTGAGGCTCACCGAGCGCCAGGTGGCGTGGTGCCGCTCGGGGTCCACGCCGGAGCGTGCCCGCCGGGCGCGGCTGAACTGGCGGTTGAAGTCGGCCACTTCGCGGGTGGTGGCCACCCGGTGGCGCAGCCGGTCCAGCCACTCCCTGGCCTGGTCGCGGTCGCCGAAGGCGAGCAGCAGCAGGTGCACGTGGTCCTTCTTGAAGCCGGCCAGGATGTCGCCCTGGATCTCGGTGCTCTGGCGCAGCGGGAGCGGGTCGGCCTCGGGCGCCGGGCTCTGGGTCGGCACCCGGGCCGACGTGGACGGTTGGGTGGTGGCGGTGGGCGGCTCGGACGAAGGGGGCATCGGCTCTCCGGGACCTCGGATGGTGCTGGACGTGGCTGTCGGTGACAGGGCGCGGCGGAGGGGGCCCGCCGCCGCGCTGCGGGGAAGCTACCGAGCCGGCGACCGGAATAGACCGTTCCGCCCGGGAGACCACCCCTTCGTGAGGGCTTGGGATGGGTGGGGTTGACGCGGGGGTGTGCGAAGCGGGGCATCGCGAGGTCGTGGCGTCGCCGCCGGGGGCGACCGGGCGAGAGATCGCGTCGGTGCCGGCGAGGAATGCGGCGGGCGGGGTTTTCCGGTGCGTCGCGCCGGTTACTCGGTGCGCGGGTCGGCCCCGGACGGGCGCCGGGCCCACGCGCAGGACCAGCGACAGGAACGGTGGACCAGACCATGCGAATCGCGTTTCTCACCGCACCGGAGGGCGTCGAGCAGGTGGAGCTGACCGAACCGTGGCGTGCGGTGGCCGCGACCGGCGAGACCCCGCAGCTGATCTCCACCCGCGCCGGCGAGGTGCGGGCGTTCAACCACCTCGACAGGGGCGACACCTTCCCGGTGGACGGCACCGTGGGTGACACCTCGCCCGAGGAGTTCGACGCCCTGGTGCTGCCGGGCGGCGTCGCCAACCCGGACGCGTTGCGCACCGACCCCCGGGCGGTGGCGTTCGCGCGGGCGTTCTTCGACGCTGACAAGCCGGTGGCGGCGATCTGCCACGCGCCGTGGACGCTGATCGAGGCCGATGTGGTGCGCGACCGGACCCTGACCTCCTGGCCGAGCCTGCGGACTGACCTGACCAACGCCGGCGCCCACTGGGTGGACGAGCCGGTCCAGGTCTGCCGGGCCGAGCCGGGGCCCCTGGTGACCAGCCGCAGGCCGGACGACCTGCCGTACTTCAACGAGGCGATGCTGCGCGAGTTCGGCCGGGTCGCCGCCTGAGCCGGCCGCCGCCCGAGCCACCGCCGAACCGCGCCGGAGGGCGTCATGAATCTCGGATTTCTCACCCCCCTGCTCCACGAGCCCGGCCCCTGGGCCTCGGTGTACTACAACACCTCCCAGATCGCGGCGGACGCGGAGGAGCAACTGGAACTCCAGGCCCGCGCGGCCGGCGACCAGCTCGCCGCGCGGGGCGCCGACGCCGCGACCTGCCAGGCGGTGCGCGAGGCGTGCGCCGGACTCGGCCGCGAGGAGGTCGGGCACGCGCTCTTCGCCACCGGAGGACGTGTCGTGCTCGACGTCCCGCTGACGGAGCCGCCGCCCTCGCCGCCGATGACGGAGTGGGCCCCGCTGCCCCGGCTCGGCCCGATGCTGGACTTCGGGGAGCGCCGGCCGCCCACCCTGGTCGCGTTCGTGGACCGGGAGGGCGCGGACATCCAGCTGCGTGGCACGCACGGCAGGCCGCGCCCGCTGGACGAGGTCGACGGGCGGGACTGGCCGATCCACCGCACCCGGCGGGCCGACTGGTCCGAGCGGCACTTCACGCTGGCCGTGGAGAACACCTGGGAGGAGAACGCCCGGCTGATCGCCGAGAACCTCGCCGAGGACGCCGCCGACACCGGCGCTGAGCTGCTGGTGCTGGCGGGCGACCCGTTCGAGCGGGCCGCCGTGATCGAGCGGCTGCCCGAGCCGCTGCGCGCCGCGACCGTGGAGAGCGAGTTCGGCGGGCGCGCGGCGGGCGCGCGGGAGGACCGGCTGGACGAGCGGATCGACGAGGTCAGGGCGGGGCTGCGCGAGCGGCGCGCGGCCGAGATGTACGACCGTTTCCTGGCCGGCCGGGTGGAGACCGACGAGCGCGGCATCGAGGCGGTCGAGGGCGTTCCGGCGCTGCTGGAGGCGGCGCGGGAGCACCGGATCGACACCCTGCTGGTCCGGCTGGACGGGCCCGACCTGGCCCGGGACGTCTGGGTCGGCGCGGGGCCCGACCAACTGGCCGCGCGCCGCTCGGAGTCGACGTATCTGGGCGAGCCCGACCCGGTCGCGGCCCGCGCCGACGACGCGCTGCTGCGCTCGGCGACGGCCACCGACGCGGAGGTCGTCGTGGTGTCGGGGCCGATGCCCGAGGTGCCGCCGTTCGTGGCGCGGGACGGGCTGCCGGCGGGCGGCCTGGGGGCGGTGCTGCGGTGGTCGTACCGGGACGGCGTGCCCGACGGCGGGCACCGGCCGCCCGGGGACATCCCCGGCGGCGGCCCGCGCACGCCGGGCTGACCCGTCGGGCGCCCCGAGCGCGAACGAAGCGCGAGAAACCACCGCAGAGCCGGCCGCGCGCATCCGGGAGGCAGGCAGATGACATCCGCAGACCAGTATCTGGCCGAGTTGGGTCAGCAGCTCCGGGTGGACGCGGTGCGCGCCACCTCGACGGCCGGCTCGGGGCACGCGACCTCGTCGATGTCGGCGGCCGACCTGATGGCCGTGCTGCTGGCGCGGCATCTGCGCTACGACTTCGACTGGCCCGAGCACCCGGGCAACGACCGGCTGATCCTCTCCAAGGGCCACGCCTCGCCGCTGCTGTACGCCGCGTTCAAGGCGGCCGGCGCGATCAGCGACGAGGAGCTGCTGACGTTCCGCACCCTGGGCAGCCGTCTCGAGGGTCACCCGACGCCCCGGCTGCCGTGGGTCGACGTGGCCACCGGCTCGTTGGGGCAGGGGCTGCCCATCGGCGCGGGCGTCGCGCTGGCCGGTCAGCGGCTCCAGGAGGCGGAGTCCCGGGTGTGGGTGCTCAGCGGCGACAGCGAGCTGGCCGAGGGCTCGGTCTGGGAGGCGTTCGAACACGCGGGCTACGAGCGGCTGTCCAGCCTGACCGCGATCCTGGACATCAACCGGCTGGGTCAGCGCGGCCCGACCCGGCACGAGTGGGACCTGGACGCCTACCGGCGGCGGATCGCCGCGTTCGACTGGCACACCATCGAGGTCGACGGGCACGATCCGGCGGCGATCGACGCGGCCTACACGGAGGCGGCGGGCGTCACCGACCGGCCGACCGCGATCCTGGCGCGCACCATGAAGGGGCGCGGGGTCGCTGCGGTGCAGGACCGGGAGGGGATGCACGGCAAGCCCGTGCCCGACGAGGCGGAGGCCGTCGAGGAGTTGGGCGGCCCGCGCGACCTGCGGGTCGAGGTGCGCCGCCCGGAGGCGACCACGGTTCCGCGCTCCCCGGGCGGGCCCCAGCCCGAACTGCCGCGCTACGAGGTGGGCGAGAAGGTCGCGACGCGGAACGCCTACGGCGAGGCGCTGGCGGCGCTGGGCGCGGCGCGGCCCGAGGTGGTGGCGCTGGACGGCGAGGTCAGCGACTCGACGCGTTCGGAGTTCTTCGCCAAGGAGCACCCGGACCGGTTCTTCGAGTGCTACATCGCGGAGCAGGAGTTGGTGGCGACGGCGGTCGGGATGGCGGTGCGCGGCCGGCTGCCGTTCGCCTCGACGTTCGCCGCGTTCTTCACCCGGGCCCACGACTTCCTGCGGATGGCGACGGTGAGCCGGGTGGGCCTGTGCCTGGCGGGCTCCCACGCGGGGGTGGCGATCGGCGAGGACGGGCCCTCGCAGATGGGCCTTGAGGACCTTGCCATGTTCCGGGCGCTCCACGACGCGACGGTGCTCTACCCGTGCGACGCCAACCAGACCGCCCAGCTGGTCGCCGAGATGGCCGAGGAGACCGGCGGGCTGCGCTATCTGCGCACCTCACGCGGCGCGGACCCGGTGATCTATCCGCCGGAGGAACGCTTCCCCGTCGGCGGCGCCAAGGTGCTGCGCTCCTCGCCCGGCGACCGGCTGACGGTGGTGGCCGCCGGGGTGACGGTGCACGAGGCGCTGCGCGCGGCCGAGGAGTTGGGCGAGGAGGGTGTGCCGGTGCGGGTGATCGACCTGTACTCGGTGAAGCCGGTGGACGCGGCGACGCTGCGGGAGGCGGCCGAGCAGACGGGCTGCCTGCTGACGGTGGAGGACCACCGGCACGCCGGCGGTCTTGGCGACGCGGTGCTGGACGCGTTCTCCGACGGCCGGGAGGTGCCCCGGCTGCTGCGGCTGGCGGTGGACACCATGCCGGGTTCGGCCAAGCCCGACGAGCAGCTGCGGGCGGCCGGCATCGACGCCGGGGCGATCGCCACGGCGGTCCGGCGCTTCCTCGCCGGCCACGGCGCGTGAGGCTCAACGAGCCCCGGCTGGGCCGTGTCCGTAAAGTCTCGCCGGGCCCGCGACGCCATACGCGGCACCTCGCCGCGTTACCGCA
>NZ_RFFJ01000270.1 GCF_003696235.1 Streptomyces triticirhizae
GCGGCGTCACCGGTCGGCCAGCGCGGCTTCCCCCGCCTCGCGCATCGCGACCAGGGGGGCCGGGGCCAGGCCCGTCATCAACTCGACCTGGCAGACCGCCTGGTGGACCAGCAAATCCAGGCCGCCGACGACGCGCCCGCCGGCCGCCGACCAGGCGGCCGCCAGCGCGGTCGGCCACGGCTCGTAGAGCACGTCGAACAGCACCCCGGGCGCCGGGGGCACCGCGCCGGCCAGCGCGTCGGTCGCGCCGGCCGGCGTCGTCGCGATCACCAGCGGCGCGTCCAGCGCCTTCGCCGCCTCGGCCCAGGGCGCGGCGACCACGGTCACGCCCAGGCGCTCGCCCCAGGCGCGCATCTCCGCCGCGCGCGCCTCGCCGCGCACGCAGGCGGTGACCTCCGCCGCGCCCAGCCGACCGAGCGCGGCCAGCGCCGACGCGGCGGTGGCGCCGGCGCCGAGCACGGTGGCGCGTTCCACCCCGGTGACGCCGCGCTCGGCGAGCGCGGCGACCAGACCGGGGATGTCGGTGTTCTCGCCCAGCGCGCGCCCGTCGTCGGTGAGGATCACGGTGTTCACGGCGGAGACCGAGGCGGCGGTGTCGCTGATCTCGTCCAGCAGCGGGATCACCGCGCGCTTCAGCGGCATGGTCAACGAGAGACCGGCCCACTCCTGGCCCAACCGGCCCAGGAACGGAGCCAGTTCGGCCTCGCCGATCTCGAACCTGTCGTAGCTCCAGCCGTCGAGTCCCAACGCCCGGTAGGCGGCGCGGTGCAGCACCGGGGAGAGGGAGTGGGCGATCGGGGAGCCGAGCACGGCGGCGCGCCGCGCCGGCCCCGCTGGCGCGGGGGAGGTCATCCGTCGCCCTCCTCGCGGGCGCGCGCCTGCGCCTCGTTGAAGTCCCGGACGTTCCGCTCGTGTTCCTCGTCGTCGGCCGTGAACCGGGTGTCGCCCGGCTCGACGGTGACGAAGAACAGCCAGTCGCCCTCGGTGGGGTTGAGCGCGGCCTCCAGCGCCTGGTGGCCCGGGTTGTCGATGGGACCCGGCGGCAGCCCGTACTCGACATAGGTGTTGTACGGGGAGTCGAGCTGGGTGTCCTCGATGGTGGTGTCCAGCGTGAAGCGGCCCAGCGCGTAGTTGATGGTGGAGTCGAACTGGAGCCGCATGTCGATGTCCAGGCGGTTGTAGATCACCCGGGAGACCTTGCCGAACTCCTCGTCCTCCTGCGCCTCGGCCTGGATCAGGGAGGCGATGGTGAGCACCTCGCGCGGGGTGTGGCCCAGCTGTTCGGCGGCGGTCTCCAGGCTGATGCCGTCGAACTCGGCCTCGGCCCGCTCGACCATCTCGGTCAGCAGCTCCTCGGGCGTGGTCTCGCCGCCGACGTCGTAGCGGGCGGGGAAGAGGAAGCCCTCGGGGTCGCCCTCGGCCCAGTCGGGCAGGCCCAGGTCGGTGGTCTCGGCGACCTCCTCGGTGGCGCCCTCCTCCAGTCCGAGGCGCTCGTCGATCATGGCGTAGATCTCGGTGACGCGTTTGCCTTCGGGAATGGTCAGCACGTTGAGCGCCTCGGGGTCGGTGAGGGCGGCGACGGCCGCCTCGGCCGACATCTCCTGGCGGAGCGTGTAGACGCCGGGCTGGATGGACGCCTCGGCGGCCTCGGCGGCCTCGACGAAGGCGTCGTGGCTCTTGACCACGCCGGCCTCCTTGAGGATGTTGCCCATCTGCGAGAGCACGGAGCCGGCGGGGATCTCCACCTCGACCTCGCCGTGGCCCTCGCCCTCGAAGTCGGGCGCCGGGCCGAAGCGGTCCTGGTAGAACTGGTAGCCGTACCAGCCGGCGCCGCCCACGCCGCCGACCACCACGGCGACCAGCAACAGGCAGCCGCAGCCCCGGCGTCGGCCTGACCCGGCGCGCCGACCGCCGTCGTCGTCGCCCCGGTCGTCCCGGTAGTCGCGGTCGTCGTCCTCGTTGGTGCGCCGGAAGAAGTCGGACTCGCCCTGGTCGGGCCCCGGGTCCCAGCCGGTCTCCGGGTCGGTCCCGGGGCCTTCGCCGCCGTCCCCGCGCGGATGGTCGCCGTCCCGCGCGTGCGGCACATCGACGGCCGGCATCGCCTGGGTGGCGCCCTGCGGCTGCTGGGCCGGGCCGCGCTGGCCGGGCGGCGGGGCGTGGCCGTGCGGAACGCCCTGGCCCTGGTGGGGAACGGCCCCCTGCGCGCCGGTGTCGTAGCCGGGCGAGGCGTAGCCCCCGGTGTCGTAGCCGCCCGTCCGGTAGGAGCCGGTGTCATAGCCGCCGGCCTGGTAGCCGCCGGTGTCGTACGAGCCGGTGTCGTACGAACCGCCCTGGTAGCCGCCGGTGTTGTAGCCACCGGTGTGGTAGGAGCCGGTGTCGTAGCCGGACGTGTCGTACCCGCCGGTGTCGTAACCCTGGCCGCCCTGGCCGCCGTAGGTGTCTCCCCCGTGGCCGCCCTGGTTCGGGTAGCCGCCCGCCGGGTATCCCTGCTCCTGGGAATGGGTCGGGTGCTGGTGAGCGCCGGTGTCCCAACCCGCCTGCCCACCCTGGTAGCCCGGGTCCTGGTAGCCCGGCCCGGGCTGGCCCTGGTGCCCCTGGTACGTCGGATCCTGGTAGGCCGGCGGGTAGCCCGCCGGCTGGCCGTCGGGGCCGGGGCCGCCATAGCCACCGAAGTCCCCGGCGCCGCCCGGCGGCTGGCCCTGGCCCTGGCCGTTCGGGTCGTAACCCTCGGGTCCCCCGGGCCAGTTCCGCTCGCCGTAGAGCGGGTCTTCCGGGTACCACGGTTCGGAGCCGGAGCCCCGGCCGTAATCAGTCATCGATCCCCTTGTGCAGCAGGTGGCAGCCCCGTACCCCCCATGCAGCAAACTGCCGTGTCGCGCGGAACGTTACCGTATCGCGATCAGACAACCACTTCGACGCACTGCCCCGGCGGGCGCCCCGAGCCGCGCTCGGTCTCCAGGGCGGTCTGGAGGATCACCACGGCGGCCGCCTGGTCGATGCGTGACCTGCCCTTCTTCGCCGAGACCCCGGAGGCCCGCATGTCGCGGGCGGCGGCCACCGTGGACATCCGCTCGTCCACCAACCGCACGGGCACGGGCGCCAGTTGGCGTGCCAGCGCCTCGGCGAAGGCGCGCACCCGGCCGGCCGCCGGGCCCTCCCGCCCGTTCAGCGAGCGGGGCAGCCCGACGACGACCTCGATCGGCTCGTACTCGGCGACGAGTTGGCCGAGGCGGCGCCTGGCGGCCGGCAGGTCACGCCCGGGAACGGTCTCCACCGGGGTGGCCAGCAGCCCGTCGGGGTCGCAGGAGGCGACCCCGATCCTGGCCTCGCCGACGTCGACCGCCAGCCGCCTGCCGCGCCGCATCAGGCGGCGTCCGCGACCTGGCGTTCCACGGCGGCCAGCGCCTCGTCGATGGCGGCCGGGTTCTGGCCGCCGCCCTGGGCGACGTCCGGCTTGCCGCCGCCACCGCCGCCGAGCGCCTTGGCGGCCACCCGCACCAGGTCGCCGGCCTTCAACCCGCGTTCCCTGGCGGACTCGTTGGTGGCCACCACGGTCAGCGGCCGCCCGCCGGTCACGGTGAACAGCGCGACCACGGCCGGGCGGTCGCCGGCCAGCCGGCCCCGCACGTCCAGCACCAGCTTCCGCAGGTCGTCGGCGGTGGTGCCGTCCGGCACCCGCCCGCTGGCCAGGGCGACGCCGCGCACGTCCCGCGCCCCGGCGGCCAGGCCGCCGGCGGCCTGGAGGACCTTCTCGGCGCGGAACCGCTCGATCTCCTTCTCGGCGTCCTTCAGCCGCCCGAGCATTCCCGAGATCCGCTCGGGCAGCTCCTCGGGCCGGCCCTTGAGCAGCTCGGTCAGCTGCGCGACGACGGTGTGCTCGCGGGCGAGGAAGCGGTAGGCGTCCACCCCGACCAGGGCCTCGACCCGGCGCACGCCGGAGCCGATGGAGGACTCGCCCAGCAGCTTGACCAGGCCGAGTTGGGCGGTGTTGTGCACATGGGTGCCGCCGCACAGCTCCTTGGAGTAGTCGCCGATGGTGACCACCCGCACCCGGTCACCGTACTTCTCCCCGAACTCGGCGATGGCGCCCTGCTTCCTGGCCTCGTCCATCGACATCACCTCGGCGGTGACGTCGAGTTCGCGGCTGAGCACCTCGTTGATCTTCTGCTCCACGTCGGACAGCACGGTGCCGGGCACGGCGGTCGGCGAGCCGAAGTCGAAGCGGAAGCGACCGGGGGCGTTCTCCGAGCCCGCCTGGGCGGCCGTCGGGCCCAGCGCGTCGCGCAGCGCCCGGTGGGTGAGGTGGGTGGCGCTGTGGGCGCGGGCGATGGCGCGGCGGCGCTGGACGTCGATCTCGCTCTCCACGGACGCGCCCACGGACACCTCGCCGACCAGGACGACGCCCTTGTGCGCGATGACGCCCGGCACCGGCTGCTGCACGTCGCGCACCTCGACGACGGCGCCGGCGTCGGTCCTGATCCGGCCGGTGTCGGCGAGCTGCCCGCCGCCCTCGGCGTAGAACGGGGTGCGGCTGAGCACGACCTCGACCTCGTCACCCTCGACGGCGACGGGCGCGGGCGCGGCGTTGACCAGGAGTCCGACGACGGTGGACTCGCCGGTGGTGCTGGTGTAGCCGATGAACTCGGAGGGTCCGGCGGCGTCGGCGAACTCGCGGTAGGCGGTCAGGTCGGCGTGGCCCTGCTTCTTGGCCCTGGCGTCGGCCTTGGCGCGCTCCCGCTGCTCCTTCATCAGCCGGCGGAACCCGGACTCGTCCACGGACAGGCCCTGTTCGGCGGCCATCTCCAGGGTGAGGTCGATGGGGAAGCCCCAGGTGTCGTGGAGGAGGAACGCCTGCTCGCCCGGCAGCACGCTGCCGCCGGCGGCCTTGGTCTCGGAGACGGCGGTGTCCAGGATGTTGGTGCCGGCCCTGAGCGTCTTGAGGAACGCGGCCTCCTCGGCCAGCGCGACGGACTCGATCCGGCCCCGGTCCGTGACCAGCTCCGGGTACTGCTCGCCCATGATGCCGATGACGGTGTCCACCAGCTCGCCGACGACGGGCCCGGACGCGCCCAGCAGCCGCATGTTGCGGATGGCGCGGCGCATGATGCGGCGCAGGACGTAGCCACGGCCCTCGTTGCCGGGGGTGACGCCGTCGCCGATCAGCATCACGGAGGTGCGCATGTGGTCGGCGACCACGCGGAGCGAGACGTCGCTCTCGTCGGCGGCGCCGTAGCTGACGTCGGTGAGGGCGGCGGCCTTGTCGATGACCACCCGCAGGGTGTCGGTCTCGAACATGTTGTGCACGTCCTGGAGGACCATCGCCAGGCGCTCCAGGCCGAGCCCGGTGTCGATGTTCCGCGCCGGCAGGTCACCCACGATCGGGTAGTCCTTGCCCTGGCCCGGGCCGCGCTCGTACTGCATGAACACCAGGTTCCACAGCTCGACATAGCGCTCGTCGTTGACCTCGGGGCCGCCCTCGGGGCCGAAGGCGGGGCCCCGGTCGTAGTTGATCTCCGAGCAGGGGCCACAGGGGCCCGGCACGCCCATGTCCCAGAAGTTGGGGCCCTTGCCGAGGCGTTGGACCCGCTCGGCCGGGACGCCGACGGTCTCGGTCCAGATCCGGTACGCCTCGTCGTCCTCCTCGTAGACGGTGACCCACAGGCGCTCGGGGTCCAGGCCGTAGCCGCCCTCGTCCTGGGAGGTGGTCATCAGCTCCCAGGCCAGGGTGATGGCCCGCTCCTTGAAGTAGTCGCCGAAGGAGAAGTTCCCGCACATCTGGAAGAACGTGCCGTGCCGGGTGGTCTTGCCGACCTCCTCGATGTCCGGGGTGCGCACACACTTCTGGACGCTGACGGCCCGGGGGTAGGGCGGGGTGGCCTGGCCGAGGAAGTAGGGCTTGAACGGCACCATCCCGGCGGGGACCAGCAGGAGCGTCGGGTCGTCCGCGATCAGCGACGCCGAGGGCACCACGGCGTGCCCGCGCTCCTCGAAGAAGCTCAGCCAGCGGCGGCGGATTTCAGCCGACTCCATCAGTGGTCCTCTTTTCGGTTCCGGTCGGTCGGGTCGGTCGGGTCGGTTCGTTCCGGGGGCGGGGCGCGGGGCGTTCGGCGCGCGCCGGGGGGCGGCCGAGGGCGGCGCG
>NZ_RFFJ01000271.1 GCF_003696235.1 Streptomyces triticirhizae
CGCCGGCCCGCACACGCGGGCGGCCGCGCCCGGCGCACGCCGGCCGAGGGCGCGCCGGCCCGCGACCGTTCAGGCCGTGACGCTTCAGGCGGCGACCACGTCCACGGCCTCGGCCGGGGCCTTGATCGTGACGCGCTCTTCGGGACGGTGGGTGACGGTGGAAACACGCACGGGGTTCAGCATCGGACGCATCGGGGGCACCGTGTCACTCGCGGCGGACTGGGCCAGCTCGGCGAGGGACAGCTCATCGCTGACCTCGCGCATCAGCTCCGACATCCGCAGTTCGAGAGCATCGCAGATGGCGGCCAGCAGCTCGGAGGAAGCCTCCTTCTGTCCCCGCTCCACCTCGGAGAGATATCCGAGGGAGACGCGGGCGGAAGAGGACACTTCGCGCAGGGTGCGGCCCTGACGTTGGCGCTGCCGACGCAGCACGTCACCCAACAGGCGACGGAGCAGGATCATCGGTGGCTCCCTCCTCGGACCGTTGGCCTCGCTAGCTTCATGCCCCACCGTACCGCCTCGGACTCCCCCCGCGCGGGGAGCGATGTCTTGTTCACTCAGGGCTGCAAACATCCATCCTCTCCGTTCTGTTCCGTATCCTGACCCGCTCGGAAGTCCGCGTGCAGCAGCTCGTTCCGCAACAGGGCGAGCACGGCGCGTACGCTGCCGGCGCGGATCGCGGCACGGTCACCCCGCAGACTCAACCGCTGAGCCACGACTCCCCCCTCACCCGGCGCCGAAACCGCGACATGGACCGTGCCCACCGGCATCCCGTCCTGCGGCTCGGGGCCGGCCACCCCGGTGGTCGCGAGCCCCCAGTCGGCGCCCAACAGCCTGCGCGCGCCCACCGCGAGCTGCCGCGCCACCTCCGCGTCCACCGCGCCCCGTTCGGCCAGCAGCGTGCCGCTGACGCCGAGCACCTCGCGCTTGACCTCGGTGGCATAGGCGGTGATCGAGCCCCGGAACGCCCGGGAGGCGCCCGGCACATCCGTGATCGCGGCGGCCACCAGGCCGCCGGTCAGCGACTCGGCGACGGCAAGGGTCTGGCCGCGCCCCACCAGGATGCCCAGCACCTGGGACTCCACGGGGGGCTCGTCGGCCCGCGCGCTACCGGCCATCGGCCCGCTCCCTGGCCAGCCCCCGGCGCCGCAGGACCACGGCCTGCCGCACATAGTCGAGGCCCGTCGCCACCGTCAGCACCACGGCCAGCGCCATCACCCACCAGCGCAGCGTGGCCAGCGGCCCGGTCAACGCCAGTATGTACATCCCGACGGCGATGCCCTGGGCCAGCGTCTTGAGCTTGCCGCCGCGACTGGCCGGAATCACCCCGTGCCGGATCACCCAGAACCGCATCAGCGTGATGCCCAACTCCCGCGCCAGGATGGTGGCCGTGACCCACCACGGGAGGTCGCCCAGCAGCGAGAGGCAGATCAACGCGGCGCCCATGATCGCCTTGTCGGCGATCGGGTCGGCGATCTTGCCGAAGTCGGTGACGAGGTTGTGCCGTCGGGCCAACTCCCCGTCGAACAGGTCGGTGATCATGGCGATGGTGAACGCCGCCCACGCCAACGAGCGCCAGCCCGGGTCGTGCCCGCCGTCGGCGAACATCAACAGCACGAAGCCCGGCACCAGCAGCAGCCGCACCATGGTCAGGATGTTGGCGATGTTCCACAGCGCGGGTGCGGCGGAACGTTCCCGATCCGCCGTCCGGCCTCTGCCGGCGGCCGAGGCCGGCGTGGATGTCACCTTCCCGCCCCCGGGTCGCCGGCGCCGGCGACCGGCGTGATCTCGGCGATCAGGTCGACCCCCTGGGAGCCCACGATCCGCGCCGGCACCAACTGGCCGACGGCCGGCCGGTCTTCGCCCTTGCCGACCAGCAGGATCTGGCCGTCGGTCTCCGGGGCCTGGTGCGCCGCACGCCCCACGGCGACGACCTCGCCGGTGGCGCCTGACACGTCCGTCTCCTCGTCGACACCCAGTGACTCGACCAGCACCGAGGCGTCCTCGCCCAGCCGCTCCTCGGCCCGCTGCGCGATCAGCTCGTCGGCCAGCTCCGAGACCCTGGCCAGCCGCTCGGCGACCACCTCGGGCGGCAGCTTCTCGGCGAACCCGGCCGCCTCCGTGCCCTCCTCGTCCGAGTACCCGAAGACGCCTATGGCGTCCAGCCTGGCGCCGGTGAGGAAGCGTTCCAGCTCGGCGAGGTCCGCCTCGGACTCGCCGGGGAAGCCGACGATGAAGTTCGACCGCACGCCGGCCTGCGGGGCCTTGCTCCTGATGGTGGCCAGCAGCTCCAGGAAGCGGTCGGTGTCCCCGAAACGCCGCATGGCGCGCAGCACCTCGGGCGCGGAGTGCTGGAAGGACAGGTCGAAGTAGGGCGCGACCTTCTCCGTGCCGGTCAGCACGTCGATCAGCCCGGGCCGCATCTCGGCCGGCTGGAGGTAGCTGACCCTGATCCGCTCCAGCCCTTCCACGGCGGCCAGCTCGGGCAGCAGCGACTCCAGCAGCCGGATGTCGCCCAGGTCCTTGCCGTAGGAGGTGTTGTTCTCGGAGACCAGCATGATCTCGCGCACCCCCTGCTCGGCGAGCCAGCGCGCCTCGTTCAGCACGTCCGAGGGCCGCCGGGAGATGAACGAGCCACGGAACGAGGGGATCGCGCAGAACGTGCAGCGGCGGTCACAGCCCGAGGCCAGCTTGACGGAGGCGACGGGGCTTGCGTCCAGCCGGCGCCGCAGGGGGGCACGCGGCCCGGAGGCGGGCGCAAGCCCCTCGGGCAGGTCGGCGATCGCGCCGTGCCCGGGCAGGGCGACCTCGGTACCCTGGCGCTCGGCCGGGCTGATCGGCAGCAGCTTGCGCCGGTCGCGCGGCACGTGCGGGGCGTGCGAGCCGCCCGAGAGGATCGTGTTGAGCCGTTCGGAGATGTCCGCGTAGTCGTCGAAGCCGAGCACCGCGTCCGCCTCGGGCAGCGCCTCGGCCAGCTCCTTGCCGTACCGCTCGGCCATGCAGCCGACCGCGACCACGGCCTGGGTCCGCCCCCCGGTGCCCTTCAGCTCGTTGGCCTCCAGCAGGGCGTCCACGGAGTCCTTCTTGGCGGCGTCCACGAAGCCGCAGGTGTTGACGACGGCGACCTCGGCGTCGGCGGCGTCGTCCACCAGGTCCCAGCCGTCGGCGGCCAGCCGGCCCGCCAGCTCTTCGGAATCCACCTCGTTACGGGCGCATCCAAGGGTGACCAGGGCAACGGTACGGCGTTCGGACATGCCAACAAGCCTACTTCGTTCCCGGCGTCCCGCCCGTCGCGGGCCGCCCCGCTCAGCCCTCCTCGGGGTCCCCCACGGTGTAGCTGAGGCGCTGCACCTGGCCCGGCTCGAAAACGTCCTCGATCTCGCGCCCGTTGACGTGCAGCTTGACGGCGCCGGCGTTCCCCAGCACCAGGTCGATCCGCTCGTCGTCGGTGTACGTCTCCGAGTCGCCGTCCTCCAGGTTCCCCTCGAAGAGCAGCCGGCCGTTGCTGTCCTTGACCGAGATCCAGCTGGTGCCCTCCATGGTGAGGCGCACGGTGACCTTGTCGGCCGGCACCCCGGCCACGGCGCTCTCGGTGGGCGGCTCGGGCTCGGTGGTGGGCGTCTCGGGGCCCCGCCGCTCCGGCCCGTCGCCGCCCGGGGAGTCCGCGCCGGGCGTCTCGGTGCGCTCGGCCACCGAGCCGCCGCCCTCCTCGTCGCCCGCGCTGAAGAACGTGAAGCCGACGAAGCCGATCACCACCACGATCGCGGCGACCATGGCGGCGGTCCAGTTGGGGCGGCGCGGCTCGGGCCGGATGCGCTCCGCCTCGAAGAGCGGGCCGCTGGGCAACGAATCGTCGTGGTGGCCCCGCTGGGCGTTGTACAGCTCGATCAGCTCGGCCGGCTCAAGCCCGACCGCCCTGGCCAGGGTCCTGACATGACCGCGCGCGTAGACGTCGCCACCACAGCGGGAGAAGTCGTCCGCCTCGATGGCCTGAACGATCGGAACGCGCACACGTGTGGCCGAACTGACCTCATCCACGGTCAGTTTCGCATCGATGCGCGCCTGCTGGAGGGTACGACCGACAGAAGGCCGGTCCTTGGCTTTCTCGTTGCCGTTGGACACGGGGGCGCCTTTCGAGCGTGAAGCCACCTGCTGTGCTTATCAGTCTAGGGGTGCCGGAAAAGGAACGGGCAACCGGGCGGGCGACTTCTGTCCGCCAACGGGATGGCGTTCCCCGCGTCCGGCCGCGCGGAAGACGCCCTCCCGTCGCGGTCGGACCCGTCGGGCCCTACGCTGCTACTCCCCACGAATCAGCGCGAGCACACCATCCAACTCGTCGGGTTTGATCAGCACGTCCCTGGCCTTGGAACCCTCGCTGGGACCCACCACGCCCCGGGACTCCATGAGGTCCATCAGCCGCCCCGCCTTGGCGAAGCCGACCCGCAACTTGCGCTGCAACATGGACGTGGAGCCGAACTGCGTGGAGACCACCAGTTCGGCGGCCTGGCACAGCAGATCGAGGTCGTCGCCGATCTCCTCGTCGATCTCCTTCTTCTGCCGGCTGCCGACCGTCACATCGTCCCGGAAACGCGGCGCCATCTGGGCCTTGCAGTGCTCGACGACCTGGGCGACCTCCTCCTCGGTGACGAACGCGCCCTGCATCCGCGTCGGCTTGTTGGCGCCCATCGGCAGGAAGAGGGCGTCGCCCTTGCCGATCAGCTTCTCCGCGCCCTGCTGGTCGAGGATGACCCGGCTGTCCGCCAACGACGAGGTGGCGAAGGCGAGTCGGGACGGCACGTTCGCCTTGATCAGCCCGGTCACCACGTCCACGCTCGGCCGCTGGGTGGCCAGCACCAGGTGGATGCCGGCGGCCCTGGCGAGCTGGGTGATCCGGACGATGGCGTCCTCCACGTCGCGCGGGGCCACCATCATCAGGTCGGCCAGCTCGTCGACGATCACCAACAGGTAGGGGTAGGGCGTCAGTTCGCGCTCGCTGCCCTCCGGCACCGTCAACTTGCCGGCGCGCACGGCCGCGTTGAAGTCGTCGATGTGGCGGTAGCCGAACGCGGCCAGGTCGTCGTAGCGCAGGTCCATCTCGCGCACCACCCACTGGAGCGCCTCGGCGGCCCGCTTGGGGTTGGTGATGATGGGCGTGATCAGGTGGGGGATGCCCTCGTAGGCGGTCAGCTCCACCCGCTTCGGGTCGACCAGAACGAGCCGCACCTCCTCCGGAGTTGACCGCATCATGATCGAGGTGATCAGGCAGTTGACGCAGGACGACTTGCCGGAGCCGGTGGCGCCGGCGACCAGCATGTGCGGCATCCGCGCCAGGTCCGCCGTCACATAGCCGCCCTCGACGTCCTTGCCGAGCCCCACCAGCAGCGGACGCCCGTCGCTCATCGCGTCGGTGGTGCGCAGCACGTCGCCCAGGTTGACCATCTCGCGGTCGCTGTTGGGGATCTCGATGCCGACCGCCGACTTCCCCGGGATCGGGCTGATGATCCGCACGTCGGGGCTGGCCACCGCGTAGGCGATGTTCTTGGTCAGCGCGGTGATCTTCTCCACCTTGACGGCGGGCCCGAGCGACACCTCGTAGCGGGTGACCGTCGGGCCCCGGGTGAAGCCGGTGACCCGGGCGTCCACCTTGAACTCGCCGAAGACGGTGGTCAACGACTCCACCACGGCGTCGTTGGCGGCGCTGCGCGTCCGCCCCGGGCCGCCCCGGGTCAGCAGCTCGACGGACGGCAGGGCGTAGCTGATGTCCCCGGCCAGCTGGAGCTGCTCGGCCCGGGGCGGCAGCGGCTCGCTCGGCTCGGGCGCCGGCTTCGTCAGGTCGGGGACCGTGCCGGCCTGTCCCTCGACCGTATCCTGAGCGACCTGCTCAACGCCCGTGCCCGCCGGGCCCGTTGACGGGTGGCCCGTCGACTCCTCCGCGTCGGGCGGCGCCGCCCGCGTGGCCCGGCGGCGTTCGTTGGCCGAGATCCGGCTGCTGATGTCGGCCACCACCGGCGAGGGCTGCACCCCGTGCAGCACCGCCCCGTCCAGCGAGGCGGCGGCGGCAGCGGCCACGTCCACCGGGTCGGCGCCGGCGGCCCGCCGGCGCGCGCCCCGGCGCGCACGGCGCGCCTC
>NZ_RFFJ01000272.1 GCF_003696235.1 Streptomyces triticirhizae
CGCCGCGGCGCTCGCGGCGCGGCTCGGGGCCGGCGCCGAGGCCGGCACGTCGGCGAGGCGGCGCGGTTCGGGGAGGTGGTGCTGCTCGCGATCCGCGCCGAGGGCGTCTTCGACGCGCTGGCCGCCGCCGGTGCCGGCGAGGGCGCCCTCGCCGGGCGGGTGCTGGTGGACTGCGTCAACCCGGTGGTGGAGGGCTTCGTGCTGGCCGGGGGCGACGGCCGCTCGATGGGCGAACGGGTCGCGGCGGCCGCGCCGGGCGCGCGGGTGGTGAAGGGGTTCAACCTCTGCCACGAGGACGTCTGGCGGATGACCCCGCCGGCCTTCGACGGGGTCCCGCTCGGGGTGCCGCTGGCCGGGGACGACCCGGCGGCGGTGGCCGCCGTCGGCCGGCTGGTGCGCGACATCGGCGGTGTGCCGCAGAACGGCGGCGGCCTGGCCAGGGCCGGACTGCTGGAGGCGACGGCCGCGTTGGTGATCGGGCTGTGGGTGGGCGCGGGTGAGGACGCGCGGGCGATGCTGCCGCCGTTGGCCTACGCGGCCGGCCCACCCGGCGGCGCTCAGTCGGAGCCCGGCAGCCGGTAACGCCCGTCGGGCAGCCGCTCGACCAGGCCGTCGCTGAGCAACCCGCCCAGCGCGCGCGACCGTTGCTCCGGGTCGTGCCAGACCCGGTCCAACGCCGCGCGGGGCACCGGCCCCGGCATCTCCCGCAGCACGGCGAGCAGCTTGCCGCGCACCTGCCGGTCGGTGCCCACATAGGTCTGGCCCCGGCGCGGTGGCCCCTGGTGCGCGGGTGCGCCGGCGCGCCGCCAGGCGCACTGTTCCAGGATCGGGCAGCGCCCGCAGTCCGGCGTGCGCGCCGTGCACAACAGCGCGCCCAGCTCCATCGTGGCGGCCGCCCAACGGGCCGCCGTCGCCGGCTCTTCGGGCAACAGCAGCCTGGCGAGCTTGCGTTCGGCGGCCGTCGTCGCGTTCGGGGGGTACTCCGTGCCGGTGACGGCGCGGGCGAAGACCCTTCGCACGTTGGTGTCGAGCACCGCGTGCCGCTGTCCGTAGGCGAACGAGGCGACCGCCGCCGCCGTGTACTCGCCGACGCCGGGCAGCGCCAGCAGCTGGTGGTGGTCGGTGGGAACCTCGCCGCCGTGCCGTTCCGCTATGGCGGCCGCCGCCCCGTGCAGCCTCAGGGCCCGACGCGGGTACCCGAGGCGGCCCCAGGCGCGGACCGCCTCGCCGGCCGGCTCGGCGGCCAGGTCGGCGGGGCGCGGCCAGCGCCGCATCCACTCCTCGTAGACCGGCAGCACCCTGCTGACCGGCGTCTGTTGGAGCATGAACTCGCTCACCATGACGCCCCACGCGCCGGCCTCGGGCCGTCGCCAGGGCAGGTCACGGGCGTTGTGGTGGAACCACTCGATCACCGGCGCGTGCAGGGCGACGGGGTCGGTCCCGAGGGACGCCCCGCCCGGCGCTGTGTCAGTCGCAGTCGTCGCAGTCGTCGCAGTCATGGCAAGGGCGATCCTGGCATGAGCGGGCCACGGCACAAAGCGGACGGCGCCTCGCGCGTGTTGGTGCGGAGTGTTGATACGGAACGGTGTCCTGGCAAGCCGAGGGTGGGGCATTCGGGTGTGGCCGAAGTCTCGTAAGGTTTCCGCGTGGGATCACTGCGAACTCCTGTCGGCCCGTTGCCCTCCGCCATCTACTGGCGCCGCAGGGCGGTGGTGCTGCTTCTGCTCGCGGTGGTGCTCCTGCTCGCCTTCTGGGCGGTGCGTTCGACGGGTGGCGGCGCCGACCCGGCCGGCCAGGACGACGGCAGGGGGCCGGCCGCGTCGATCACCCCGGGGCCCACGCCCTCGGAGTCGCTGATCGAGGAGCGCCCGGGCGGCCGCGAGGACGGCGACGAGGACGACCCCGACGACCCGGGCGACGACGCGGGCGGCTCGGACGGCGACCAGGACGACGGCGGCAACGGCGACGCGGACTCCGCCGGCGGCGACGAGGGCTCCGCCGGCTCCGGCGGAACGGACGACGGCGGCAACGGGGAGAGCGGCGGGAACGACGGCGGTGGCGCGGGCGGCGGAGTGCCGGACTGCGACCCGTCCGAGGTCACGCTCTCGCTGCGCAGCGACGCCAACGACTACGCCCCCGGGCAGCGCCCCGAGCTGCGCCTCACCGCGCGGAACGCCGGCGCGGCCCCCTGCCAACTGGACTTCGGCCACCAGTCGTTGACGCTCACCCTCGCCGACGACGAGGACGACCAGGTCTGGTCGTCCGCCGACTGCCCGACCGCCGCCGCCTCCCTGCCCACGGTCGTCTCGGCCGGCGGCACCGCCGACCACACGGTCACCTGGGACCTGCGCCACTCGGTGGCCGACTGCGACGCGGGCCCGGGCCCCGCCGCCTCGCCCGGCACCTATCTGGCCGAGGCCCAGCTGGCCGGCTATCCGGTCGCCCAGACGTCGTTCCGGCTGGAGGCTGACTAGGCCGACCCAGGCCGACGGGCCCGACCTGGTGACGGGTCGTCCTCGTTCAGGACGAGGGCTCGGCCTCCCGCTCGGAGGCCGTGTGGTGCGGCGGCGGGACCCTCCCGGCGGCCCGGGGCATCAGACGTAGCGTTCGAGGATCGAGGACTCGGCCAGTCGGGAGAGGCCCTCGCGGACCGAACGGGCCCTGGTCTCGCCGACGCCGTCCACCGCCTGGAGGTCGTCCACGCTGGCGGCCAGCAGCTTCTGGAGGCCGCCGAAGTGGTCGACGAGCCGGTCGATGACCAGCCCGGGCAACCTGGGGATCTTGGCCAGCAGCCGGAAGCCGCGCGGCGAGACCGCCGTGTCCAGCGACTCGGGCGCGACGCTGTACCCCAACGCCCTGGCCACCAGCGCCAGTTCGAGCAGCTCGGCGTGGCCGAGACCGTCCAGCTCGGCCAGCGCGGTGCCGACCTTGCGGGAACGCTTGCCGCCGGAGTCCGGCAGGTAGTCGCGGACGATCAGCTGCCGTTCGGGCTCGACCCCGGCGATCAGCTCGTCCAGCTGGAGCGAGAGCAGCCGGCCGTCGGTGCCCAGCTCCACCACGTACTCGGCGATCTCCACGGCGATCCGGCGGACCATCTCCAGCCGCTGCGCGACCGCCGCCACGTCCCTGACCGTCACCAGGTCCTCGATCTCCAGCGCGGAGAGCGTGCCGGCGACCTCGTCCAGCCGCAGCTTGTAGCGCTCCAGGGTGGCCAGCGCCTGGTTGGCCCGGGACAGGATCGCCCCGGAGTCCTCCAACACCCGCCGCTGGCCGTCGACATAGAGCGCCACCAGCCGCATCGACTGGCTGACGGAGACCACGGGGAAGCCGGTCTGGATGGAGACCCGCTGCGCGGTGCGGTGCCGGGTGCCGGTCTCCTCGGTGGGGATGGACGGGTCGGGCACCAGCTGCACCCCGGCCCGCACGATACGGGAGATGTCCCGGTCCACGATCACCGCGCCGTCCAGCTTGCACAGCTCCCGCAGCCGGGTCGCGGTGAACTCGACGTCCAGCACGAAGCCGCCCGTGCACAGCGACTCGACCGTGCGGTCCACTCCCAGGACGATCAGGCCGCCCGTGTTTCCCCGGAGGATGCGCTCCAGGCCGTCCCGCAGCTGCGTGCCGGGCGCGACCGCGCTGAGCGCCGCGCGCAGCAGGCTGTCCGCTCCCGAGCCACCCCCGGCCCTGCCGGGGTTCGCCGGCCGGTCGCTGGCTGCCATGGACTCCTCCGGGGGACGAAACCGCGCTTCTGCGCCGCCGAGTCTACCGGCGTGCCCTCTGCCGGCCCGGGGACTGGGCCCGATAGGCCGGCAACACACCCAGCGCCTCCCCGATATTGGCGACCTCAAGCACCCGCATGTCCCCGGGCACCTCGCCCGAGTCGACCGGCACCAGCGCGTGCCCGAAGCCCAGCCGGGACGCCTCGGCCAGCCGCCGCTGCACCCCGGTGACCCGCCGCACCTCGCCGGCGAGCCCGACCTCGCCGATGGCCACCAGGTTCTTCGGGAGGGGCGTCGCGCTGGCGGCGCTGGCCAGCGCGAGGGCGACCGCGAGGTCGGCCGCCGGCTCGGAGAGCCGCACGCCGCCGACCGTGGCCGTGTAGATGTCGTTCTTCCCCAGGGCGGATATCTGGCCGCGCTGCTCCAGAACGGCCAGCATCATCGAGACCCGCGAGTTCTCCAGGCCCGAGGTGGTGCGCCGGGGGGACGGGATCTGGCTGTCGACCGTCAGCGACTGCACCTCGGCGACCAGCGGGCGGCGGCCCTCCAGGGTGACCGTGAGGCAGGTGCCGGGCACCGGCTCGTCCCTGCGGGTCAGGAAGAGGCCCGAGGGGTCGGCGAGCGAGGTGATGCCCTCGTCGTGCAGCTCGAAGCAGCCGACCTCGTCGGTCGCGCCATAGCGGTTCTTCACGCCGCGCACCAGGCGGAGCCTGGCGTGCCGGTCGCCCTCGAAGTGCAGCACCACGTCCACCAGGTGCTCCAGCAGCCGGGGGCCGGCGATGGCGCCGTCCTTGGTGACATGGCCCACCAGCACCGTGGACATCCCGCGCTCCTTGGACGCCCGGATCAGCGCGCCCGCGACCTCCCGCACCTGCGCCACCCCGCCGGGCGCGCCGTCCACCTCGCCCGAGGCCACCGTCTGCACCGAGTCCAGCACCAGCAGCGCCGGCCTGACCGCGTCCAACTGGCCGAGCACCGCGCCCAGATCGGTCTCGGCCGCCAGATACAGGTGGTCGTCGATGGCGCCGATCCGGTCCGCCCGCATCCGCACCTGGCCCGCGGACTCCTCGCCCGTGATGTACAGCGTGGGGCGGGCCTCGGACGCGGCCTTGGCCGCGACGTCCAGCAGCAGCGTGGACTTGCCGACGCCCGGCTCGCCCGCCAGCAGCACCACGGCGCCCGGCACCAGGCCCCCGCCCAGCACCCGGTCCAGCTCAGGGACGCCCGTGCTCCTGGCCGTCACCGCCGCGCCGTCCACCTGCCCGATCGGCAGCGCGGGCGTGGCCACCCGCGTCGCGGCGACCGTGCGCACGGCGGGCGTGCCACCGACCTCCTCGACCGTGCCCCAGGCGTGGCACTCGGGGCAGCGGCCCAGCCACTTCCCCGTGGACCAGCCGCACTCGGTGCAGCGATACGCCGGACGGTCACCTTTACGAGCCATGGGCGGAACGCTACCGCCGCCCACTGACAGCCGAACCCGGCACCCGCCGCCGCCCGTTCCCCCGTCCTCCCCGAGCGCGCCCCCGAACGTCGCGCCCGCTCCTCGGACTTCACCCGTTGGGGGGAACCTGGGGCGCCCAGCTAAGCCGGTTGGCCGGCGGGAGCCTACCGTCACCAGGTGATGACCAGCTGCCGCGCCCAGCCCTCGGCCCCGACCGGGTCGTCGGACAGGAGCCCCCGGCGCGCCGCCTCTCCGGGGCCGCGCGCCCGACGTGTCGCGCGCCCGGCGGCCTATGCCGACGCCGACCTGGACGGGCTCTTCACCTACTGCCTCTCCGTGATGTGCGAACACGACGCCGCCATCGCGGCGTTGGGCGAGGCGTTGGCGCTGGCCGAGCGGCAGCAGGAGCGCGGGCGGCGGCCCGAGGCGCCGGGGGTGGCGCGTTCCTGGCTCTACGCGCTGGTGCGCTGGTGCTGCCTGCGCCGGCTCACGCTCCAGCGCGAACGCGGCGTGGGCGCCGGCCCGCGCGCCGTCGGGGAGGACGCGCAGCGGCGCCGGGAGCTGGCGATGCTGGCCTGGCCCGAGGCCGCCGGCACCACACACGAGCAGCGCGAGGCGCTGGAGTTGGCGGTGCGGCACCGGCTGACGCCGGCCGAGGTGGCCCGGGTGCTGCGGCTGACCGACCAGGCGGCGCGCGCCCTGTTGACCACGGCGACCTGCGAGGTCGAGCGGACCACGGCCGCGCTGGCCGCCGTCGACTCGGCGCACTGCCCGGCGATGGCCACGCTCTCCGGCGACGACCGCCGGGTGCTGCTCGGCCCCACGCTGCGGCGGGAGTTGGTGCGCCACGTGGACGAGTGCCCGGCCTGCCGGCTGGTGGCGCAGCGCGCCATGGCGGGGCTTGGCTGGCCGGGGACCGCGCCCGCCGGCCGGGCGCGGCTCGCGGTGGTGCGCGCCCCCCGGC
>NZ_RFFJ01000273.1 GCF_003696235.1 Streptomyces triticirhizae
AGCCTGGCCCGCGCGGCGGCCCGCTCGGCGGCGGTGCGCTCGGCCTCGGCGGCCCAGCGCGGGTCGGCGGCGCGGGCGACGGCCGCCTCCTCGATCAGCGCGACGATCCGCTGGTGGGCGGCGCCGGCGGCCGGGTTGCGGGTGCCGGTGAACGGGTGCGGCTTGTAGATGACCCGCACCGGGCGCTCGGCGGTCAGCAGCCGGCGGATGATGTTCTCGCCGGCCAGCATGAGCGAGGTGTTGCCCGGGTCGTCGGTCCAGCCCTCCCAGGTGGGGGCGTAGAGCACGGTGGGGATGCGGCCCTCGGGGCGGGCGCTCGCCGGCAGGATGGACGCCAGCTGGGGGCGGCCCACCTCGACGATGTCCTCGTCGCGCACCCCGACGTCGGCCAGCGCGTAGCGGTCCCGGCCGGCGCGGCCGGCCGTCCACACCTCGTCGTACGCCTTGGCGTAGGGGTTGATGCTGGCGATCTTGTCGCTGTCGCCGTGCCCGATGAAGACGTGCTTCATGGTGGGCACCCGCAGCAGGTGGAGGTTCTTGCCGACGTTGGCCGGGTAGAGGCCGACGCGGAGCATGGAGAGGTCCATGTTCATCAGGTGGACCGCGCTGGGCACGCACACCACCGGGACGGTGGTGGTGGCCAGCCGGTTGAGGATGGCCCGCTCCCGCAGGATCACCAGCGGCCTGGTGTCCAGCCGCTCCATGGTCTCCAGCCACATGTCGACCTGGTAGACGGACTCCTTGGAGCCGGAGAAGTAGAGCGCGGTCTCCGGGCGGTGCTCGCGCAGCCAGCCGTCGAACCACTCCAGGGCGGCCTCCGGGTCGGGCGGCAGCTTGGCGGCGCGCAGGTACGGCAGCAGCGCCAGCAGGTACAGCAGCACCAGCGCGGGGGCCGCGACGATCCCGGCGTAGCCGTAGCCGGTGTCCTCCGTGATCACCATCGCCAACAGCCCAGCGAACAGGGGGACTTCGGCGTGCAGCACCTTCTCGACCGCGCGGTGGGTGAGCCAGCGCGGGGCGCCGTCGGGCACCGGCATGGTCGACAGGTCGATGTTGCGGGTGGCGAACGGCAGCCTGCGCTTGCGGCGCAGCACCGTGACCAGCGCGGTGTGCGGGATCTGGAGCGCGTAGAACGCGAGCAGCCCGACGACGGCGACCTGGGCCACCGTCTCCTCGGTCCAGCCGGTGCGGGCCAACAGCAGCACCAGCAGCAGCTGGCGGACCAGGAAGCGGACCGTGAGGCCGACCCTGGCCTTGCCCATGCGCACCAGCAGATAGCTGCCGCTGCGGTGCAGGTAGTGGTCGCCGAGGTAGCTCGCGGCCGCCGCGACGACGAAGCCACCGGTGACCGGCAGCAGTGCGGTGAGCAGCATCACGGGGTAGCTGACCACCACGACCAGCGCCGCCAGCAGCTCGGCGGTGGTCGTCACGCCGGCGAGGCGGCGCAGCAGTCCTGCCGTCATGCCACCCCCCCGGCGGCGTCGGAGCTGAGGGCTGCGGCCAGGGCGCGCTCGAAGGAGCCGGCCTGGGTGGCGTCGGCGGTGGGGTCCTGCTGGCGGACGTCTATGACGTGGCCGGTCATGCTGGACAGCAGCACGTCGAGGGAGGTGCGGGCGACGGCCTCGGAGGAGAGCAGCGTGCCGGCCGGCTCCTGCCCGAACGCCTTGGTGCGCATCGGGGTGGCGGTCCGCTCCGGGTTGACGCAGTTGACGCGGATGCCGTCGGCGGCCCACTCGTCGGCGAGCGCCTGGGTGAGGTTGACCATGGCGGCCTTGGTGGAGGAGTAGAGGCTGTACTCGGCCCGGCCCCGCGTGTAGCTGCTGGAGGTGTAGAGCAGCAGCTGGCCGCCGGTCTCCGCGAGATAGCGGTGGGCGGCCCTGGCGATCCGCACCGGGGCCAGGTAGTTGACCTTGAGCGCCTCCTCGATGGTGGCGTCGTCGGTCTCGGCGAGCTTGCCGATGCGCAGCACGCCGGCGGTGTTCACCACGTAGTCGACGCGGCCGGTGTCGGCGTGCGCCTTGGCGAGGGCGGCGGCGACGTCCTCCGGGTTCTCCACGTGGGTGCCGGTGGTGGAGCGGCCCAGCGGGTAGACGGTCGCGCCGTAGCCGGCGGCCAGGTCGGCGATGTCCTTGCCGATGCCGTAGGAGCCGCCGAAGACCACGATGGTCCTGCCGGAGAGCCGCTCGCGGTAGGCGGCCTCGTCGGACTGCGCGGGGGCGGCCGTGGAGGCCAGCTGGAAGAGCTTGTCCGTGAGGAACACGTCGACCGGCTGGGTCACCTTCATGTTGAACTCGTCGCCGGGGACGACGTGGATCGGCACGTCGGGCAGGTACTTCAGCACCACGGAACAGTCGTCGGTGGCCTGGAAGTTGGGGTCGTCGGCGGCGATCTCGTAGGCGCGGCGGATGGTGGAGAGCCGGAACGCCTGCGGGGTCTGGCCGCGCCGCAGCCGGGAGCGGTCGGGGACGTCGGTGATGAACTCGCCGTCCTCGCCGTGGGTGCGGGTGACGATGATGGTGTCGGCGGACGGTATGGCCACGTCCACCGCCTGGTAGCGCTCCAACGCCCGGACGCAGTCGCTGATCACGCGCTGGGAGAGCAGCGGGCGCACGGCGTCGTGGAAGAGGACGTTGCGGTCCTCGCCCTCGGCGAGGCCCTCGCCCAGGGCCTCGATGGCGCGCTGGGTGGTCTCGTTCCTGGTGGCGCCGCCCTCCAGGACCCGACTGACCTTGGTCAGCCCGCTCCTGGCCACGATGCGCTCGACGTCCTGCGCGTACCCGGGGGCCATCAGCACGATGACGTCGTCGATGTCATCGGCCTCCTCGAAGATGGCCAGGGTGTGCTCGATGACGGCCTTACCGGCGACCTTGATCAGCTGCTTCGGTATGGAAAGCCCCACACGCTGGCCCGTGCCACCGGCGAGAACGACCGCTGTGGTGTGCGGGGACGGCCCTTTGGGTTGCATGGTCAAGGAAGCTCCTGCCGGTATCAAGAAGTGTCGCCTACGCGAGGAGAAGGTTAACCCCCGTCGAAGCTTGACCCCCAAGCCGGACTAACCGTTGTTGACCGTTATCGCTTTGAGACAGCGTACCGGTACCCTGCGGGGCCCCCAAACGGCCAGCGGAGCAGGGGTTTTCACGCGTTCCTTACAAGCCGCCAAGCGCGCAAATCAGTCAAAGGGCCGGAATTCCTCGAATTCCCGTTGGGCGGCGTCCCGGCGCTGGGCCTCGCGGTCCCGGCGCCGTCGGGCGGCCGGGCGCAGCGGGTTCATCCGGTGATCCTCGCCACGCCGGCCCAGCATCTCGGCGCCCGCCGTGACGGACGGCTCCCAGTCGAAGATCACCGCGTCGTCCTCGGGCCCGATCGCGACGCCGTCGCCCTCCCTGGCGCCCAGGCGCAGCAGTTCGTCCTCCACGCCCAGCCGGTTGAGCCGGTCCGCGAGATAACCGACGGCCTCCTCGTTGCTGAAGTCCGTCTGCACCACCCAACGTTCCGGCTTCTCTCCCCGAACCCGAAACAAACCTTCACCTTCCGGGGTAACGGTGAAGCCGACCTCGTTAACGGCCTTGGGCCTGATCACCACGCGCTTGGCCTCCTCGCGCGGTTTCGCGGCGCGGGCGGAGGCGACCAGCTCGCCGAGCGCGAAGGAGAGTTCCCGAAGACCTTTTCGGGAAACGGCCGAGACCTCGAAAACGCGCAGGCCGCGCGCCTCCAGTTCGGGGCGCACGATGTCGGCCAGGTCCTGGCCCTCGGGAATGTCCGTCTTGTTGAGCACGACCAGCCGGGGCCGATCGTCCAGGCCGCCGTACTGGGCCAGCTCCTCCTCGATCACCTCGAAGTCGGTGAGCGGGTCGCGCTCGGTCTCCAGCGTGGCGCAGTCCAGCACGTGCACCAGCACCGCGCAGCGCTCCACATGGCGCAGGAACTCCAGCCCCAGGCCACGCCCCTCGCTCGCGCCCGGGATCAGCCCGGGCACGTCGGCCACCGTGTAGACGGTCTCGCCGGCCGTCACCACGCCCAGGTTGGGCACCAGGGTGGTGAACGGGTAGTCGGCGATCTTCGGCCGGGCCGCCGACAGCACCGAGATCAACGAGGACTTGCCGGCGCTGGGGTAGCCGACCAGCGCCACGTCCGCGATGGTCTTCAGCTCCAGCACCAGGTCCCGGCTCTCGCCCGGCTCGCCCAGCAGCGCGAAGCCGGGGGCCTTGCGGCGCGGCGAGGCGAGCGCCGCGTTGCCCAGGCCGCCCCGGCCGCCCTGTCCGGCGACAAACGTGGTGCCCGCGCCCACCAGGTCGGCCAGCACCTCGCCCGAGGGGCTGAGCACCACGGTGCCGTCGGGCACCGGCAGCACCAGGTCCTTGCCGAGCGCGCCGGTGCGGTTCCCGCCCGCGCCCGGCTTGCCGTTGGTGGCCTTGCGGTGCGGCCGGTGGTGATAGTCGAGCAGCGTGGTGACCTCGGGGTCGACCACGAGGATCACGTCCCCGCCGCGCCCGCCGTCGCCGCCGTCCGGGCCGCCCAGCGGCTTGAACTTCTCCCGGTGCACGGAGGCGCAGCCGTGGCCCCCGTTACCCGCGACGACATGCAGCTCGACGCGGTCCACGAAGGTGGTCATGACAGGTGCCTCCCGGCGGTTTCGAACGGTGGGTCTTGCGCGAACGGTGGGTCTGCTGGGCCAACAACGCCAGGGGCGGACCGCTTCCCGGCGAGGGAAGTGCGGTCCGCCCCGGATGCTTCTCCCGGCCGCGCCTCAGCTGGCGGCGACCGGCACCACGTTCACGACCCGACGGTCACGGTAGGTGCCGAACTGCACCGCGCCCGGCTGGAGGGCGAACAGGGTGTCGTCCTTGCCACGGCCCACACCCTTGCCGGGGTGGAAGTGGGTGCCACGCTGCCGGACCAGGATCTCGCCCGCGTTGACGACCTGGCCGCCGAACCGCTTCACGCCAAGGTACTGGGGGTTGGAGTCACGGCCGTTCCTCGTCGAGGACGCGCCCTTCTTGTGTGCCATCTCGCTTCAGTCCCTTACTTCGCGGCCGGGGCGGGGATCTCGGTGATCTTCAGCTGGGTGTGCAGCTGACGGTGACCCATCCGCCGGCGGTAGCCGGTCTTGTTCTTGAACTTCTGAATCCGGATCTTCTCGCCCTTGTGGTGGTCAAGCACCTCGGCCTGAACCTTCACGCCGGCCAGCACCCACGGGTCGCTGGTCACGGTCTCCCCGTCCACCACGAGCAGGGTGGAGAGTTCGACGGTGTCGCCGACCTCCTTCGTCGCCAGCCGGTCGACCTCGATGACGTCGCCCACGGCGACCTTCTGCTGTCGACCGCCGGTGCGCACAATCGCGTACACGCCAAACTCTCTCTCACTCGATGCGGAGCCCCTGATGCCAGCGACGGGCGACGAGGCGCCCGGCCTCTCCCGACCGCGCGGCGAACGGCCGTTGGCAGTCGTCGGGAGGAAGGTGCTCAGAGGCATGGCGGGTCCAGTGACACGCCGATCGCCAAGAATACGGACGGCTCAACAAGCCGGTCAAATCCGCCGTGTTCCCCCGGCGCCCGCGCGCGAGCGTCGCACGCGCGCGGGCGTTCCGGGACACTCCCGCGGATGTCAGTCCTCGGCCGCCGTGGACGACGCCTTCCTGGCCGTCGTCTTCTTGGCGGTCGTCTTCTTGGTCGTGGCCTTCTTGGCGGTGGTCTTCTTCGCCGCCGACTTCTTCGCCGGGGCGCTCTTGGCCGCCTTCTTGGCCGTGGACTTCTTGGCCGTCGTCTTCTTGGCGGTGGCCTTCTGCGTCGTGGCCTTCTTGGCGGTGGCCCTGGCCGCCTTCGCGGCCGGCTCGGCCTCCTCCGGCTCCGACTCCGGCTCCGACTCGACGGACTCGGCCGGCTCGGCGGTCACCACGGTGACCACGGCCTCCTCGGCGCCCTCGGGCGAGCCGGCGGCCCTGCGGGCCACGCGGCGGCGGGCCGGCGCCGGCTCGGCGGCGGGCGCCTCGCCCGCGACGGGCTC
>NZ_RFFJ01000274.1 GCF_003696235.1 Streptomyces triticirhizae
GCCCCGCACGGCGAGCGGCCCCGCGCGGCAAGCGCCCCGCGCCCTGCGCGGCAAGCGCCCCGCCGGGCCCCCGGGCCCGGCGTCCCCGAAAGCCCAGCGGCAGCGTTCAGCGGTGCAGCTCCGCCGGCAGGGGGGACGCGTGGACGACGGCGAGGCCGGAGACGGCTCGGGTGAGGGCGACATAGAGGCGGCGGAGGCCCGTGCGGTGGTCGGGTTCACCGTCGACGATCGCCTGTGGCTCGTCGAGGACCACATGGTCGTACTCCAGGCCCTTCGCCAGCGAGGCGGGCACCAGCGTCAGGCGCGTCGTGCTGTCCGTCTCCTGGCCCGGTTCCACATGGGGCAGTCCGGCGGCGGCCAGGGCCGCGCGGAGTGCGGGGATGCGGGCGTCGGCGGCGATCAGGCCGGTGGAGCCGGGGTTCTCCAGCGCCGCGCGGCAGGCGGCGAGGGTCGCGGGGGTCAGCTCCGCCGGTTCGACCCGGCTGACCACGAACGAGCCCGGCGCCTCCCGGATCGAGGTCGCCTCGCGCAGCTGCGGCGCGATCGCCGGCAGCAGGCGGGAGGCGTAGGCGATGACCTCGCGCGGCACGCGGAAGCCCAGGGTCAGCTCCTCGACATGCGCGGCCTCCTTGCCCAGGTGGCGCAGCGCCTCGGCCCAACTCCCCGTCGCCCAGGGGGTGGTGCCCTGCGCGATGTCGCCGAGCACGGTCGCCGAACCGGTGCTGCACCGGCGGCCCACGGCCCGGTACTGCATGGGGGAGAGGTCCTGCGCCTCGTCCAGCACCACATGCCCCAGCGAGCCGGTGCGGCTGACGAGGTCGTGGGCCTCGTCGATGAGCACCGCGTCGGCGCGGGACCAGGGGGCGGAACGGACGCTGCGCGGCGGCTTGGGCCAGAGGATCGCCCGCTGTTCCTCGGGGGTGAGGATGCCCTCGGCCTGTTCGGCGAGGAACGCGGGGTCGGAGAGGAGCCGCAGCACCAGCCTGGCCGGGTTGACGGGCGGCCAGATCGCCTTGACGGCGGCCTTGACCGCCGCGTTGCGGGCCACCGCGTTCTGCACCCGGTCGTCGGGGGCCTCGCCTGCCTGCTCCATGCGGACCAGCACGGCGTGCGCGATCCGCTGCGGCAGGGCCTCGCCCGCCGCCGTGTAACGGATGTCCCTGGCCAGCAACTCCTCGACCATCTCGGTCAGTTCGTGGACCGGCACCCGCCAGCGGCGGGAGCCGCGCACCACCACGACCGGTTCCGTCGGCATCGTCACCCCGGCCCTGACCGCGCGGCGCAGCACCTCGGCCATCCGCGCGTCGCCCTTGAGGGTGGCGGCGGTCGCGTCGTCCTCGCCGCGCACCTCGACATGGGCCACCAGCTCGTCCACGGTGGCCTGTTTGACCTCCAACTCGCCCAGCGTGGGCAGGACCTGTTCGATATAGCGCAGGAACGACCGGTTGGGGCCGATCACCAGGGTGCCGCTGCGGGCCAGCCGTTCCCGGTGGGCGTAGAGGAGGTAGGCGACCCGGTGCAGGCCGACGGCGGTCTTTCCGGTGCCGGGGCCGCCCTGCACGCAGACGGTCTCGCTGAGCGCGCCCCGGACGATCTCGTCCTGTTCGGGCTGGATGGTGGCGACGATGTCGCGCATGGGGCCGACGCGCGGCTTCTCGATCTCGCGCTGGAGGAGGGCGCTGACGGTCTCCTCCTCGTCGGGGTCGCTGAGGTGTTCGTCCTCGTAGGCGGTGAGTTCGCCGCCGTCGTAGCCGAAGCGGCGGCGCAGTTCGACGTCCTTGGGGTCCTTCTTCGACGCCTGGTAGAAGGGCTGGGAGACCGGGGCACGCCAGTCGATCACCATCGGGTCGCCCTTGGCGTCGTGCACATGGCGGCGGCCGATGTAGAAGCGGTAGCCGTGTTCCCCGTCGGCGTCGACGCGGCGGTGGTAGTCGAGGCGGCCGAAGAAGAGCGGGGTGTCGGCGAGGTCGGCGAGGGCCTTGATCCGCTGCTCGATCTCGTTGGCGAGGACCTCGGCGTTGACCCAGTTCGCGGTGACGTCACGGATGTCGAGCGACTCGGTGTGTTCCCGCATGGCGCGCAACGCGGCGCGGGAGGCGGCGAGATGGGCCCGTTCCGCCTCCAGCGGGTCCTGGGCGTGGGCGGGCGGGGGTGAAGCGCACATGACGGTGCCTCCGGGGTCGCGCTGCGGGCTGGTGGCTGCCGCCCGGTTGCCGTCCGGGCGGCTCCTGCCCTGGGCGCGGGCGCGCGGCGCTCAGGGCGCTGGCCCACAGGCTCGGGAGGAGGGAGGCACGGGAGCCTAGAGGGCTTCCCGGAGGGCGCGCAAATCGATTTCGGCCGCCGCCCCGCGCCGGTGCGCATGGGTCTCTCGGGAGCGAACCCTGAGGGGCCCCGGGGGGCGGCGCCCCGAACCCCTGGGGGAGCGGTCGGCCCCACGGCCGATGCCGCCACCCGCCGGGCCGGGCGAGGCTGGAGCCATGAACAGCACGGAGAGCAGGGGCGGGAGCAGCACGCGGACCGGGGTGGGGAACGGGCGCGGCGGCGGCCGGTCCGCGACGGGCGGGCGGATCGGCCGCGCGCTGCGGGCCGTCGGGGTCTTCGGCTCGGCGGCCTTCGACGTGGTGGTCCTGGGCCGGGACGGCCTCCCCGGCGAGGCGGGTGTCCGCCGGCCGGCCTGAGCCGCGTCGGGGTGAGCGGCCGGGCCGTGGCCGCTCGTCGGAGCGGCGGTGACCGTGAGCACAACGGCGCGGAAGGTGAGCATGGAGCGCGGTACGGGTCCGGTGCGGCGGTGATCGGCCGGCTCCTAGGATGCCTCGGTGAACCTTTCGCGTCTCGGCACGCCGACCGGGCCGATGATCCGCGTCCACGGCGGGTTCGCCAACCGGCTGTACCGGCTCGACACCTGCGGGCGGCCGGGCCCCGTCGTGCTGACGCACGGGGACATCCAGCCGTGGAACCTGCTCGCCCGGGAGGGGCGGCCGGTGGTGCTCGACTGGGAACTCTCGGGGGTGCTCGACCTGTCCGGTGAGCTGGGCTCGACCGCGCTGAGCCTCGCGAAGGGACCTGGCCTCGACGACATCAGGCCCGCCGTCTTCCGCTCGGTTCTCGACGGCTATGTGGCGGGGGGCGGGGTGCTGCCGCCGGCGGGTCCAGGCTGGTTCGTGTTCATGATCGGCGGTTGGCTGGGGCACACGAGGTGGAACATCCTCCGGTGTCTCGCCGGTGTCGAGGCGGGCACCGGCCCTGACCTCGCGCTGTCGCACGAGTCCGTGCGAAACGGGGTGCGCGGCCTCCCCGATCTCTTCGGCCGACTTCCGGAGCTGGAGGCGCTGCTCGTGTGACAGCGGGCCCGCGCCGGATCAGCCGGCCTCGTACGACGAGGTCGCGTCTAGGGAGTGTCGGGCGGCGGGGCGCGCAGGCGGCGGACCAGCCAGAGCGTCGCGGAGGTCGGCGGGCCCAGCGCGACCAGCGCGCAGCCGACCGTCACGGCGGAGAGCACCAGCGTCCAGACGGCGTTGCCGAGCCAGTGGAAGCCGCCCACCGCCACGATGGTGTCGGGGTCGTCGACGCGGACGGCGCCGCTCTCGTCGCCGGTGAGCAGGCGGACATCGCTCAGGTCGGCGTCGCGGCAGTCGCCCGCCGCGCGTATGCGCAGGTTGGTGCGGACGGGGCCGCCGTCGTCCGGGGTGAAGGTGCCCCAGCAGACATGGAGCCTGCTCCGGCCGCTGGACCGTTCCTCGACCTCGGTGACGACGGCTGAGCCGGGCACGCCCGCGTCGCCCCTGCCGGTCTGGTACTCCTGCCAGGCCCGGGCGCCGAGCGACCAGGACATCTCGCCGAAGCCGGCCACCCCGACCACGGCCAGCGGCCAGAGCACGAGACAGGCGAGCAGGTTCCGGCCCCACTCGCCTCCCCGTCGCGGCACGCGTCGCTCCCCGTTCCCTCAGCGCCTCAGCGTCGCGGCGTCACGCCGGCTGGTCGTCGGCCGGCAGGTCGGCGGCGTCCACGATCCGGTAGGCGTAGCCCTGTTCGGCGAGGAAACGCTGGCGGTGGGCGGCGAAGTCCTGGTCGATGGTGTCGCGGGCGACCACCGAGTAGAACCTGGCCTCGTGCCCGTCGGCCTTGGGCCGCAGCACCCGGCCCAGCCGCTGCGCCTCCTCCTGCCGGGAGCCGAAGGTGCCGGAGACCTGGATCGCGACCGTGGCCTCGGGCAGGTCCACGGAGAAGTTGGCCACCTTGGAGACCACCAGCACCCGCACCTCGCCGGAGCGGAACGCGTTGAACAGCTCCTCGCGCCGGGCGTTGCTGGTCTCGCCCTTGATCACCGGGGCGTTCAACTGCTCGCCCAGCTCGTCGAGTTGGTCGATGTACTGGCCGATGACGAGGGTCTGCTCGGTGCCGTGCCTGCGGACCAGCGCCTCGGTGACCCGGCGCTTGGCGTCGGTGGTGGCGCAGAAGCGGTACCGCTCCTCGGGCTCGGCCATGGCGTAGGCGAGGCGCTCGGACTCGCTGAGGTCCACCCGCACCTCGACGCAGTCGGCCGGCGCGATATAGCCCTGGGCCTCGATCTCCCGCCAGGGCGCGTCGAAGCGCTTGGGCCCGATCAGCGAGAACACGTCGGACTCCCGGCCGTCCTCGCGCACCAGCGTCGCGGTCAGCCCGAGCCGGCGGCGGGCCTGGAGGTCGGCGGTGAACTTGAAGACCGGCGCCGGCAGCAGATGCACCTCGTCGTAGATGATCAGGCCCCAGTCGCGGGAGTCGAACAGCTCCAGATGCGGATAGACGCCCTTCCGCCGGGTGGTCAGCACCTGGTAGGTGGCGATGGTGACCGGGCGGATCTCCTTGCGGGCGCCGCTGTACTCGCCGATCTCGTCCTCGGTGAGCGAGGTGCGGCGCACCAGCTCGGCCTTCCACTGGCGGGCGGAGACCGTGTTGGTGACCAGGATCAGCGTGGTGGACCTGGCCGTCGCCATCGCGCCGGCGCCGACCAGCGTCTTGCCCGCGCCGCACGGCAGCACCACCACGCCCGAGCCGCCGTGCCAGAAGCCCTCGACGGCCTGCCGCTGGTAGGCGCGCAGCGACCAGCCGTCCTCCACCAGGTCGATGGGGTGCGCCTCGCCGTCCACATAGCCGGCGAGGTCCTCGGCCGGCCAGCCCAGCCTGAGCAACTGCTGCTTGATCTGGCCGCGTTCGGAGGGGTGGACGACCACCGTGTCCTCGTCGATCCGCGCGCCGACCAACGGCTGGACGCGCTTGGCGCGCAGCACCTCGGTGAGCACGGGCCGGTCGGTGGTGGTCAGCACGAGACCGTGGGTGGGGTGCTTGACCAGGGAGAGCCGGCCGTAGCGGGCCATGGTCTCGGCGACGTCGACCAGCAGGGCCTGCGGAACGGGGTAGCGCGAGTACCGCATCAGGGCGTCGACGACCTGCTCGGCGTCGTGGCCGGCCGCCCGCGCGTTCCACAGGCCAAGCGGCGTGACCCGGTAGGTGTGGATGTGCTCCGGCGCGCGCTCCAGCTCGGCGAACGGGGCGATGGCGCGGCGGCAGGCCTCGGCCTGCTCGTGGTCCACCTCAAGCAGCAGCGTCTTGTCGCTCTGCACGATCAAGCAGGACACCCGTTACCTCCGACCAACCGGCTTCCCCGCGCCCCCGCGACGGGTGGCGTCAGCTCCCCAGTGAAACACCCCGCACCGACAGCCGGGGAACGGGCGGGCTCACTCCACGGGAACGGCGCCGGCGATGCGGTGCAGCGGGTAGGTGCGCACCTCGTCCGCCGTGTGGTCGAACGCCGTGACGAAGCCGCCGGTGACCCGCACCGGCGCCAGCACGTGGTGGCCGGCGACGCCGTCGGCGCCCACATAGCCGATGGCGACCAGGCCGCCGCTCTCGGCGGCGGCGCGCAGCGTGGCCAGCGTCTCGGTCGCCGGGGTGCGCGGCGGCGGCCCGACAGGATCGGGCGCCCTGGCGCCGGCCGGCCGGGGCGCCG
>NZ_RFFJ01000275.1 GCF_003696235.1 Streptomyces triticirhizae
CCGGCCGCCGGGTCGGCGCCGCCCGGCTCGGGGGCGGCGGCGCCGGCGAGCCGCGTGAGCAGCTCGCGCTGCCTGGCGCGCCCCGAGCCGTAGAGCCGCAGCCCCGCGACGCCGCAGGTCAGCGCGAGCAGCGTCAGCCCGAGGGTCAGCAACGACAGGTCGCTCATGGTCAGTTCGCCTCCCGGGTGGCCAGCCGGCCGTCGTCGGGCTGGACGCCGAACACGGGCGGGACCGGCTGCCCCGCCAGGTGCAGCCGCTGGGCCAGGGCCCTCGGCAGCGGGTGGTGCAGGAAGTGGCCCGGCACCCGACCGTCCTCGGTCATCGGCCGGGCGCGGAACTCGGCGACGGTCGCGATCCGGAAGGTCTGCCTGCCGTGCGAGGCCATGACCGCGACCTCGGCGATCCGGCGGGTGCCGTCCGGGTGCCGCACCAGCTGCACCAGCACGTCGACCGCGCTGTTGATCTGGTCGCGCAACGCCTCGAACGGGACCTGGAGTTCGGACATCGAGGCCAGGGTCTGGAGGCGCAGCAGCGCGTCCTCCGCGCTGTTGGCGTGCACGGTGGCCAGCGAGCCGTCGTGGCCGGTGGACATGGCCTGGAGCATGTCGAGGGTCTCGCCGCCGCGCACCTCGCCGACGATGATCCGGTCGGGCCGCATCCGCAGCGAGTTGCGCACCAGGTCGCGGATGGTGACCTCGCCCTTGCCCTCGATGTTGGGCGGGCGGGACTCCAGGCGGATCACATGGCTCTGCTGGAGCTGGAGTTCGGCGGCGTCCTCGACGGTGACGATGCGTTCGCCCTCGGGGATGAGGCCGCTGAGCGCGTTGAGCAGGGTGGTTTTCCCCGAGCCCGTGCCGCCGGAGACGATCACGTTGCACTTGGCCCGCACCAGCCCGGCGAGCAGCGCCATCAGGTGCTCGTCGAGGGTGCCGAAGCCGATCAGCTCGGGCAGGGTGTACGCGCGGGGGAAGCGGCGGATGGTGAGGGTGGCGCCGGAGAGGGAGAGCGGCGGGATGATCACGTTGACCCGCTCGCCGGTGGGCAGCCGGGCGTCGACCATCGGGTTGGACTCGTCCACGCGCCGGTTGACGGCGGAGACGATCCGCTCGATGGTCTGCATCAGCTGCTCCTCGGAGGCGAAGCCGAGCGGCAGGCGCTCGACCCGGCCCGAGCGCTCCACATAGATCTGGTCGGGCCCGTTGACCATGATCTCGGTGATGGAGGGGTCCTCCAGCAGCGGTTCCAGGATGCCCAGGCCGAGGGCCTCGTCCACCACCCGGCGGATGAGCAGGGCGCGTTGCTGGGTGGAGAGCACGGGGCCCTCGCGGCTGAGGATGTGGCCGAGCACGCGTTCCAGCCGGTCCCTGCGCTCGCTCAGGTCGAGCGAGGACATCTCGGCGAGGTCGATCTCCTCCAGCAGCTTGGCCCGGTAGACGGCGACCAGCCGACCGTCGCTCAGGCCACCGCCGGCGGGCTGGTCGGGGGCGTGCACGCGGGAACGCAGGCCCATCGAGCGGTCCTTCACCTGGGAATCGCACCTCCATCGGGAGCCGGGTCGGAAACGGTCAACGGGCGGTCAACGGTCGGTCATCGGGTGGCGGTCAACGGTCGGCGGTCGCGGGGGGCGTCAGTCGCAGGGCATGGTCACCGTCCGGGAGGCGCGGCCCAGGCCGTCGAAGAACGGCAGGACCGTCGGGATCTCCACGCTGGCGGTGACGGTGGCCTCGTCGCCGCACGGGTCGAGTTCGAAGCTGGCGTTCTCGGCGAGCGGGCCGCTGAGCGCGGCCCGTCCGCTCGCGGCGTACTGGTCCTCGATCTCCTCCTGGGCCGCGGTGCGCGCGGCGGCCCTGGCGGCCGAGCCGGCCTGGAGGGCGGCATACCCGACCAGGCCGAGCTGAAGCGCGGCCAGCGCCACGGTGACCAGCAGCGGCAGCCAGCCGGCGAACTCCACGGCGGTGACGCCGCGTTCCGGCTCGCGGGCGGCGGCGTGGCGGACGGCCCACCGGAATCGGCCGGGGGACCGTGGGCGGCGGCGCGGCGGCATGGGCTCAGCCCTCCTCGACGGCGCCGGCCGTGCCGGTGACCGTCATCGGCAGGTCGAACGCGCCGGGGAAGAGCACCGGCACTTTCAACCCCACGCGGGCGGTGCGCACCTCGCCCTCCAGCGGGCAGTCCACGGTGATCTCCCAGGCGCTCGGCACATGCTCCTCGGCCGCGCTGGCGCAGGCGCCACCCGGGTCGCCCCGGGCAGCGGCGGCGGCCCTGGCGGCCTCGTCGGCGGCGTTCCCCGCGAGGGAGAACGTGTAGCCGATGAGCACGCACTGCCAGATCACCGCCATCATCAGCAGCACCAGGGGAAAGATCCCGGCGAACTCCACCATGGCCGCGCCCCGGTCGCCGCGCGGCCGGCGCCGCCCGGCGGCGGACCGCGCGCTCACGACCTTCTCCCCCGGCGGCGGCCGGAGGGCGCGGACGGGGGCGGCGCGAGCCCCAACTCGGCGGCGAGCGCCCACATCGCGCGGCGCACCTGGCCGCGCGGGTCGAGGTCCTGCACCCGGCCGGCGTCCAGCGCCTCCCGCAGCTCCCGGTACGCGGCGGGGATCACGTTCCTGGCGACCTGGGTGCCGGTGATCCGGGCGACAAGCTGTGGCTGGATGTGGCTGGCGCGCGCGTGCCGGTTGATCACGGTCAACGTGTCCTGCGCCTTGCGGATGCGCAGCCGGTCCCACATCCGCACCATGCGGTTGACGGCCCGCACCGCGATCACGTCGGGGGTGGTCACCAGCACGGCGGCGTCGGCGAGTTCGACGGCGGTGGCGTTGGCGCCGTTCATGTGGGAGCCGCAGTCCACGACGACCACGTCGAACCGGGCCCGCACGGCGGTCAGCAGCTGCCGGGCCGTGGCGTCGGTGACGTCCTCGCCGCGCTCGCCCTCGGCCGGGGCGATCAGCATGGACAGGCCGGTCTCGTGGGTGAACGTGGCCTCGGCCAGGACCTGCGGGGTGATGTCGGCGATGCCGGCGAGGTCGGCGACGGAACGGCGGAACTGCACGTCGAAGTAGGAGCCGACGTCGCCGCAGAGCAGGTCGAGGTCGACCAGCGCCACGCCCCGCTCGTAGCCGCCCGACCGCTGGGCGGCCAGGGCGAGTTGGGTGGCGAGCAGGGTGCCGCCGACGCCGCCCTTGGCGCCGCAGACGGCGATGATCCGGCCGCCCGGGCCCTGTTGGACGGTCTCGCCCGCGCCCAGGTGGCGCCGCATCCCGACCGCCCACTGGGCGGCTGCGGCGACCCGGCCGGCCAACTCGTCGTAGGAGGCGGGCAGTCCGGCCAGGCCACGGGCGCCGGCGTCCATGGCCGCCGCGTAGAGCCCGGGCGGGGGCTCGGCGGAGACCAGCACCACGCCCACGGCGGGGAAGCGCAGCGCGACCTCGCGGATCACCTCCAGGGCGGGCAGCGGGCCCACGGCCTCGTGGATCACCACCACCTCGGGCAGCCCGGTGAGGGACTCGTGGACCAGCGCCGCCAGGGTGTCGAGCAGCGTGGTGGAGTCGGGCACGGGGCGCAGCGGCTCGCTGTCCGGCAGCTGGCTGAGCAGCGTTATCAGGGAGCGGGCGGTGTCCGAGTCGCCCACCACGGGCAGAATCCGGGTCGTCAACGGTGCCACCTGCTTCCTTAGGGGAACAGCTCGTCGAGACCGGCATGGGGGTTGCCGACGATGTCGCCCATGATGGTGTATGTGCGCTCCTCCGGGGGGATTTCGGTCTCCTCCCCGGGGGCGACCAGGGCCAGCCGCACCTGTTCGGCGAACGCCTCGGCGTAGGTGACGCGTTGGGCGTCCGCGTTGTCCAGCGCGAAGGTGATCGGCACGGCCTCCATGGTGGTGCGGTCCTCGTCGTCCACCTCGGTCAGCTCGCCGACCTCGATGACCTCGGCGTTGTTGACCATCAGGCGGACGATCTCGAACTCGTCCTCCTCGTCGCCCTCGCGCTCCCTGACCCGGAACGCCGCGTACATGTTGATGGTGGCGCCCGGGTAGATCTTGCCGGCGACGCCGGTGGAGGCGTCGATCATCACGGCGATCTCCTGCTGGCCCGGGTCGAGTTCGGGCCGGTCGGAGAGCATGTCGGCCTGGAGCAGGGAGCCTTCCCTGAGCGGTCCGGCCGCGACCTTGTCGTCCAGCTGGTCGAGGTCGGTTATCGCGGTGTCCGGGAGGTAGCGCTCCGGCATGGAGACCTCGGTGAGCTGGTCGGCCGTGACCTCCTGGTAGGGCTCGACGTCCTCGGCCAGCTCGTAGGCCGTGGTCTCGGGGCCGACCTTGGACTCCACGTCGTTGATCACCGCGACCACCCCGGCGAAGGCCCCGAGGGCGAGCACCAGGGACAGCACCAGCAGGAGCAGGCCGCGCCGCTGTCGAGCGTTCATGAAAGGGGTCTACCTTCTCCGGGTCCGCCTGCCGCGGCGTCGTGGGGTGCGGTGGGCATGGGACGTGGCACGGGACATCTCGCGTGTTCTGGCGCGTGACCTGGCATGGGGAGCACCGCCGCTCATCCGGCCTGGACGGGCAGTCCTGGCCGGCCGGGTTGGCCGGACGGGCCGGGCTGGCCCGAGGGGCCCGTGGCCAGGGCGGCCCTGCGCTGGCTCGGCGTGATGGCCCGGGGCCGCCGCTCCATGGGCACCAGCGGCGAGGAGCAGAAGGCGCAGCGGTCGCCGATGAGGGTGAGGCCGCACCAGTGGCACGCCTCCTGTCGCATCGAGCTGACCATCTGGTAGAGCAGCGAGACGTCGGGGACGGCGGCGGCGAACTCGACCAGCTTGCCGGTGGCCCACCAGGAGACCGACTCGCCCGGCAGCGGCACCGGGTGGAGCGCCTGGACCTGCCAGCGCCTGGCCAGGGTGCCGGTGACCCACTCGCTGCCCAGGGAGCCGGTGGCGTAGGTGAGCGAGGTGGAGAACTGCGGCCCGGTGAGCGTGGCGCCGCCCTCGGGGCGGACCAACTGCGGGGTGGGGCCGGCCAGTACGGCGCAGGAGCGGCCCGAGGGGCGGGGGGCCTCCTGGGAGGCGGGCAGGGTGACGGGGACCCTGGCGAGCTTGCTGCCGGAGGCCAACAGGGCGCCGGCGTAGATGTAGTGGGCGAGCAGCCGGGCCGAGGCGCCCAGGACGCCGGGGCTGAAGTCACAGACGGACAGCTGGCGGAGCTGCCGGATCAGCACGGCCGTGCCCAGCGGGGGCAGGGCGCTGGGCAGCAGGGCCATCCGGTCGGTCTCCAGCATCGCCCGGACCGCGTGCAGCCGTTGCACGGTGGGCAACGGGGTGGTCGTCGGGTAGACCGCTATCAGATAGCCGTGCTGGTCGAGGGCGCGGCCGATCTCGTCCAGGGCGGCCGGGAAGTCCTGTTGGTCCGGCGGCGTGAGGACATGGGCGCCCGGGGTGTGCTGGTCCGTCGGGGGCAACACCAGGCCGGCGCTGGTGACCGCGATGGCGATCGACATCCCAACCCCCTTGTGCCATGTGGAGTGTGTGCTGAGAACCCGTCTGCCGTCGTGCGTTCTCTGCCCGTTGGGCAGCCTATCGACTCCCACCGACGGCGGAACACCACCGTCCGCGACCGACAGTTCACGAACGCTTCCGCGCGCTTCTCGTTCGGTCCTGTCCAGACCATTGACAGCCCCCGCTGGTCTGGACCAATCTGCTGCTCGACGGTGGCCACCGTTTCCCCCCGTGACACCTCCTGAGTCCGGCCGGCCCAAGGTCCGTGCCGGAAGCGGGAGTTCCCCCCACATCTGCTGACGGAGGCGAGCGTGGACAGCTTCACTTCGCATGAGAGCCCACACGAGGGCCCGCAGGAACCCCCACACCGCACCCCGCCCGGGCACCGCCGCCGGCGCCGTCCGGCGCTCCGGCTCGGCGCGGCCGCCGGGGCCGGGGTGCTGCTGGCGGCCGGCCTGGTCGGC
>NZ_RFFJ01000276.1 GCF_003696235.1 Streptomyces triticirhizae
CGGGCGAGGGACGGGCGTCGGTGGTGCGTTAAACGGGCGTTCGACGGGTCGGACGCGCCCCCTCGCGCGCCGGCTGACCAGGGCGCACGCGCTGGCTCGCGCGCCGGAAAACGGGCAGAAACGGGCGCGAAACCCGGGGGATGCCCCCTGTGCGGGGCCGCCGGGCACCGGTACAAATCTCCGTACGGGCCCATACGGCACGGGCGACGAGACGACGACCGGAGCGGGAGGCGGCCATGGCGGCGGTGGAGCGGCAACGCGCGATCGTGCGGGCCGCCCGCCGGGCTGGCTCGGTCGAGGTGACCGCGCTCGCCGAGGAGCTGCGGGTGGCCAGGGAGACCATCCGCCGCGACCTGCGCGTGCTGGAGGCCCACGGCCTGCTGCGCCGCACCCACGGCGGCGCCTACCCCGTGGAGAGCGCCAGCTTCGAGACCACGCTCGCCGCCCGTTCAACCCGCCACGTCCCGGAGAAGCGACGGATCGCGGCCGCGGCCGCCGAACTGGTCGGCGACGCCGAGACCATCTTCGTGGACGAGGGCTACACCCCGCAGCTGATCGCCGAGTCCCTGCCGCGCGACCGCCGACTCACCCTGGTCACCGCCTCGTTGGCGGTGGCCAGCGCCATGGCCGCGGTCGACGAGTTCACCGTGCTGCTGCTCGGCGGCCGGGTGCGGGACGCCACGCTGGCGACCGTCGACCACTGGGTCACTGACATGCTCGGCGGCTTCGTGATCGACCTCGGCTTCATCGGCGCCAACGGCATCTCCCGCGAGCACGGCCTGACCACGCCCGACCCGGCGGTCGCCGAGGTCAAGCGGCGGGCCGTGGCGGTCTCCCGGCGCCGCGTCTTCGCCGGTATCCACACCAAGTTCGGAGTGGCGAGCTTCTGCCGCTTCGCCGACGTGTCCGACCTGGACACCGTCGTGACCAGCGTGCGCCTCCCCGCGGCCGAGGCCCAGCGCTATGTCCTCAAGGGGCCGCAGGTCATCCGCGTCTGAGCACGCGGCCCCGCCAGGCCACAGACCCCATCAACCGACCCCGGCCGCGCGGGTGGGGCGATCCCGCACGGCCGCCACGACCCCAGGAGCCCCCCATGTCCAAGGGAAGACGACGCAGGCGACGCGCCTGGCTGGCCACGGCCGCCGCCGGAGCGTTGCTGACCTCCTGCGCCGGAGCCGGCGGCCCCGGCTCGGGCGGCGCCAACAGCATCAACGTCCTCATGGTCAACAACCCCCAGATGCTGGCACTCCAGGAGCTGACGGCCGATCACTTCACCGCCGAGACCGGCATCGAGGTGCACTTCACCGTGCTGCCGGAGAACGAGGTGAGGGACAAGATCGGCCAGGACTTCGCCAACCAGTCGGGCCAGTACGACGTGGCGACCATCTCCAACTACGAGACCCCGATCTACGCCAGGAACAACTGGCTCCAGCCGCACGACCCCTACCTCGCCGAGGACCCCGACTACGCCGAGGACGACATCCTGGAGCCGATCCGCACCTCGCTCACCGGCGACGACGGGCAGGTCTACGCCCAGCCGTTCTACGGCGAGTCCTCGTTCCTGATGTACCGCACCGACGTCTTCGCCGAGCACGGGCTGACCATGCCCGAGCGCCCCACCTGGAGCGAGGTCGCCGACCTCGCGGCCGCCGTGGACGAGGCCGAGCCCGAGATGAGGGGCATCTGCCTGCGGGGGCTGCCCGGTTGGGGCGAGGTGATCGCGCCGTTGACCACCGTGGTCAACACCCACGGCGGCACCTGGTTCGACGCAGACTGGCAACCCCGCCTGAACGCACCGGAGTTCGTCGAGGCCACCGAGTTCTACGTCCAACTGGTCCGCGAACACGGCCAGTCGGGCGCCGCGCAGTCCGGCTACGCCGAGTGCCTCAACAACATGGTCCAGGGCAACACCGCCATGTGGTACGACGCGACGGCCGGCGCCGGCTCCCTGGAGGCCGACGACTCGCCGGTGCGCGGCGACATCGGCTATGTCGCCGCCCCCGTCGAGGAGACCGACAGCTCAGGCTGGCTCTATACCTGGGCCTGGGGCATCCAGAAGGCGTCCGAAAAGCCGGACAAGGCATGGGAGTTCGTCTCCTGGGCCTCCAGCGCCGAGTACGAGGAGCTGGTCGGCGAGACCCTCGGCTGGGAGAACGTCCCGGCCGGCAAGCGCTCCTCCACCTACGACAACCCGGCCTACCAGGAGGCCGCCGCCGCGTTCTACGAGGTGACCAGGGACGCCATCAACGAGGCCGACCCGATCGACCCCGGTGTGCAGGAACGCCCGGCCCCCGGCGTGCAGTTCGTCGGCATCCCCGAGTTCTCCGACCTGGGCACCCTGGTCTCCCAGGAGATCAGCGCCGCCATCGCCGGCCAACAGACCGTCCAGGAAGCCCTCGACGCCTCCCAGGACATGGCCGAGTCCGCCACGGAGAGGTACCGCGAGCGATGACCACCACAACGGAATCACCTGCGGGGTCGAGCCGGCCCCGACCCGCCCGTTCCGGCCAGGCCCCGAGACGGCCCGGCCGCGCGAGGGCCTGGGCCACCCGGGCGCCGCTGCTGCCCGCCCTGGTCTTCCTGATCCTCGTCACCCAACTCCCGTTCGCCGCGACCCTGGTGATCTCCCTCTTCGAGTGGAACGCGCTCTACCCGGAGGACCGGGCGTTCACCGGGCTCGACAACTACGAGTCGGTGCTCGGCGAGTCCAGCCTGCGCGGCGCGGTGTTCACCACCGCGCTGCTCACCGCCACCGTGGTGATCGTCAGCCTGCTGCTCGGCCTCGCGCTGGCACTGCTGCTCGACCGCCGCTTCCGGGGACGTGGCCTGGTGCGCACCATGGCCATCACCCCGTTCCTGGTGGTCCCGGTCGCCGCCGCGCTGATGTGGAAGCACCTGCTGTTCAACCCCGAATACGGCCTGCTCAACGGCCTGTTGGGGAAGTTCGGCGACCTCTTCGGCTTTACCGCGCCCCAGCCGGACTGGATCTCGGACATGCCGCTGCTCGCGGTCGAGATCTCGCTGATCTGGCAGTGGACCCCGTTCATGATGCTGATCCTGCTGGCCGGCCTCCAGAGCCGGCCGGCCGAGCTGGCCGAGGCAGCCCGGATCGACGGCGCCGGGGACTGGCAGATCTTCCGCCACCTGACGCTGCCTCACCTGCGGCGCTACCTCGAACTCGGCGCCCTGCTCGGCTCGATCTACGTGGTGCAGAACTTCGAGGCCGTCTACACCCTCACCGGCGGCGCGCTGGACACCGCCAACCTGCCCTTCGTCATCTACCGCGAGTTCTACCGGGCGCAGGACTACGGGGTCGCGTCGGCGGCCGGGGTGCTGGTGGTCATCGGCTCCCTCGCCATCGCCGTCCTCGCGCTGCGCGTGGTGTCCTCGCTCTTCCGGGAGGAGGGAAGCAGGGGATGACCCAACTCACCGCTTCCACACGACAGCTGACGGAACGTCCGCGACGGCCGCGCTCGATCGGGGGTTCCGTGCTGGGCCTGGCGGCCTGGCTCGGCGGGCTGGTGCTCTTCCTGCCGGTGGCCTGGATGGTGCTCACCTCGTTCCACAGCGAGGCCGACGCCGCCAGCAACCCGCCCGCGCTCACCGCCCCGTTGACCCTGGAGGGCTACCGTTCGTTCCTCGACAGCGGGCCCTGGCCGCCGCTGATCAACTCCCTGACCGCCTCGCTGGCCTCCACCGCGCTGGTGCTGCTGCTGGCGCTGCCGGCGGCCTACGCGCTGGCCATCCGGCCGGTGAAGGGCTGGCGCGACGCGCTGTTCTTCTTCCTGTCCACCAAGATGCTGCCCATCGTCGCCGGCCTGCTGCCGATCTACCTCTTCGCCAGGAACGTGGGCCTGCTGGACAACGTCTGGCTGCTGGTCCTGCTCTACACCTCGATGAACCTGCCGATCGCGGTGTGGATGCTCCAGTCGTTCCTCGCCGAGGTGCCGGTCTCGGTGATCGAGGCGGCCCAACTCGACGGCGCCCGGCTGCCGGTGGTGCTCGGCCGGGTCATCGCGCCCATCGTGCTGCCCGGCGTCGCGGCCACCGCGCTGATCTGCTTCATCTTCAGCTGGAACGAACTGCTGCTGGCCCGGGTGCTCACGGGCGTGGTCGCGGAGACCGCGCCGGTGTTCCTGACCCGGTTCATCACCAGCCAGGGCCTCTTCCTGGCGCAGCTCTCGGCTGCCGCCGTCGCTATCTCCCTGCCGGTGCTCGCCGCCGGCTTCGCCGCCCAGGACAAGCTGGTCCAGGGCCTGTCGCTAGGAGCAGTCAAGTGAAAGCCGCCCTCATCGAGTCCGTCGGCCGGGTCAACGTCACCACCGTGCCCGACCCGACGCCCGGGCCGCGCCAGGTGGTGGTGCGGGTCGCGGCCTGCGGGCTGTGCGGGACCGATCTCCACATCAGGCAGGGCGAGTTCGCGCCCACCCTGCCGGTGGTGCCGGGCCACGAGTTCGCGGGCGAGGTGGTGGCCGTCGGCACCGAGGTCACCGAGCGCGCGGTCGGCGAGCGGGTGGCCGTGGACCCCTCGCTCTACTGTCACGAGTGCCGCTACTGCCGCACCGGCCACAACAACCTCTGCGACCGCTGGGCCGCGATCGGGGTGACGGTGCCCGGCGGGGCGGCCGAGTACGCGGTGGCCCCGGTCGCCAACTGCGTTCCGCTGCCCGAGCATGTCGCCACCGAGGACGCCGCGTTGATCGAGCCGCTCTCCTGCGCGGTGCGCGGCTACGACGTGCTGCGCTCCGCGCTGGGCGCCCGGGTGCTGATCTACGGCTCGGGCACCATGGGCCTGATGATGCTGGAGCTGGCCAAGCGGACCGGCGCCAGCGGGGTCGACGTGGTGGACATCAACCCCGAACGGCTCGCCACCGCCGCCGCGTTGGGTTGCTGCCACACGGCGAGCGACGCGGACGAGCTGGACCGGCCCGAGGGCTGGGACATCGTGGTGGACGCCACCGGGAACGCGGCCGCCATCCAGGACGGCCTGGGCCGGGTCGCCAAGGCGGGCACGTTCCTCCAGTTCGGCGTCGCCGACTACGCGACCACCGCCGTGATCGAGCCCTACCTGATCTACAACCGGGAGATCACCATCACCGGATCGATGGCGGTGCTGCACAGCTACGAGCGGGCCGCCGACCTGTTCGCCGCGGGGGTGCTCGACCCGGCGGTGTTCATCAGCGACCGGCTGCCGCTCGACGACTATCCGGCGGCGCTGGACCGGTTCGCCGCGGGGGAGGGGCGCAAGATCGTGGTCCGGCCCTGACGGGCCAGGGCGGCGCGGGTCCCTCGTGGGCTGGACGCTCGCTTATGCGGGGGAGCGGCCCGCTGCTGGTGGGTGGCCCGGCGGCGGGCTTGACTGGGGACCATGACCGCTCTCGCCGCTCTCGCCGCGCTCGTGACCCTGACCCTGGCCGCCGTGATGGCCGGCACGTTCTTCGCCTTCTCCGTCTCCGTGCTGCCGGGTCTCGGCACGGTGGAGCCGGAGCAGGCGGTCGCCGCCATGCGGGGCATGAACGCCAAGATTCTCAACCCGCTGTTTCTGACGCCCTTCGTGGCCGTGCCCCTGACGGCCGCGCTCACCGCCGTGGCGCTGTTCGCGCTGGGGCACCGGGCGGCGGCGCTGGCCTTCCTGGCCGCCGCCCTGGTCTATGGCGTGGGCGCGTTCGCGCCGACCGTGGCCGTCAACGTTCCGCTCAACGACGCGCTGGCCGCCGGCGTGGCCGACACCCCGGAGCGGGCGGCGGCGCTCTGGGCGGACTTCGCCCCGCGCTGGACCCGGTTCAACGCGCTGCGGAGCGCGGCCGGGACGGTGACGGTGGTGCTCACCGGCGTGGGGCTGTTCCTCTGGCGCCGGGCGTGAAGGCGGGGCTGAACGCCGGGCGTGAACGCCGGCCGCTCGCGCGGGCGTTCGGGCCGGCGCGCGGGCCCGGCCCCGCGCGGGCGCT
>NZ_RFFJ01000277.1 GCF_003696235.1 Streptomyces triticirhizae
CGAGCGCCTCGGCCGGCTGCGCCGCCGGCCCCCGGACCGCCCGCAGCCGTTCGCGCTCGGGGGAGAGCGGGCGGCGCTCCCGCACCCAGCCGGGCCGGCGCCCCTGGCGGGCCCGACGGCGCAGCTCCGCCCGCCCGTTCCCGAGCAGCAGCAGCGCGCCGGGAACGACGAACACCGCGACCCCGAACAGCGTCCCCCCGGCCAGGGCGCCGGTCTGGGCGACCCCGAGCACCAGCCCCAGCGCGAGCAGCATCCCGGCGAGGGTCAGCAGCGTCGTCGCCGTCGAGGGGTCGTTCGGCCAGATCGACCGCCCCGCCGGCGCCGGCGGGCGCAGTGGCAGCGGGTCGGGCGTGAAGAAGAGCGGCGCCCGCGCGGCCCGGTCCCGGCGCGCCTCATCGGCGAGGCCCGCGTCGATCTCCGCCGAGTCCTCGGCGGAGATGACCGACTCCTCGACCCGCTGGATCACATAGCGCAGATGGTCGGTCACCTCGGCCCGCCGCGCCTCGGGCAGCGCGGCGATCCGCCGCTCGAAGTCGCCGGCCGGGTCCGCGCCGGCCGTGCCGCCCGAGCCCGCCTCCTGCTCCGCGGTGAGCGCGGCCATCAACAGGTCGTCCACCAGCCGCGCGGCCTCGGCGTAGCCGCCGACGTCGCCCGACCCGGCCCCGTTCGCCCCGGCCACGTTCCCTTCGGCGTCGGGCCACGCGCCCAGCGCGCCGTTCAACGCCCGGCGCAACGGGACCCAGTCCTCGTCCGTCAGGTCCTCGGGCGAGCGCCGGCTGACGATCGTCAACACCCAGCCGTAGTAGCCCTCCCGCGACCGGTGGCCCCGGCCGATGGCCTCCTCGACCAGCTGTCTGGCCCGCACGCGCATCCCCGCCGTCAGGCACCGCATCCCCTCGGCGAAGACCTGCTCGGGGGAGGCCGCCGGGTCCAGCAGGTACTGGTTGACGTACTGGTCCCCGTGCAACACCCCGATCCCGCCGTGCGCGATGTCCCCGCTCAGCGCGCCGATGCCGCTGTTGTTGGTGATCCGGGGTCCCGGGTTGGTCGATCCGTTCATCACTGCCCACCTCTCAGGGTGTTGACGAGGTTCCTGATGGGCTCGGCGATCGCGCCGACCCCCGCCACCAGCGCGCCGAGCTTCACCAGCGCGCGCGTCAGCGTGCCCCGGCTCTCCTCGTCCTCCGCCCTGGCGCACTCCTCGGCCGTGTCCAGCTCGCGCGAGGCGTCCTGGTAGGTGCCGGCGTCGATGTCCCTGCGCTCCAACGCCTCCTTCAACAGGGCGCGCAGCGCCTCCAGCTCACGGGCCAGGGCCTCGCCCTCGCCCTCGCCCCCGGCCCCAGGGGTGGGCCGGGGGCCGAAGTCCTGGGTGACCGCGCCGTGCACCACGCCGATGCCGCCGTCCCTGATGTCGCCGAAGAGCTGCCCGATGCCCGCGTTGTGCCCGATCAACGGCCCCGGCCCCGACGCCCGTTCACCCGACGCCCGTTCACCGGGCGCCCGTTCGCTGGACGTCCGTTGGCCCGGCGTCCGTTGGCCCGGCGTCCGTTCGCCCGGCGCGGGCACGGGCCCCGCCGCCCCGGTCGCCCCCGGCGACCAGGCGTGCCCCGGCACCCGGACCCAGATCGTCTCGTTGGCGATCTCCTTCGCGTCGAACCGCACCGGCCGGTACTCGGCCGCGTCGATCCCCGGATGGTGATGGCTGACCACCTTGCGGTGCCACTCGTCCGAGACCGCCACCACCAGCTCGGCCTCAGGAACGGCGGCCAACGCGTCCCGCAGCGGCTGGTGATCCACCATCCGGCAGGCCGTGTTGAGGTCGGCGCCCACCCAGCCGTGCCCGTCGTGCGCCACCTCTCCGCCGTGCAACGCCACCCGCATCCGCAGCCGGCCCTCCCCGCCACTGGTCCGCGCGTGGGAGCGCAGCCCCTCCCGCAGCCGCTCGACGAACGGACCGGTCACGTCCTCCTTGGGCACCGTTCCCGGCAGCAGCAGGAAGGCGCCGTCGCCCCGGTCCTCGGGCGCGGGCCCGGCCTCCGCGTCGATCCCCGCCCCCTCGAAGGCGTCCCGCAACAACTGGCGCAGCCGAGCCCGAAGCCAGGACTGCACCGGGTTGGGCCGCCGCCCGAAACCCTCGATGTCGACCACCACGATCGTGTGGTACGTGTACTTCACCGGCATGAATCCCCCTTACTGGGCTGACGCTGGACCGCCGCCACACGCGGCGCGAACGGGCGGGCCGGCGCCCCCCGCCGACCCGTCGGCCCGCCCGCGCACCACCAGGAAACCCCCGAACGCCCGCCCACACCGCGTCAGATGACGCATCGGACATCTTCAGTCAGAAGCCGTCACAAACCGCCGCGAGCCATAACGAAACGAAGATCTACCAACACGAACCGAACGCGAACCAAAGGCGAACCGTCGCGGGCCGCTCAGCCGCGTCGCCACTCCCGCAGCCCCGCCAGGTCCACCACCAGCGTCTGGCCTCGCTCGCGCACGATCAGCCCCTCCGCCGCCAGCTCGCCCAGCGCCCGCACCAGCGACTCCCGCGAGGTCCCCGCCGCCCCCGCCAGCTCCTGCTGGGTGACCCGCACCGCCAGCGCGCCCGGCGGCTCGGCCGCCTCGACCCCGTGCCGGCTCGCCATCTCCCACAGCACCCGGGCCACCCGCACCCCCGCCGGATAGGCCCCGTGTTCGGCCCGCAGCCGGTCGGAGTCGCGCAGCCGCACCGTGACGCTGCGCAGCACCGCCAGCGCCAACTCGCCGTGCGCCGCGAGCAGTCGCCGGAACCGCTCGCCCGGCACCACCGTGCCGTGCACCGCCCCCAACGCGGTCGCCGTCGCCGAACGCGGCCCGCCGTCCAGACACGACAGCTCGCCCAGAAGCTCGCCTGGCCCGCGCACGGCCAGCACGCTGGTGTAGCCGTTGGCCGACTCGGTCGTGATCTTCACCAGCCCCGACTCGATCAGGATCACGTCACTCGACGGCGCGCCCTCCACCAGCACCGCCTCCCCGCGCTCCCAGCCGCGCGCCCGGCCCGCCCCGTGGACCAGGCCCAACTGCTCGGGGGTGAACGCGTCGCCCGAGACCATCGCCCGACCTCCCTCACGCCTCACCGAAAACGCCGGCGCACGCCCCGCCTCGGGCGCCGCCCTCGCCGCAGCGTAGAGGCCGGGCCTCCCGCGCCGCCGGCACTTCGGAAAGTCCCGGACACCGCGCGCCCCGGGACCATCCCGCGCGCCGGCGTCCGGGAACGACACAGCCGGGGGCCCGAGCGGCGAAGGTGAACGGCCATGCGCCATGCTTGCCCGGAAGGACCCAGGCCAGGCAGGGAGCGACGCATGACATCCACCTTCCCCGACATCTCCCTCAGTACCGAACGGCTGACGCTCCGCCCGTTCGAGGAGCCCGACGCCGACGAGCTGGCCGCCATGATGAGCGACGAGCTGAGCGTCGCCTGGACCTCGGCGCCCATCCCCTACACCCGGCGCGAGGCGTACGACTGGATCACCCGGGGCGCCCCCGCCGAACGCACCGAGGGCCGGGGCATCGTGCTGGCCGTCGCCGAGTACCTCACCCACCGACTCGTCGGCTGCGTCCACCTGATGAACACCGACTGGCGCACCCTCAGCACCGAGGTCGGCTATGTCGTCGCGCCCTGGGCCAGGGGAGAGGGCTACGCCGCCGAGGCCGTGCTGGCCGTCGCCCAGTGGCTGTTCCGCGACCAGAAGTTCGAACGCCTCGAACTCCGCACCGCCGCCGGCAACACCGCCTCCCAGCAGGTCGCGCAGAAGATCGGCTGCATCAGCGAGGGCGTGCTCCGCAACGCGCTGATAGTGCGCTCCCGCACCGAGGACGGCGGCTGGACCGACATCCGCACCGACCTCATCGTCTGGGGCCTGCTCCCCGAGGACATCGAGGGCATCGAGGGAGTCGACGGCATCGAGGGTCTCAACGGCATCGACGGGCTCGGGAGCCACCCGGACGCCTCGACCGAGGGCTGACCGCCCGTCGCGGTAGGCTCAACTGCCGTTCCCACCCACCGCTCCCCGCAGGAGACCCCTGACCATGGCCGACCGCGTCACCGTGATCGGATGGGACGGGTCCCCGCTCGCCCCGGCCGCCGTGACCGCCCTGCGGGCGGCGACCCTGGTCGCGGGAGCCCCCCGCCACCTCGCCCTGCCCGACGTCCCGCCGCACGCCGAGCGCGTGGTCCTGGGCAGCCTCGTCATCGCCGCCGAGCGCATCGCGGCCCACCGGGGCACCGCCGTGGTGCTGGCCGACGGCGACCCCGGCTTCTTCGGCGTCGTCCGCGCACTGCGTGCCCCGGCGCACGGCCTGGAGGTCGAGGTCGTGCCCGGCGTCTCCGCCGTCGCGGCGGCCTTCGCCCGCGCCGGGATGCCCTGGGACGACGCCCGCATCGTCGTCGCCAGCGAACGGAACCTGCGCCGCGCCGTCAACGTCTGCCGCGCCCACCCCAAGGTCGCCGTCCTCACCTCGCCCGACGCCGGGCCCACCGAGATCGCGCTGCTCCTCGGCGCCGAGCAACGCACCTTCGTCATCTGCGAGTCGCTGGGCACCGAGCGGGAACGCGTCACCGTCCTCACCTCCGACCGGGTGCCCCAGCACCGGTGGACCGACCCCAACGTCGTCATCGTCATCGGCGGCGCCGTTCCCCACTCCAGCACCAGCAGCTGGCTGGCTGGGCTCGCCACCGGCGACGTCCCCGAGGGCCCGCGCGGCTGGGGCCTGGACCCGGCCGCCTACGGACAGCCGGAGCCGCCGGCCGCGACCGAGGGCGCGGGCCGCGACCGCCGGCTGCGCGCCCTCGAACTCGCCGCCCTCGGCCCCCGCTTCGGCGACCTGCTGTGGGACGTGGGCAGCGGCAACGGGCTGACCGCCATCGAGGCCGCCCGGCTCGGCGCCGCCGCCATCGCCGTCGACCGCGACCCGCGCGCCGCCGCCCTCACCGAGGCCACGGCGCGCCGGGTCGGCGTCCAGGTCCGCTGCGTGCGCGGCGCCGCGCCCCAGGTGTTGACCGACCTGCCGCAGCCGGACCTGATCCGGGTGGGCGGCGGCGGCCGGCGGGTCCTGGTGGCCTGCGCCGACCGCAGGCCCGAACGGCTCGTCACCCACGCCATGACCCGCGACCAGGCCGAGGAGGCCGGCCGGGAACTCACCGGCGCAGGCTACGCGGTGGAGTGCAGCCTGGTGCAGTCCGTTGAACTCGCTGCCCAGGACTGGTCGGAACGCGGTCGAAGCGTTGTCTTTCTGCTCGTCGCACGCCTGTTGTCGTCATCCACCTGACAAATACGGATCATCCAGGGACAGTCGCCCACCCAGCGCCAGCCTCGGGTCCCATCCCGGGTAGGCTGAACGACCGTTGCGCCGTCGGCCGGCCACGCGGTTTCGTCCCGCTTGGTCCGGACAAATGGCAACGGAAGGAGCACATGCGATGGGCGAGGTGGACGCATGACGGACGCCCCGGGCGAGATTCCCGAGCGGGAAGCGCCGGAGCAGCCGGAGCGGTTGGAGCCTCCCACTCCCGCCGCCTACCCCTATCCAGGACAGCCCGTCGCGGGACAGGTCCCGGTCGCCGACGAGGACGACGAGGCCGAGGAGGAGCTGCTGATGCCCGGCAGCGCCGCCGCCTGGGGCGAGTCGCCGCAGCCGGCCCGGCCGGCCCAGCCGGTCGCCCCCGCAACGCCCGCCCCACGGCCCCGGCAGAACGTGCGCCCGGTGCCCAGCCCGGGCCCCCACCCCACCGAGCCGGAGTACCTCGACGTCCCGATGACCCACGCCGACCAGCCGTCGCCGACGCAGCCGACGGCCACCCCGGCGCACGGACAGCGGCCTGTCCCGGCGCAGGCCGCGTCGCCCGCGCCCCCCGCGCACGCTGCGCCCAACCCGCAGGCGGCGCCGGCCCCTTCGCAGCCG
>NZ_RFFJ01000278.1 GCF_003696235.1 Streptomyces triticirhizae
CCTTCCCAGCCAGCCTCCTGCCAGCATTCGTTACGCCCGCACCCGGCTGGTCGTGCGCCATGTAAGCCGCGCGTCGTAGCCCGCGCCACAACCCCAACCCTCGTGGCGCGTCTCGTCGACCAACAAAGGGCAGCCCCAGTAGCCGTAGGCGCACCCGTCCGCCCGGCCCTCGGCGCCCCCTTCCCGCGCGCCCGTCTGGGCGCGCGGGCCGCGCGGGGCCGTGATCGGGCCGACAGCACCCACCCCTCGATATAAGTGTATTATGCATGTAGTTGCGTGGAGTGGCGGCCCCCGACCGCCGCCCCCGCGCCGGAACCCCCACACCACCGTTCACAGAGAACCGTTCGCAGAGAACACCGTTCAGACGGGAGCAACCCCCATGCGCAGTCAGGCCGCAGCGGTCCCGGCGGCCAGCCCGTTCGCTCAGCCCAAGGCGGTCTTCGCCGTCGCCTTCGCCTGTGTGGTGTCCTTCATGGGCATCGGACTGGTGGACCCCATCCTCCCCGCCATCTCGGAGGACCTGGATGCCACGCCCAGCCAGGTCACCCTCCTCTTCACCAGCTATCTGGTGGTCACCGCCGTCGCCATGCTGATCACCGGCTGGGTCTCCAGCCGGCTCGGCGCCAAGCGCACCCTGTTGCTCGGGCTCGCCATCGTCGTGGTGTTCAGCGCCCTCGCCGGCGCCTCCGGCAGCATCGGCGGGATCGTCGGGTTCCGCGCCGGCTGGGGCGTCGGCAACGCCCTCTTCATCGCCACCTCCCTCGCCGTGATCATCGCCTCCGCCAGCGGCGGCTTCGTCGGCGCCATCGTGCTCTACGAGACCGCGCTGGGCCTCGGCATCGCCGTCGGGCCGCTGCTGGGCGGGCTGTTGGGCGAGGTCAGCTGGCGCGGCCCGTTCTTCGGCGTCGCCGTGCTGATGGCCATCGCCATGCTCGCCACCTGGGTGCTGGTCCAGCCCGACGAGCGCGGGCCCGACGGCCCCGGCGGGCCGGCGCGGGAGCGGACCCGGCTGCGCGAGCCGCTGCTCGCGCTGCGCCACCGGGGCCTGCTGACCATGTCCCTGACCGCCCTCTGCTACAACTGGGCGTTCTTCACGGTCCTCGGCTACGCCCCGTTCCCCATGGGCCTCGGCGCGATCCAGCTCGGCCTGGTCTTCACCGGCTGGGGCCTGATGGTCGCGTTCTTCTCCGTCTTCGGCGCGCCCTGGCTGCGACGCCGGCTGGGCATCGCCCGCACCCTCTACGGCAACCTCACGCTCTTCGCGCTGGTCGTGCTGGTGATCGCGGTGTGGACGGAGCACAACCCGGTGCTGATCACCGCCGTGATCGTGGCGGGCGTCTTCATCGGCGTCAACAACACGGTCACCACCCAGGCGGTGATGACGGTCTCGCCCGTTCCCCGGCCGGTGGCCTCGGCCGCCTACGGATTCGTCCGGTTCATCGGCGGCGGGCTCGCGCCCTATGTCGCCGGCAAGCTGGTCGAGGCGAGCAATGTGCATGTCCCGTTCTATGTGGCCGCCGGCGCGCTGTTGTTGGGGCTCGGCATCCTGGCCACCGCGCACCGGCTGCTGGGCGAGGCGGAACGCGCCCAGGCCGCCGAGGCCGCGCACGCGCCGGCGGAACCGGCCGCGCCGGCCGCGCTGATCCCGGCCGACGGCGACCAGCCGGCGACGGTCGACGCGGTGATCGCCGCGATCGGCGCCGGCCCCGAGGCGGAGGCCGTGGCGGCGGCGGCCGCCCGGCTGGCCCGGGCGGACGGGCGGCCCGTCGACGTCGTGCGTGTGCGGGAGTTCGCCGTCAGCGGCCAGGGCACGGCCGAGGCCGAGTCCCTGGACGCCGCGCTGGCCACCGTGCGGGAGCAGGTCGGGCGGCTGAACGCGGAGGGCGTCCACGCCGTCGGCCATGTGCTGCCCGCCGCCCTCGGCCACAGCGCCGCCGGCCGGCTGCTGGCCGAGCACGCCCGGGCGGTCGGCGCGCGGGCCATGGTGATCGGCGCACCCCGCCACGGCGGGCTGCCGGCGCTGATGGACGCCAGCGCCAGCGGAGAACTTCTCCGGCGCCTGCCCTGCGACCTGGTGATCGTCAACGGGCACGAGCGGGAGCCGCTGCCGGCCGGCTGACCGGGCTCCAGAACGGCCTCCGCCGGCCGGCATGGGGTGCCGGCCGGCGGGGTACTCGGCGGCGGCAGAACCGTCGGCGCCCCCTGGAGGTGGAGCATGAGCCGGACTCGTGTGGTGATCGTCGGGGCGGGGTTCGCCGGCTACCGGGCCGCCCGCATCCTCAACCGGACCGCACGGCGGCGCGTCGAGGTGGTGCTGCTCAACCCCACCGACTACTTCCTCTACCTGCCGCTGCTGCCCCAGGTGGCCGCCGGCATCCTGGAGCCGCGACGGGTCAGCGTCTCGCTCACCGGCACCCTGCCGCACACCCGGCTGGTGCTGGGCGAGGCGAACCGGGTCGATCTGGAACGCCGCACCGTGCACTACTGCGACCCCGAGGACCGGCCGGGCGAGCTGGACTACGACGTGCTGATCCTCTCCGTCGGCAGCGTCAACCGGCTGCTGCCGATCCCGGGCGTCGCCGAGCACGCGCACGGCTTCCGGGGCCTGCCGGAGGCGCTCTACCTGCGCGACCACGTGGTGCGCCAGCTGGAGATGGCCGCCCACGAGCCCGACCCGGAGGAGCGGCGGGCCAGGGCCACGTTCGTGGTGGTCGGCGCCGGCTACACCGGTACCGAGGTCGCGGCGCAGGGCGCGATGTTCGCCGACGCGGTGATGCGCACGGAGAACGCGGGGGAGTGGGTCAAGCCACGCTGGATGCTGCTGGACATCGCCGGCCGCGTCCTGCCCGAGCTGGACGAACGGCTCAGCCAGACCGCCGACCGGGTGCTGCGCCGGCGCGGCGTGGACGTGCGCACCGGGATGTCCGTGAAGGAGGCCACCCGGGACGGGGTGCTGCTGGACGACGGCGAGTTCGTGCCGTCCCGGACGTTGGTCTGGTGCGTCGGGGTGCGGCCCGATCCGCTCGTGGCCGACCTGGGGCTGGACACCGAACGCGGCCGGCTCGTCGTGGACAGCTATCTCAACGTCCCCCACCACCCCGAGGTGTTCGCCGCCGGAGACGCGGCGGCGGTGCCCGACCTGACCCGGCCCGGGGAGTTCACCCCGATGACCGCCCAACACGCCTGGCGGCAGGGGAAGACGGCGGCCCGCAACGTCTCGGCACACCTGGGGCTGGCCGAGCGCCGCCCCTACGAGCACCACGACCTGGGCTTCGCCGTGGACCTCGGCGGGCTCCAGGGCGCGGCCAACCCGTTGGGCGCCTCGCTCTCAGGACCGCTGGCCGGCGCGGTGACCCGGGGCTACCACCTGATGTCGATGCCGGGCAACCGCGTGCGGGTGAGCGCCGACTGGTTGCTGGAGGCGGTGCAGCCCCGGCAGGCCGTCCAGTTGGGCATGGTCCGCTCCGGCTCCGTGCCGCTGGACACCGCATCGCCCGAGCTGGCCCGGGTCTTCCGCGCCGACCGCCCGTAGCCGTAGCCGTAGCCAACGGCGAGGGTCGGCCGGCCGAACGACCGGGCCAGAACGAGACCGGAACGGTGGCCCGGCGGGTGAACGGCCCGCCGGGCCACCGTCGTTGCCCGCCCTCCCGGCGCCGGTCAGGCCGCCACGCGGTCGGAGTCCCGTTCCCAGACGCGGTGTTGGGCGATCACATCGGCGAACGCCGGCAGCACGGAGCCGGGGTCGGTGCCGGTGACGACGCCCAGATTGTCCACGGCCGGTTCGCCCTCGTCGGCCAACCGGATGCCGGGCAGACCGAGTTCGCGCAGCAGGCCGATGCCGGAGCCCAGTGCCGCGATCGCCTTGCCATGCTTGAACGCCTGCGCCACATAGCGCAACGCCAGCCCGTCGCGGCTGAGTTCGAGGGTGCTGGCCTCGCCGCCAGGGACGCACACCGCGTCGTAGAGGACGGAGGACATGGTGGGCATCGCCCGGTCCACCCGCACCGCGCCGCCCTCGGCCGAGGCCACCTCGCCGTCGTGCGCGGCCAGCACCTCCGGCACCGCGCCGCCGCCGGCCAGGGCCTCCCGGACGGCCGTCACCTCGGTGCCCGAGACGCCGTCGGCGACCAGGATCGCGACCTTGCGGGTGGCGATGGAACCCGGCTGCCCGACGGCCATGGAGAGCGCCGGGGAGGTGCGTCCCGGGTTCTCCGCGACGGCCTCGGCGGGCGGGTTCACGCCGATCCCGGTGGCGACGGCGACCGCCAACTCGTGGTCGATGTGGTTGAGTTGCTCGACGGTGCGGGCCCGCACCTCGGGCGCGTTCACCTTGCCCAGCTCGAAGCGGAAGGCCGCCACGATGTGCGCCTTCTCCCAGGGCGCCATGCTGTTCCAGAACAGCTGCGGCTGGCTGTAGTGGTCGTCGAAGCTGGGGCTGCGGCGGCGGATCTTCTCGCCGTCCACCCGCACCTGGGAGTGCCGGTAGGCGCCGGAGTCCCAGTTCGAGAGCGCGGGACAGCCGCCACCCAGGCTGTTGGGGGAGTAGGCCGTCTGCCCCGGGTGGATGCGGTGTTGGCCGTAGCCGTCGCGGTGGTTGTTGCGCACGGTCGCCAACGGCCGGTTCACCGGCAGCTGTTGGAAGTTCGGCCCGCCGAGCCGGATCAACTGGGTGTCCAGATAGGAGAAGTTGCGGCCCTGGAGCAGCGGGTCGTTGGTGAAGTCGATGCCGGGCACCACATGTGCGGTGTGGAAGGCGACCTGCTCGGTCTCGGCGAAGAAGTTCTCCGGGTTGCGGTCCAGCACCATCCGGCCGATCGGCCGCAGCGGTACGACCTCCTCCGGGATGATCTTGGTGGGGTCCAACAGATCGAAGTCGAAGGCGAACTCGTCCTCCTCCGGAACGAGTTGCACCGCCAGCTCGAACTCGGGGAAGGCGCCCGACGCGATGGCGTCCCACAGGTCCCTGCGGTTGTAGTCCGGGTCGGCGCCGGCGATCTGCTGGCACTCGTCCCAGACCAGCGAGTGGGTGCCCAGCAGCGGCCGCCAGTGGAACTTCACGAAGGTGCCCCGCCCCTCCGCGTTGACGAAGCGGAAGGTGTGCACCCCGAAGCCCTGCATCATCCGGTAGCTGCGCGGCAGCGCGCGGTCGGACATCAGCCACATCACGGTGTGCAGGGTCTCCGGCTGGAGCGAGACGAAGTCCCACAGCGTGTCGTGGGCCGAGGCCGCCTGGGGGATCTCGTTGTCCGGCTCCGGCTTCACCGCGTGCACGAAGTCCGGGAACTTGATCGCGTCCTGAACGAAGAAGACCGGGAAGTTATTGCCGACCAGATCGTAGTTGCCCTCGCGGGTATAGAACTTGGTCGCGAAGCCCCTGACGTCCCGCACGGTGTCCGCCGAGCCGCGCGAGCCGGCCACCGTGGAGAACCGCACGAAGACGGGCGTGGCCCGGTCCGGGTCCTGGAGGAAGTCGGCCCTGGTGTACTCGGCGAGCGACTCGTACGGCCGGAAGTGACCGTAGGCCCCCGCGCCCCGGGCGTGCACCACCCGCTCCGGGATGCGCTCGTGGTCGAAACGGGTGATCTTCTCCCGGAAGTGGAAGTCCTCCAGCAGGGTCGGCCCGCGCTCGCCGGCCCTCAGCGAGTTGTCGGTGTCCTCGACCCGGGTGCCGAAGTCGGTGGACAGCGGCCCGTCCTCGGGCCGGTCGCGCAGCGGGTCCAACTGCCGCTGTTTGTCCAGTTGTTCCTCGTCGGGCATCGGCTCTCCTCACGGTGGGGGGCGGCGGCGCGCCCACGGCTGGGGGCGGCGCCGGTGCGGCGCCGCCCGCTGCGCGCGGGCCGGGCCGGG
>NZ_RFFJ01000279.1 GCF_003696235.1 Streptomyces triticirhizae
GCCGGCGCGCGGCGCGCGCCCCGGCCCGCCGCCCTGGGCGAACCCGTTCGCCCAGGGCTATTCGTCGTCGCGGTCGTCCATGCGTTCGCCCTCGGCCTGGGAGGGCGTCTGCCGGGGGTGCTCGTGGCCGCTGCGTTCCATCTCGTCGTCCGGGTTCGCGCCGTCGGGCAGATCCGGGTCCCGCTCCCCCTCGGCCTGTGAGGGCAGCTGATCACTCATGGCGCGCGAGTATCCCCGCCCGCCGGGCGTAAACCCCGGCGCGCGGCCCCGCCGCGCGCCGTCCGGCGACCCCGCGCGCCGCGCTCGCGGGGCCTGCGCGAGGGTAGGGGGTGAACGCGTGCGGCCAGCCAGCTCGTGCGCGGCCGAGCAGCACGGAACGTCGGGAGAGCGTGATGACCCAAGAAGTGGACCGGGTGGCCGTGGTCACGGGGGCGAACTCGGGTATCGGCCGGGCCACGGCCGTCGCCCTGGCGCGGCAGGGCGTGGACGTCGGGATCGCCTGGTTCGGGGACGCGGCCGGCGCGGAGGCGACGGCGGCCGAGGTGCGGGCGGCGGGCCGCCGCGCGGAGACCGTCGAGATCGACCTGCGGCGCCCGAAGGAGGCGGCCGATCTGGTCGACGGGCTCGTGGACCGGTTCGGCCGGATCGACATCCTGGTCAACAACGCGGGCACCGGCGGCAACCAGCCGTTCGTGGACATCGAGCTGTCCGACATGCAGCGGGTGTTGAACGTGAACCTGCTCGGCCCGATGCTGCTGTCGCAGCGCGCGGCGCGGCGGATGATCGCGCGCGGCGAGGGCGGGGCGATCGTCAACGTCACCAGCGTCCACGAGCACCAGCCCCGGGTCGGCACCGCGCACTACTGCGCCTCCAAGGGCGGCCTCGGGCTGCTGACCTCGGTGATGGCGCTGGAGCTGGCCGAGCACGGGATTCGGGTGAACGCGGTGGCGCCCGGCGAGATCGCCACCCCGATGAACGGCTATGTGGACGTGGACGTGCACACCCTGGAACGCCCGGGCATCCCGCTGCGCCGGCCCGGCGACGCCCGGGAGGTCGCCGAGGTGATCGCGTTCCTCGCCAGCGACCGGGCCGGCTATGTGACCGGCGCGTCCTGGCCGGTGGACGGCGGGATGCTGCGGATGGGCCCGGTGGGCGCCTCCGCGTTGCCCGATGACCACTGGCGTCACCCCTGAGTCGTCAACCCGGCGCCGGTCGCGCTCAGTCGGGGCCCTGACCCGGCACCTCCAGCACGTCCCGCCGGCCGCCGGACCGCCTGGCCTGGTCGGCGCGGACGATCGCCGGGTGGTGGAGGTCGAAGGCGGGCGACTCGGACCGGACACGGGGCAGCGTGAGGAAGTTGTGGCGGGGCGGCGGGCAGGAGGTCGCCCACTCCAGGGAACGGCCGAAGCCCCAGGGGTCGTCGACGGTGACCGTGGGCGCGCCCCGCCCGGTGCGCCACACGTTGTAGAGGAACGGCAGGGTGGACAGGCCCAGCAGGAAGGCGCCGACGGAGGAGACCATGTTGAGCCCGGTGAACCCGTCGGCGGCCAGGTAGTCGGCGTAGCGGCGCGGCATCCCCTGGACGCCCAGCCAGTGGTGGACCAGGAACGTGGCGTGGAATCCGACGAAGAGGGTCCAGAAGTGGATGCGGCCGAGCCGTTCGTCGAGCATTCTGCCCGTCATCTTCGGCCACCAGAAGTGGAATCCGGCGAACATCGCGAAGACCACGGTGCCGAAGACGACATAGTGGAAGTGGCCGACCACGAAATAGCTGTCGGTGACCTGGAAGTCGAGCGGCGGCGAGGCCAGGATGACGCCGGTGAGCCCGCCGAAGAGGAATGTCACCAGAAAGCCCACGCACCACAGCATCGGCGCCTCGAAGGAGAGGGAGCCCTTCATCATGGTGCCGATCCAGTTGAAGAACTTGACGCCCGTCGGCACCGCGATCAGAAAGGACAGCAGCGCGAAGAACGGCAGCAACACGGCGCCGGTGGCGAACATGTGGTGCGCCCACACCACCGCCGAGAGGCCGGTGATGGCCACGGTCGCCGCGATGAGCCCGAGGTAGCCGAAGATCGGCTTGCGGCTGAAGACCGGGATGATCTCCGAGACGATCCCGAAGAACGGCAGCGCGATGATGTACACCTCGGGGTGGCCGAAGAACCAGAAGAGGTGCTGCCACAGCAACGCTCCCCCGTTGGCCGCGTCGAAGATGTGCGAGCCGAGGAGCCGGTCGGAGGCCAGCGCGAACAGCGTCGCGGCCAGCACCGGGAAGGCCAGCAGCACCAACACGCTGGTCAGCAGCACGTTCCAGGTGAAGATCGGCATCCGGAACATGGTCATGCCCGGCGCGCGCATACAGATGATCGTGGTGATGAAGTTGACGGCCGCGGCCCCTCCGGGGTGAGCAGCGAGCCGACGACCATCAGCCCGCCGAACAGGAAGAGCCAGTAGGCGAGCGCGTTCATCCTGGGGAACGCCACGTCGGGCGCGCCGAGTTGGAGCGGCACCACGACGTTGCCGAAGCCGATGAAGAGCGGCGTCGCGAAGAGCAGCATCATCACCGTGCCGTGCAGGGTGAACGCCTGGTTGTACTGCTCGGCGCTGAGCAACTGGACCCCGGGGCGGGCCAGTTCGGCGCGCATCAGGAGGGCGAGCGCGCCGGCCAGCAGGAAGAACGCGAAGGACGTGGCCAGGTAGAGCACGCCGATCCGCTTGTGGTCGGTGGTGGTCAGCCAGCCCACCAGGGCCCGGCCCGGCGCGGGCCCCGGCTGCTCGGCCGGGGCCGGTTGCCTCGGTGGTGCCAGTGTCGCCATGGTTGCCTTCCCTGGGGCGGTCGCGGCCCCCGTTCTACTGGCCGGCGCCCATGGCGTGGCGGGTTTGGGCCGTCAGTGGGCGGTGCGCCCACGCGGCCCGGCAGCCGAACTCAGCTGAGTTCGCCGTGGCCGAAGAGTTCGGCGTAGCCCGAAGGCAGCTGGCTGATCAGCTTGTTCATCTCGCCGCCGGTGATCTGGTCGGCGAGCACGGAGAACACGATCCGGGTGTCCTCCTCGGCCGCGATCTCGTCCTGCTCGGTGTGCTCGGCGACCTGGTTGATGAACTCGGAGACGCCCCAGGTGCGGGCCGGGCCCTCGGACTGGTCGACGATGTCGGCCAGCGGGGTGGGCAGCTGGTCGGCGAGGTGCTCGGCCGAGGTCGGCGGGAGGCGTTCGCCGAGGGTGCCGATCACGGCCCGCACGACCTGCTCGGCCTCGTCGGCGGCGTACTCGCCGCGCTCCCGCACGGTGGCCATGAAGGTGCCATAGGTCATGGCACGCTCCTTTCGGAAGGTTCGGAAGTTCGGAAGGTCCTTGTCACGGGTCTTCTCGGGGGCTCTCCCCGCCGGGCGGGTAACCAGCCACCGGCCCGGATAACCGTCGCCGGCCCGCTTTCCGCGAACCCTTGGCGCCACGCCTTTCCCGGGCCCGTTCCCGGCCCGTTTCCCGGGCCCGTTCCCGCCGGTGCCTTCCCGAGATGTGGCGCGGCGGATTCCCGTGCAGACTGAGGAACAGCGGTCTCTTCCCGTGGCGAGTTCAGCGCGGAATCGCACGCCCACCCTCACCTGGGAGAGCAAGGAATGAATACGCCAGCACGTCCCCGTAAGAAACGACATCCGCACGACGACGCACCGGACACCAGCCGGCAGTTCCAACGGATCGCGGAACTGCCGAACTGCCCGGAGCGCGAGGCGTTGTACCGGGATGTCATCTGCGCCTGGATTCCCATGGCGGACCGGCTGGCCCGGACCTTCAGGGACCGGGGCGAGGCCCTGGAGGATCTGGAGCAGGTGGCGGCGCTCGGCCTGGTCAAGGCGGTGCACCGTTACGACCCGAGCCGGGGGCGCCCGTTCGAGAGCTATGCCGTGCCCACCATCGTGGGCGAGGTCAAGCGCCACTTCCGGGACCACATGTGGGGCCTGCACGTTCCCCGGCGGACACAGGAGCTGCGGAACCGGGTGCGGGCCTCGGCGCGGCAGCTCAGCTTCCGGCTGGACGACCGGGGGCCGAGCGTGGCGCAGCTGGCCGAGCACAGCGGGCTGACCGAGGACGAGGTCAGGACCGGGCTTGAGGCGTTGGACAGCTACAGCACGCTGTCGTTGAACGCCGAACTTCCGGGCGCCGACGGCGACTACTCGCTGTTGGACACCCTGGGCACCGTGGAGCCCGGCTTCGACCGGGTGGTGGACCGGGAGGCGGTGCGGCACCCGTTGCGCTCGCTGCCGGAGCGGGAGCGGCACATCCTCTATCTGCGGTACTTCCACGGCATGACGCAGAGCCGGATCGCGGCCAAGCTGGGCATCTCGCAGATGCATGTGTCGCGGCTGCTGAACCGCGCGTGCGAGCGGGTGCGCGCCCAGATCGACGGGGTCGAGCCGGCGGGTGCGCCGGCGGGCGCCGGGCGCCGGAGGGCGCGCGGGACCGTCGAGGCGCGCCAGGAGTAGCCCGCCCGGGCCCATGAGACCGTCGGCCGGTGGCCGGTCGCCCGCGTGTGTGGGGCGGTCGGCCGCCGGTGTCGTGCGCGCGAGCGCGGCGCGGGCGCGGGCGCGTGAAATGCCTGCGCGCCGGCGTTTGGGCCGGCCGGATCGGGCAACTCGGCCGGCCATGAGCCGACCTCCCCGCACCCTGGTCGTGCGCCTCGACGGCGCGGGCGACGTGCTGCTGGCCGGCCCCGCCGTCCGGGCGGTGGCCGCCGGCTCGGCAGCCACCACGCTGCTGTGTGGCCCGCGCGGCGCGGCCGCCGGCCGGCTGCTGCCGGGCGTGGACGAGGTGCTGGTCTATGACGCGCCCTGGGTGTCGATCTCCCCGCCGGCGGTGCGCCGCTCCACGGTGAACGAGCTGGTGGAACGGCTGGCGGCGCGCCGCTTCGAGCGGGCGCTGGTCTTCGCCTCGCACGGGCAGAGCCCGCTGCCGGCCGCGCTGTTGCTGAAGATGTCCGGGGTGCCGTGGGTGGCGGCCGACTGCGAGCACTGGCCGGGATCGCTGCTCCAGCTGCGCCACCGCAGGGCCGAGCGGCGGCACGAGGTGGAGGCCGCGCTCGACCTGGCCGGAGCCGCCGGCTTCCCGGTGCCGCCCGGCGACGACGGGGCGCTGGCCGTCACCGGGCACGAGGCGGCGGGCGAGCTGACCGGTCCCGGGCCCTATCTGGTGGTGCATCCCGGCGGCCGGGTCGCCGACCGCTCCTGGACGCCGGCGCGGGCCGAGCGTGCGGTCGCCGCACTGGCGGACGCCGGACACCGCGTGGTGGTGACCGGCGGCCCGGACGAACGGGCGCTGACCCGGCGGGTGGCGGGGCGGCGGGCGTTGGACCTGGGCGGGGCCACCGGGCTGCCCCGGCTCGCCGGGGTGCTGGCCGGGGCCGGCGCGCTGGTCTCGGGGGCGACCGGGCCGGCCCATCTGGCGGCGGCGGTGCGCACGCCGGTGGTCTGCCTGTTGCCGCCCTGCCTGGGCGCGGACCGGCTGTTGCCCTACCGGGTGCCGCACCTGCGGCTGGGCGACGCGGCGGCGGAGAGCCTGGACGCGATCGGCGAGGCGGAGCTGCTGGGCGCGGTGGACGCGCTGATCGGCCAGGGCGCGGCGCCGGGGCGGGCGTTGACCAGCTGAACGCCCGTTCGATCCGGAGGCCCGGAGGCCCGTTCTGCTGACCCGAACGGGTACTCGCCCGGCTGGGCCGAAAACCACCGGAGTGCGGGCGTTTGTCGCGTGCCGGCGGGGGCACCCGGCGCGCACGCGCGGTGCCGGCGTGCCCACCCCCGGCCCGGCCCGCGCGCAGCGGGCGGCGCCGCACCG
>NZ_RFFJ01000028.1 GCF_003696235.1 Streptomyces triticirhizae
CACCGCGCCGGCCGCCGCGCCAAGGGGGGTCACCCTCGTCTCCTCGGCGGCCGGCCGCCATGCGGCCGGGCTGTCGGCCGCGCCGGCGGAGGCCGAACTCCCGCTGGCGCTCGCGCCGTTGGCGTCGTCGGCCCGCTCGGCGTCGGCGCCGTCGCCGCCTTCCGACGCGCCCTCGGCGCCCTCGTTCCCCTCACCGGAGGCGCCCGCCGTCTCATCCGACTCTCCGCCGGAGGCGTCCCCCGCGCCCCCGGCCTCCCCTGCCCCGCCGGAGGCGGCCTCGGCGGCCTCGCCGTCAGGCGGGGCCGCCAGCGTGTTCGCGGCCTGGGTGAGCAGGCCCGCGCGTTGTTGGGCGGTGGGGAGCCGGAGGCTCAGGGGGCGGTGGGTGGGCTGCCCGTCGCGGGCCGCCTTGTCGTCGGCGGTCGGGTCCCCGTCCGCCGTCAGGCGCCAACCGACCTTCTCCAGCAGCTCCGTTGAGCGCGGCGCCCCGGGTTCCCCGGCCGCCTCGCTGGTGTCCTCGTACTCGTGCTGCCCCACCACCCGCAGGTGGCTGCCGAGCGGAGCCGTCGGCAGCCCCGCCGGGCCGTGCACCTCGCGGGCGAGTTTCTCGCGGTCCAGGGCCCGGGCGATGGCCCAGCGCACCTGTTCGTCCTCCAGCAGCTCGGAGCTTCCGTTGAGGGTGAGTTGGGTGTAGCTCGGGTGGTAGGCACGGTGCACGGTGAAGTCGCGAAGCTGTTCCCTCAGGGCCTCCTCGCGGGTGGCGAAGGTGCGTTCCCGCGTCTCGTCCGCCCTGACCACCGCCTCCGCGTAGCGCTTGTCGGCCGCCTCGCTCTCGGGGGTCCGGTGGAGCCGGGCGACGGCCATCTCGTGGAGCGCGTCCAGGGCCGGCGAGGGACCGGAGGGCCCCGAGGGTGGGCTCAGCTCGCCCTCCCCGAGCCCCTCGCCCTTCCCGTCGTCGGCCGACTCGCCGTCGTCGGCCCCGCCCTCGCCGTCCGCCCGCTCCGTGTGGGCCGCGTCGATGCGGGCGGCCTCGGACGGGGAGACCTCCGCGATGTCGACGGAGCCGTCCCGGAGCGCGGCGTCGCGCTCCCCGCGTTCGACGGCCGTGAGGACCAGCTCGTCGAGGAGCGCGGGGTCGCCCCACCAGCGCTCGTTTCGCGCCAGGACGACCGACCGTTCCTTCTGGTCGATCGACTGGACCTGGAAGGGCCCGGCGAACAGCGGGAGTTCGCTGCGGGAGCCCTCGTTGAAGACCTCGGGCTCGCCGGTCACCTCGGCCGGGTAGAGCGGACTGAAGAGCGCCCGCCACTCCGCGGTCGGGCGGGTGAAGGTGACCTCCACCTGGTGTTTCTCCGGGCCCTCCGCGATCTTCTCGATCCGGTCGTAGCCCTGGGCGCTGGCCGACCAGTAGGACCTGTCCTCGCCGCGCAGGGCCTTCCACTGGGCGACGAAGTCCTCGACGTCCAGCGGCCTGCCGTCGCTCCAGGTGGCCTCGGGGTTCAGTGTGTAGACCACCCGCTGGCGCGGCTCGGTGGCGGTGACCTCGGCCGAGCGGAGGTAGTCCCGGTTGGGTTGGGGCCGCCCCCGGCCGTCGAGGGTGTGGAGCATCGGCAGGGTCGCGGCGGCGATCCGCTCGGTGACCTCGTCGGACTCGAAGTGGTAGGCGTTGAGGGTGGCCGGGAGCGCGTCCACGGCCCAGGTGGCTCGGCCGCCCTCGCGCAGCCCCGCGCGCTCGGCGGTGGCCAGGGACTGGGCGGCGTCGTCGAGGACGGACCGGTCGCCGTCCCCGTCGCCGCCGCAGCCCGCGAGCAGCGGGGTCAGCAGCAGGCCGACGGTGAGCGCGGCCGTCCATCGGGCGCGCGTCGGCCGCCGGGCCGGGCGGCTGGTGGCCGCCGGTTGCTCGCTTCTCGCTGGGACGCCTGCCATCGCTTGTACCTCCGGCCCACCGGGCGCAGTCCGCTTAACCGTTCATCACACGTATCCATCACTGAACGGGAACGCCGCCCGCGCGCTCGGCCGACACGGCGCCGTGCCCGCCCAGGACCACTCGCCCGGCCCAGGCCGCTCACCGAGCCGGCCGATGACGACCCCTTCCCAAGCGGCTGTGACACGGTTCACACTCGTCTTCGGCGATCCACCACCAATGGAGGTGGCACGTGAGCCTGCACGAAGAGGAACTGCGAGCCGCGCAACGCTGTGTCGACCAGCTGGCCGTCCATATCGGCCGTCTGGAGCGGGAGTTCGGGCCGGGCCTTGAGACCCGGCGGCTGCGCGCCGACGCCGAGCACCTGCGGGAGGGGCTGGCCCTGCTGGCAGCGGTCGGCGGCGCCCGGCCGCCCGCCGCGCCCAGCGCGGATGAGCCGATCGCGATCCCCGAGGCGCCCTACGACCGGCGCCTCTGGAAGGACGCCGACGACGAGGGCCTCGGCGCCCGGCACGGCCCGCACCGCCCCTGAGCCCTCGGGCGGCGCCCCCACACCCGAGCGGCGCGCGCCCCGGGACGCGCGCCGGGAGCGCACCACCGGCCCGCGCACCCCCGGCGAGCACCGCCCAGCACCGTCCAGCCCGTACGACCCCGACGAGCATCGGGAGCAATCCGTGGCAACCGAAACCGCACCGAACGCCCCGCCGAGCCGGGCCGCCATCCAAGCCCGCCATCTGCGCACCGACCGCTGGTGGCTGGCGCCCACGGTGACCGTGCTGGCGCTGCTGACGTTCATCGCCTACGCGAGCTGGCGCGCCTTCTCGCAGGCCGACTACTACGCGGCGCCCTATGTCTCGCCCTTCTACTCGCCCTGCCTGGCCGAGGCGTGCGAGCCGATGCGCGGCGGGCCCAACGTCGCGCTGGTGGGCGAGTGGTGGCCGTTCTCCCCCGCGCTGGTGATCCTGGTCTTCCCGCTGGGCTTCCGGCTCACCTGCTACTACTACCGCAAGGCCTACTACCGTTCCTTCTGGGCCTCGCCGCCGGCCTGCGCGGTCGCCGAGCCGCACCGCTCCTACTCGGGCGAGCGCCGTTTCCCGTTGGTCCTCAACAACGCGCACCGCTACTTCTTCTACGCCTCGGCGCTGATCGCGGGCGTGCTCACCTACGACACGGTGCTCGGCTTCCGGAACGAGGAGTACGCCTGGGGGCACATGGGCGTCGGCACCCTGCTGTTCCTCGTCAACATCGTTCTGGTGTGGGCCTACACGCTCTCCTGTCACTCGTGCCGACACGTCATGGGGGGCAGGCTGCGGAGCTTCTCCCGGCATCCGGTGCGCTACCGGCTGTGGACCTGGATCAGCCGGCTGACCGGCCACCACATGGCGCTGGCCTGGGCCTCGTTGGCGAGCCTGGCGCTCTGCGACCTCTATGTCTACCTCCTGGCCACGGATGTCTTCTCCGACCCTCAACTCTTCTGAGGCGGCGCGGAACTGACCGTTGCGTGACCAGACATGTCCACCGACGAGCAAGGAGTGACCGCAGTGAGCACCGTGGCACGGCAGGCGTGGGACGTGGTGGTGGTCGGCGCCGGGGGTGCCGGGCTGCGGGCCGCGATCGAGGCCAGGGAGCAGGGGCTGCGCACGGCGGTGGTCTGCAAGTCCCTCTTCGGCAAGGCGCACACCGTGATGGCCGAGGGCGGCATCGCGGCCAGCATGGGCAACGTCAACGAGAGCGACGACTGGCGGACGCACTTCAGGGACACCCTGCGCGGCGGCAAGTTCCTCAACCACTGGCGGATGGCCGAGCTGCACGCCCGCGAAGCGCCCGACCGGGTCTGGGAGTTGGAGACCTGGGGCGCGCTCTTCGACCGCACCGGCGACGGCCGGATCTCGCAGCGGAACTTCGGCGGCCACGAGTACCCCAGGCTCGCCCACGTCGGCGACCGCACGGGGCTTGAGTTGATCCGCACGCTCCAGCAGCGGATCGTCGCGCTCCAGCAGGAGGACTTCCGGGAGAGCGGGGACCACGAGGCGCGGCTGAAGGTCTTCCAGGAGTGCACGGTGACCCGGGTGCTCACCGAGGGCGGCGCCCCGGGCGGGCGGGTGGCCGGGGTCTTCGGCTACGAGCGGGAGTCGGGGGCGTTCTTCGTGCTGGACGCGCCGGCCGTGGTGCTGGCGACCGGCGGGATCGGCAAGTCGTTCAAGGTGACCTCCAACTCCTGGGAGTACACCGGGGACGGGCACGCGCTGGCGCTGCTGGCGGGGGCGCCGCTGGTGAACATGGAGTTCGTGCAGTTCCACCCGACGGGCATGGTCTGGCCGCCGTCGGTGAAGGGCATCCTGGTCACCGAGTCGGTGCGGGGCGACGGCGGGGTGCTGCGCGACAAGGCGGGCCGGCGGTTCATGTTCGACTACATCCCGGACGTGTTCCGCGCGCAGTACGCCAGGGACGAGGCCGAGGCGGACCGCTGGTACGAGGACCCGGAGCACAACCGTCGCCCGCCCGAGCTACTGCCGCGCGACGAGGTGGCCCGGGCGATCAACGCCGAGGTGAAGGCGGGGCGCGGCAGCCCGCACGGCGGGGTCTTCCTGGACGTGGCCAGCCGGCTGCCGGCCGCCGAGATCATCCGCCGACTGCCGTCCATGCACCACCAGTTCAAGCAGCTGGCCGACGTGGACATCACCAGGGAGCCGATGGAGGTCGGGCCCACCTGCCACTACGTGATGGGCGGCGTGGACGTGGACCCGGACACCACGGCGGCGACCGGGGTGCCGGGGCTCTTCGCCGCCGGCGAGGTGGCCGGCGGGATGCACGGCTCCAACCGGCTCGGTGGCAACTCGCTCTCCGACCTGCTGGTCTTCGGTCGCCGCGCCGGCCTGCACGCCGCGCTGCACGCCGGCGGGCTGGCGCCGGCGCGTCGCCCGCGCGGGGGCGGAGCAGCTGGAGGCGGCGGCGGCCGAGGCGTTGGCGCCGTTCGACGCGGCGGAGCCGGCCGAGGACGGCGGCCCGCCGGAGAACCCGTACACGATCCACACCGAACTCCAGCAGACGATGAACGACCTGGTCGGCATCATCCGGCGGGACGCCGAGATGGCCGAGGCGCTCCGGCGGCTGGCCGGGCTGCGGGCCCGCGCCGAACGGGCCTCCGTCGAGGGGCACCGGCAGTACAACCCGGGCTGGCACCTGGCGCTCGACCTGCGGAACATGCTGCTGGTCAGCGAGTGTGTCGCGCTGGCGGCCCGGGAGCGCACCGAGTCGCGCGGCGGCCACACCAGGAACGACCACCCGGCGATGGACCCGGCCTGGCGCCGGGTGAACCTCCTGTGCGAGCTGCCCGACCCGGCGGCCGGCGTCCGGCTCAGCCGCCGCGACCTGCCGCCCATCAGGGCCGATCTGCTCGGCCTCTTCGAGCGCGACGAGCTGGCCAAGTACCTGACCGACGAGGAGCTGACGGAGCGGTGAGCGAACGAGCGAGCGACGAGACCGGAACGGATGCCCAGGCCGCGCCCCGGCGGGCCAGGCTGCGGATCTGGCGCGGGGACGGGGCCACCGGCGGGCTGGCCGACTTCACGGTGGACGCCCACGAGGGCGAGGTGGTGCTCGACCTGATCCACCGGGTGCAGGCGACCCAGGCGCCCGACCTGGCGGTGCGCTGGAACTGCAAGGCCGGCAAGTGCGGCTCCTGCTCGGCCGAGGTCAACGGGCGGCCCCGGCTGCTCTGCATGACCCGGATGTCGCTCTTCGCGCCCGACGAGGTGCTGACGGTGACCCCGATGCGCACGTTCCCGGTGATCAGGGACCTGGTGACCGATGTGAGCTTCAACTACACGAAGGCGCGGGAGATCCCGGCCTTCGTGCCGCCGCCCGACCTCGCGCCGGGCGAGTACCGGATGAGCCAGGAGGACGTGGCCCGTTCCCAGGAGTTCCGCAAGTGCATCGAGTGCTTCCTGTGCCAGGACGTGTGCCATGTGGTGCGCGACCACGAGGAGAACAAGGAGGCGTTCGCCGGGCCGCGCTTCCTGATGCGGGCGGCCGAGCTGGACATGCACCCGCTGGACGCGGCGGGCGAGCGGGGCCTTGACCGTGCGCGCGGCGCACAGGAGGAGCACGGGCTCGGCTTCTGCAACATCACCAGGTGCTGCACCGAGGTGTGCCCCGAGTCGATCAGGATCACGGACAACGCCCTGATCCCGCTCAAGGAACGGGCGGCGGACCGCAAGTACGACCCGCTGGTCTGGCTGGGCTCCCGGATTCGCCGCCGGCGGCGCGGCGACTGACCGCGCGGCCGGGCGGGCCGGCCGAGGCACGTCCGGGGGAGATCCGGGGCACGTTCCGAGAACGCCGGAACACGCTCACCGAAACGGCGCACGGGGGGAGCACGACGCGTGCGCCGGCGCATACCACCAACGCTGTGGCCTGAACCGTGTGCGCTGGGTAAGGCGCTGGCGTAAGGTCTGGGCATATGCGGAGGTGGGGTGAGTGATGAACGGCAGCAATCTGCACCCGTGGCAGGTGATCCGTCAGGAGAAGAACGGCAGCCGCTACCGAATAGGTCGGTGCGCCACCAGGTCCGAGGCCCAGCGACTGGTCGAGAGGCTACGCGCCGGCGCCGCCGCCTCGCCGCCCGCCCACCTCGACGTCGACTACCTCGTGGAGCGGGTGGAGGCCGGAGGGCGCGGGCGCCGCTGACCCCGGGCACAATCGGGTATAAGGGACATTCAGCCCTGCTTCGCCGGACCCGGCCGGTGAAGGCACCCGACGGGGGACGTGGAGCGTGCGCACAGAACCTTCCCACCCTGGCGGCCTGTCCGGCGAGCACCCGGGCGGCGGCGGCCAGCGTTCGTTGCTGGACGTCCTCCGCCTCGGCTTCCTGATACTGGACGACGCGGACCGGGTGGTGCTCTGGAGCCCGACGCTCAGCGAGATCCTGGGACGCCCCCAGGAGCGTGCCGTCGGCACCCGGCTGGCCGAACTCGTGGCCACCGAAGGCGGCGGCGCCCCGCCCCTCTCCTACCGTTCGGTGCTGGCCGACGGCGGCTGGCGCGGGGTACTGCGGATGTGGCACGAGGACGGCACGCCGGTCCCGATGGAGTGCCGGGCGCGCCCGCTGCGGGACGCGGACGGAAACCCCCTCATTCTGGCCATTCTCGTCGAGGTCGGCGGAATGCTCCAGGTCGAGCAGAACCTGGCCGCCCTCGACGGGCTCTTCACCGCCTCGCCGCTCGGCATCGCCATCTTCGACACCTCGCTGCGCTATGTCCGGGTCAACGACGCGCTGCGTGACCTGCACGCCGTGGGCGACCGCGAGCTGACCGGCCAGACCGTGCTCGACGTGCTGCCCTCGCCCACCGCCCAGGAGATCCACCGGCTCCAGCAGGGCGTCCTCGACACCGGCCAGCCGGTGATCGACCTGGTCACCTCGTCGCCCGACGGCGAGGGCGCCCAGTCCCTCTCGCTCGGCCGGCTGCTGGGCAGGGACGGCCGGCCGCTCGGCGTCAGCTGCACGGTGATGGACATCAGCGAGCGGCGCGAGGCGCTGGCCAAGATCGAACGCGCCCGCCAGCGCCTGGCCCTCCTCAACGACGTCGGCAACTCCCTGGGCGACCTGCTGGACGTCCGCCGGATCTCGGAGACCCTCGCCCAGCAACTGGTGCCGCGCTTCGGCGACTTCTCCAGCGTCCAACTGCTCGCCGGCCTCGCCGCCGGCGGCGACCCGGCCCCCGCCGAGTCCCTCGGCGAGGCCGAGCTGGTGCAGCTGGGCGTCGCCGCCAAGCGGCACACCGAGGACATCGACCGGCTGCTGGGCGTCGGCTACTCCGACGCGTTCCCGCCGACCCCCGTCCTCGCCTCGGTCCTCGCCCGGGGCACCCCCCATCTCGCGGAGGAACAGAGCGCGTTGATCGAGGGGCTGCCCGACGACTCGGCGATGGTCGAGTCCGTCGTCGGCCTGGACATCCGCTCCATGCTCACCCTCCCGCTGCGCGCCAGGGGAACGACGCTGGGCCTGCTGCTGATCAGCCGCGCCGGGCACAGGACCCCGTTCGACCGGGAGGACCTGGCGCTGGCCACCGAGGTCGCGGCCCGCGCCGCCATCTCGCTGGACAACGCCCGCCTCTACGCGCGCGAGCGCGAGGGCGCGCTGATGCTGCAACGCAGCCTGCTCCCCCAGTGGCTGCCCGAACTGCCCGGCGTCACCGTCAGCCACCGCTATGTGCCCAGCGCCAGCGGGGCGGAGATCGGCGGCGACTGGTTCGAAGTGATCCCGCTGGCCGGCGGCCGGATGGCGTTCGTGATCGGCGACGTCACCGGCCACGGGCTGCGGGCCGCCGCCACCATGGGCCAGCTGCGCACGGCGGTGCGCACCCTGGCCACCCTCGACCTGGCGCCCTCGGAGCTGCTGCGCCGGATCAACGACCTCGGCGAGGACATCGCCCAGCACCCCGACGACCCGATGATGGCCACCTGCGCCTACGCCGTCTACGACCCGGCGACCCGGATCTGCACCGTCGCCAAGGCGGGCCACCTGCCTCCGGTCCTGGTCACCAGGGAGGAGGAGAGCGACGGTTGGCGGGCGCGGCCGCTGGACCTGCCGTCGGGGATGCCGCTCGGGGTGAGCGGCACGTCCTTCGAGGAACGCCGCGTCGAACTCCCGGAGGACACCCTGCTGGTGCTCTACACCGACGGCCTCATCGAGACCAGGGACGAGGACCTGAGCGTGGGGCTGGACCGGCTCTGCACCCTGCTGGAGCGGATCGGCGGCTCCGACGTGCCGCTCGGCCTGGTCTGCGACCACCTGATCGGGGCGCTGCGCCCCAACGTCAAGGACCACGACTCCGACGACGTGGCCCTGCTGATCGCCCGGCTCGGCGGGCTGCCGGCCGACCGGGTGGCCTCCTGGACGTTCCCCGCCGAGCGCCGGGTGGTCCGCGAGGCGCGCGCCCTGGTCGTGGCCACGCTGCGCGGCTGGGGCCTCGAAGGGCTGGCCGAACAGGCCGAGTTGCTGGTCAGCGAGGTGGTCACCAACGCGGTCCGGCACGCGCGCGGCCCCGTCGAGCTGCGGGTGGTGCGCGGCTCGACGCTGCTGGTCGAGGTCACCGACCCGGTGCTCGACCCGCCGCGCGAGCGAACGGCCACCCCCGAGGACGAGGGTGGCCGTGGCCTGTCGATGGTCTCCCGGGAGGCCCGCCGCTGGGGCACCAGGCGCGGGCCGGCCGGGAAGACCGTCTGGTTCGAACTGACCACCGGCCCCTGAGCCTTCACCGCGCGCGGCGCTCAGGCGGCCAGCACCGCGTCGACGGCGGAGGAACGGCGCACCACCCGCCACGCCGTGCCGACGCAGGCGGCCAGCGTCACCAGCAGCGCCGCCGAGGCCACCGCGCCGTGGATCGCCCAGACCGCGCCGTCGTCGGGGAGCCAGGCGCCCGCCCTGGCCTGCCCGAACGGCAGCAGCAGGAGCACCGAGGCCAGCAGCCCCGAGACGATCCCGGTGCCGGCGACCAGCAGCCCCTCCACGCCCACGGCGGCGAACACCTGCCGGGGCGTGGCCCCCGCCAGCCGCTGCTGGCCGAACTCGCGGCGGCGGAAGGCGGTGGCCGAGACCAGGGTGTTGACCAGCATGATGCAGCAGAAGGCCGCGATGACGCCGACCACCACGTAGTTCATCGTCTCCATGGTCCGGCTGTCCTCCAGGATCGCCGCGCCCTCGGCGCGGAGTTGGAGGTTCTCCACCCGCTGCAACGAGAGGGTGCCGGCCGCCGTCCCCGTGAAGACCGTCACCGGGGCCACGGCGCGCGCCAACTCCCCGGTGCGATGCCGCACGTTGCGCACCGCTAGCTCGCCGCTCACCCCGCACAGCAGCCGCAGCGGCCCGCCGAGCACGGCCGTGAGGCCCCGCAGCAGCACCGGCGACAGCAGCGCCAGCAGGATCGACGCGGCCACCACGCCGGGCCCCGCCCCGTTGATCACGTCCACCCCCTCGCCGTCGAGCACGGTCAGGGTGACCGTGACCGAGGCGGCGGTCGCCACCAGCGCCAGCAGCGTCATCAGCCAGCGGCCCCGGCCCATCAGCGGGCCGCCCCCGCCAGCGCCCGAGGCGTCGGCCAGGGCCTCGACCGCGTGCGTCGCGGTCGCCCGGCGCGCCGTGACCAACGCCCCGACCAGCGCGGCGAGAAGCGCGTTGGCCATCCCCATGGACACCGCCACGGGCCCGAAGGCGTGCGACATGCCCGCCTCGATCTGCCCGGACTCCTCCAGCGCGGCGAACAGCAGCCGCCCCAGCGCCATCGCCACCGGGATCGCCGCCACGGCCGCGACCAGCGCCAGCACCAGGGTCTCCCCGACCACCAGCCGCCGCACCTGGTTCGGCGTGGCGCCCACGCTCTTCAACAGGGCCATCTCGCGGGCCCGTTGGCGCACCGTCAGCGACATGGTGGAGACCACGGCGAACGTCACCAGCGCCAGCCCCCAGCCACCGACCACGAAGGCCATCACCTCCAGCGTCTCCACGCTGCTCTCCGGCGCCCCCGGCTGGGCCGCCGTGTCCAGCAGCGAGCCGAAGGCCATCACCATGGCCGCGCCGAAGAGGACCGCGAGGAACCCCGCCAGGAAACCGCCCGGCCGCCTCACCAGGGAACGCGTCGTCAGCTGGAACATCTCAGGCCCCCGCCCCGCTCGCGGCCAGCGTGTCCGCGCCCTCGGCCGCGTCCCAGGCGCCGAGCCTGGTCATCCGCTCCGCCACCGCGTCGGCGGTCGGCTCCCGCAGGGTGCCGGCCAGCCGGCCGTCGGCGAGGAAGATCACCTGGTCCGCGTAGGAGGCGGCCACCGGGTCGTGGGTGACCATCACCACGGTGCGCCCGTAGTCGCGCACCGACCGGGCCAGCAGCCCCAGCACCTCGCGGGCGCTGCGGGTGTCCAGCGCGCCGGTCGGCTCGTCGGCGAAGATCACCTCCGGCTCGGTCACCAACGCCCGGGCGATGGCGACCCGTTGCTGCTGACCGCCGGAGAGCTGCGCCGGCAGGTGGCGCAGCCGCTCGCCGAGGCCGAGCCGGGTGAGGACGTTGACGGCCCGGGCGCGGTTGACCTTCCGGCCGGCCAGCTTCAGCGGCAGCACCACGTTCTGGAGCACCGTCAGCGTGGGCAGCAGGTTGAACTGCTGGAAGACGAAGCCGATCCGCTGCCGGCGCAGCCGGGTCAGCTCCGCCTCGGAGCTGCCGGCCAGCTCGGCGCCGGCGACCGCGACCAGCCCGCTGGTCGGCCGGTCGAGCCCGGCAGCGCACTGCAACAGCGTGCTCTTGCCGGAGCCCGAGGGGCCCATCACGGCGGTGAAGCTGCCCGACGGCAGCGAGAGCGTCACCCCGTCGAGCGCCCTGACCGCCGTCCCGTCCGCCCCGTCCCGCCCGTAGACCCTGGTGACGGAGACCAGCCGCAGCGCCTCCGGCGCCCCGGCCACCGCCTCCCGCGACACTCGGTACATGGCTCCCAGCCCTTCTCCCGTGGATGACGGCGGCCCTTGTCGCCGTCCCCCACGACGCTAGGCAGCGCCGGGGCGGGAAACGATGGGCGCAGACACCGGACCGGGGTGGCCCTGACTTCGGGTGGGGGTGTCGCTGGCACCACCCCGGGGCACCGGCCCCAGCCGGACCGGCAGGCCCACCGGACCGACAGCCCTACCTGACCGGCAGGTGGTAGGCCACGCGGAACCGGTCGGCGGGAACGACCACGTCGGCCGTCTCCACCGGCAGGCAGCCAGCCCGGTAGGTGCGGCGGACCACCAGCACCGGATGGCCCGGCAGCCCGCCCAACACCCGGGCCTCCGCCGCCAGCGCGGGTCTGGCCTCCACCTCCTCGGCGACGTTGTCCACGATCACGTCGATCGCCGCCATCCGCTCCACCACCCCGCGCCCGGCCAACGGCCCCTGCTCGGGCAGCATCACCGGGGTGCGGCCGGTGATCCGCAGCGGCTCCCAGGAGGTGGAGCACATCGCCGCCTCGGTCCCGATCCGGAAGACGTAGCGGGTGCACATCACGGGATCGCCCGCCTCGATCCCCAGCCGCTCGGCGATGCCGGGCGCGGCCTCCCCCCGCTCGCTCTGCGCCTCCCAGGTGCCGCGCACCCGTTCGTCGGCCTGCTCCTGCCGGAACGGGGAGCAGTCGTTCAACGTGCGATAGCCGCTGCGGGTGATGGTGCGCGGCACGGGCCGCTCCCGCACATAGGTGCCGGAGCCGGAACGTCCCTCGACCAGGCCCTCTGCCATCAGCACCTTGCGTGCCTCCAGGGCCACCGTGTCCGAGACCCCGTACGCGGCGCGAATGCTGGCCTGCGAGGGGAGCCGGGTGTGCGGCGGCAGGGTGCCGTCCGCGATCTGCTGTCGAAGGTCGTCCGCGACTCGGAGATACGCGGGCTGTTCACCGAATGCCACGAGCCCCTCCCACAGGTGCTTCCGATTTATGCTGACAAACAGCAACAGCTTGACAACAGAAAGTTGCCATCCGCAAGGGACGGCCAAGGTTTCACCCGAAGTGATGACCGGGGCTTCACGGCGCCCCCGCGTCACCCCCGGCGCACACCCTCGGCGCGGGGGCCGGTGCGTCGCTCCGCCCCCGGCCGGGGTGCCCCGCCCCAACTGACAGAATGTGCCGACGAGTAGACGGCCGAGCCCCCGACCGACGGGGTCGGGACGGCCGAACGGGGAGATCCGGAAGGGGACGCGGGAGATGAGCGCGTCAGGCGGAACGAAGGCGATCGTCGCGGCGCTGTGCGCCAACTTCGCCATCGCGGTCAGCAAGTTCACCGCTGCCGGGTTCAGCGGTTCGTCCTCGATGCTGGCCGAGGGCGTGCACTCCCTCGCCGACGCGGGCAACCAGGCCCTGCTCCTGGTCGGCGGCCGGCGCGCCAAGCGGGCCGCCGACGAGGAACACCCCTTCGGCTACGGGAGGGAGCGCTACATCTACGCGTTCCTCGTCGCCATCGTGCTGTTCTCGGTGGGCGGCCTCTTCGCCGTCTACGAGGGCGTGGAGAAGATCCGGCACCCACACGAGATCGAACACTGGTACTGGCCGGTGGGCGTGCTGGTCTTCGCGATCATCGCCGAGACCATCTCGTTCCGGACCGCGATCAAGGAGTCCAACGAGGTCCGCGCCGGCCAGTCCTGGACGCAGTTCGTGCGCACCGCCAAGGCCCCCGAGCTGCCGGTCGTGCTGCTGGAGGACCTCGGCGCCCTGGTCGGCCTGGTGCTGGCGCTGGGCGGCGTCGGCCTGGCCCTGGCCACCGGCGACGGCGTCTGGGACGGCGTGGGCACCCTGTGCATCGGCGTGCTGCTGGTGGTCATCGCGATCGTGCTCGCCATCGAGACCAAGTCCCTGCTGCTGGGCGAGGGCGCCGGCCGCGCCTCCCTGAGCCGCATCAGGGAGGCGGCGGTGGACGGCGAGAACGTCACCCGGGTCATCCACATGAAGACGCTGCACCTCGGCCCGGACGAGCTGCTGGTCGCCGCGAAGATCGCCGTCAACCACGAGGACGACGCGGCCTCCGTCGCACGGGCGATCGACGAAGCGGAGACCCGTATCCGCGCGGCCGAGCCCCTGGCCCGGGTGATCTACCTGGAGCCCGACATCTACCGCGAGGACGGCGGCCGCCCGGCCGAGGCGCCGGCCGCCGACTGAGGCGGCCCACACGGCCAAGTACGCCGTCGACGCCCTCGTCGCCGCGATGGCGCTCCGCTCCCCGGCTCCCGTCCTCGTGCTGACCTCGGGCCGCGACGACTGGTCGGAACTCCGCGGCGACCGCGTACAGATCAAGGACGCCTGACTTCGGCGTCCACTCAGCTTGAATCCACCCGCTGATCGGCTGACGAGGGGGCAGCCATCCCAGCACCGTCCCAGCACGGGAAGGACCAAGAGCCCGGCTCCGAGGAGTCGGGCTCTCTCTGACCCGCGTGTTTGCCAGATCAGCGAGGTGGCGGTAGGTCACCCACTACACGTTGAAGCGGAACTCCACCACGTCCCCGTCGCGCATCACGTAGTCCTTGCCCTCCATCCGCGCCTTGCCGCGCGCGCGGGCCTCCTGGACGGAGCCTGCGTCGACGAGGTCGTCGAAGGAGATGACCTCGGCCTTGATGAAGCCCTTCTGGAAGTCGGTGTGGATCACCCCGGCCGCCTCGGGGGCGGTGGCGCCGCGCTTGATGGTCCAGGCCCGCGCCTCCTTGGGGCCGGCCGTCAGGTAGGTCTGGAGCCCCAGCGTCGCGAAGCCCGCGCGGGCCAGCGTGGCCAGGCCGGGCTCCTCCTGGCCCACGGTCTGGAGCAGCTCCAGCGCCTCCTCCTCGTCCAGCTCGGCCAGGTCGGACTCCAGCTTGGCGTTGAGGAAGATCGCCTCGGCCGGCGCCACCAACGCGCGCTGTTCGGCCTGGAACGCCTCGTCGGTCAACTCGTCCTCGTCCACGTTGAAGACGAACAGGAACGGCTTGACCGTCAGCAGGTGCAGCTCGCGCAGCGGCTCGGCGCGCTCGCCGCCCTGGGCGATGCCGGCGGAGAAGAGGGTGCGGCCCTCCTCCAGGATGGCCTTGGCCTCCTCGACCGCGCGGACCGTCGGCTGCTTGTCCTTCTTGACCCTGGCCTCCTTCTGGAGCCTGGGCAGGACCTTCTCGATGGTCTGGAGGTCGGCGAGGATCAGCTCGGTGTCGATGGTCTCGATGTCGCTCTTGGGCGAGACCCGGCCGTCCACATGGACCACGTTCTCGTCCTTGAAGGCGCGGATGACCTGGCAGATGGCGTCCGACTCGCGGATGTTGTGCAGGAACTTGTTGCCGAGCCCCTCGCCCTCGCTGGCGCCGCGCACGATCCCGGCGATGTCGACGAAGTCCACCGTCGCCGGCAGCACCCGCTGGGAGGAGAACAGCTCGGCCAGCTTGTCCAGCCGGGGGTCGGGGACGCCGACGACGCCGATGTTGGGCTCGATGGTCGCGAACGGGTAGTTGGCCGCGAGCACGTCGTTCTTGGTCAGGGCGTTGAACAGCGTGGACTTGCCGACGTTGGGCAGGCCGACGATTCCGATCGTGAGCGACACGTGAGACTTCCCGGAACGAGTGGAGGGGATGGACGAACGAGTGAAGGGTGAACGCGACTCACCAGTCTAAGGGCGCGCCGGAGACCGGCCGCCGGGCGCGGTCATATCGACCGTTAAGCGTGTCCCTCCCGGCAGCGCCAGGGCAGCGGCTTACGTTGGAGCGGTGGAACACAGCACGCACACAACTCGGCACCCTCGGCAACATCCGGCCGTGGTGCGCCGGCGGGTGCCCAGGCCCGCCGGCGCGACGCCGGCCTCGGCGAGGGCCAGGGCGGGCGGAGCGCGCCGCGCCCCGTTCCTGGACGCGCTCGGCCGGCTGCCCCGGCCCCGGCTGACCGGCCTCGGCTGCGGGGTGCTGGCGAGCGCCTCCATGGTGGTCGCCGCCTGGTTCTGCGAGGTGATCGGCGGGGCACCCACGCTCTACGGGGTGCTGTTCGTGCTGACCGCCCTCGTCGCGGCCGGCTGGGTGCGCCCCGCCGAGCTGGTCTGCGGCCCGATCGCGGCGCCCATCGCGTTCGCCCTGGGGCTGCTCACCACGAGCGGGCCGATGAGCACCGTCACCGAGTTGGCACTCCGCGCCCCCTGGCTCTTCGCCGGCACGGCGGTGGCCGTGTGGATCGCCGTGGTCCGCAAGGGACTTCAGGTGCTCCGCCGCCGGCTGCGCCGGAGCCGCTGAGCGCCCGCCTCAGGCCTCCAGCTTGGCGGCGGCCTCGGCGCGCAGGTCCCGGCGCAGCTCCTTGGGCAGCGAGAACTGGATGTGCTCGCTGACCGGCTGAACGATCTCCACGTCAGCGAACCCGCGCTCGGCCAGCCACTCCAGGGCGCCGTCCACCAGCACCTCGGGCACCGAGGCGCCCGAGGAGAGCCCCACGGTGCGCACGCCGGCGAGCCAGGACTCGTCGATCTCCGAGGCGTTGTCCACCAGGTAGGAGGCGCCCGCCCCGGCGCCGAGGGCGACCTCGACCATGCGGGCCGAGTTGGAGGAGTTCTTCGAGCCGACCACCAGCACCAGGTCCGACTCGGCGGCGACCTGCTTGATGGCGGTCTGCCGGTTCTGGGTCGCGTAGCAGATGTCGTCGCTCGGCGGGCTGAGCAGGTTGGGGAAGCGCTCCTTCAACGCCCCGACCGTCTCCATGGTCTCGTCGACGGACAGCGTGGTCTGGGAGAGCCAGACGACCTTCTCCGGGTCCCTGACCTCGACGTTCGCCACATCGTCCGGGCCGTCGACCAGGGTGATGTGGTCGGGGGCCTCGCCGCTGGTGCCGATGACCTCCTCGTGGCCGTCGTGACCGATCAGAAGGATGTCGTAGTCCTGGCTGGCGAAGCGCACCGCCTCCTTGTGGACCTTGGTGACCAGCGGGCAGGTGGCGTCGATGGTGGCGAGCCGGCCGCGCTCGGCCTCCCGGTGCACCTCGGGGGCGACGCCGTGGGCGGAGAAGATCACGATCTCGCCCTCGGGGACCTCGGAGGTCTCCTCGACGAAGATGGCGCCCTTCTTCTCCAGCGTGCGGACGACGTACTTGTTGTGCACGATCTCGTGGCGGACATAGATCGGCGGGCCGTACTGCTCCAGCGCCTGCTCCACGGCTATGACGGCGCGGTCCACGCCGGCGCAGTAGCCCCGGGGGGCGGCCAGCAGGACGCGACGGCGCTCGGTGTCTTCAGCCATGGGCCCATCGTAGAGGGCGGAGCGGGCGCGGCGGGGGTGCCGGTGGGCGGGGGAAGGGACTGTCAGTGGCCGGGGTTAGCGTGACTCCATGGCAGCGACGCGGACTTCGGCGGACTCCCCGATCCCGGTCGGGGAGGTGTCCCGGCTCATCGGGGGCTGGATCGACCGGCTGGGGGCGGTGTGGGTGGAGGGGCAGATCACCCAGCTCTCCCGCCGGCCGGGCTTCGGGGTGGTCTTCCTCACCCTGCGCGACCCGGCGCGTGACGTCTCCCTCAAGGTCACCTGCTTCCGGGCGGTCTTCGACCGGGTGGCCGACGTGACGGTCGAGGGCGCCCGCGTGGTCGTGCTGGGCAAGCCCGAGTGGTACGCCCCGCGCGGGGAGTTGTCGCTGCGGGCCTCGGAGATCCGCGCGGTGGGCGTCGGGGAGCTGCTGCTGCGCCTGGAGCGGCTGAAGCGCGCGCTCACCGAGGAGGGGCTGTTCGCCGCCGCGCGGAAGCGGCCGCTGCCGTTCCTGCCGGGCCGGATCGGCCTGGTCACCGGCCGCGCCTCGGCCGCCGAGCGCGACGTCCTGGAGAACGCCAGGCACCGCTGGCCGGCCGTCCGGTTCACGGTGCGGAACGTGGCGGTCCAGGGCGTGCAGGCGGTGGCCCAGGTGGTGGACGCCGTGCGGGAGTTGGACGCGGACGAGGCGGTCGAGGTGATCATCGTGGCGCGGGGCGGCGGCAGCGTGGAGGACCTGCTGCCGTTCTCCGACGAGCGGCTGGTGCGGGCGGTGGCCGACTGCCGCACCCCGGTGGTGTCGGCGATCGGGCACGAGCCGGACTCGCCGCTGCTGGACCTGGTGGCGGACGTGCGGGCCTCCACGCCGACGGACGCGGCCAAGCGCGTCGTGCCGGACGTGGGCGAGGAGGCGTCGCGGATCAGGGAGTTGCGGGACCGGGCGCGGCGGACGGTCGAGGCGCTGGTCGCCCGGGAGGAGAGCGGGCTGGCCGGCGTCAGGTCGCGGCCGGTGCTGGCGGAGCCGCACCGGATGGTGACGGAGCGCGCGGCGGAGCTGGCGGCGCTGGTCGAGCGCTCCCGGCGCACGCTGGGGCATCGGCTGGACGCGGCGCGCGCCGATCTGGAGCACACCAGGGCGCGGGTGGTGGCGCTCTCGCCGGCCGCGACGCTGCGCCGTGGCTATGCGGTGCTCCAGCGCGCGGACGGCGCCGCGGTGCGGGCGCCGGAGGAGGTGGCGCCGGGCGAGGAGCTGCGGGCACGGGTCGCCGAGGGCACGTTCGGGGTCACGGTGCGAGAGCGGGCGGCGGGTTCGGCGGCCGCCGGGACGGGCATAGGGTGACGGCCATGACGGAACCGGACGCGGCGGGCACGACGCTCGGCTACGAGCAGGCGCGGGACGAGTTGGTCGATGTGGTCCGGCGGTTGGAGGCCGGCGGGGTGACGTTGGAGGAGTCCCTCGCGCTGTGGGAGCGCGGGGAGGAGCTGGCGCGGATCTGCGGGCACTGGCTGGAGGGCGCCAGGGCCCGGCTGGACGCGGCCCTGGCGCGGGAGGCCGGGGAGGACGCGGCCGACGACGCCGACGCGTCCCCGGACGCGGGCGGCGGAGGCGGGGCACGGGGCTGAGGCGGCGCGGCGGGTGGCGCAGGCCACGCCCGCCGTTCGGAATAGTCCTCTCCCGCCGGCGGGTTGGCCCTGGGAGGAGCTGCGGGCCCGTTTCCACGGCCTCGCAGGGGACAGCGTCGCCCCGTGCCCTCCCTCGTTCGAACTCCCCCACCAGGAAAGGCCGCCGCCCGATGTCCTTCGCGCTCGACTCCGCCGCCCTCGACCTGCTCTTCCGGGAGGCCCGCACCGCCCGGGTCTTCACCGACGAGCCGGTGTCGGACGAGACGGTCGCCGCCGTCTACGACCTGGTCAAGATGGCGCCGACGGCGTTCAACATCAGCCCGCTGCGGATCACCGTGGTGCGCGGCCGGGAGGCGAAGGAGCGGCTGTTGCCGCTGGTCTCGGAGAAGAACCGGGTCAGCATCGCGGGCGCGCCGCTGACCGTGATCCTCTCCTACGACCTGGACTTCCACGAGAAGCTGCCCACGCTGATGCCGGCCGTTCCGACGCTGAAGGACACGCTCTACGCGGACGAGGAGGTCAGGGAGCGCCAGGGCCTGCTCAACGCGGCGCTCCAGATCGGCTACTTCGTGGTGGGCGTGCGCGCCGCCGGCCTCGCGGCCGGCCCGATGTCCGGCTTCGACGCGGCCGCCGTGGACAAGGAGTTCTTCGGCGACGGCAGGCAGCGCTCGATGGTGCTGGTCAACATCGGCCACCCCGGCGAGAACGCGTACCGCCCCCGCGCGCCCCGGCTGGCCGCCGACGAGGCCGTCACGGTGCTCTGAGGCGCCGCGCGGTCCCGGTTCGCCGGACCGCCCCGGCTCACTCGGGCTGGGCCGTCTCCCTGACCTCAAGGGACTCGGCCAGCCTGGCCAGTTGCTCCAGCGGCGCGGTCCCCATGACCACCGTGGTCACTCCCGGCTCGGTCAGCACCAGGGCGTCGTACTTCGGGCCCTCCCAGAGCGCCCAGTCGCGGCCAGCGATCCGCTCGGTCGCGCCGGTGTCCTCGGCGTCCTGGGTGACCGAGGGCACGAACGCCGCCGGCTCCCCGTCCGCCTGGGCCAGCGCGGCATAGTCCTCGTGCGAGTCGAGGAAGCCCAGCCGCCAGGTCGCGCCGTGCTGCCCCTGCGGCTCGTACCGCACCGAGGTGGCGCGCCAGTCCTCGGGAAGGCCGACGGGCACCACCAGCGGGTAGGGCGCGGCCCGCGCCGCCGTGGCCGAGGCCACGTCGTACTCGACGGTGCGCACCGGGCTCTCCGTCTCGCCGTTGGGCGTCAGGAGGAAGACGGCGAAGGTGGCCAGGCAGATCAGGGCCGTGGAGAGCACCATGTTCCGCAGGCTCTGGAGGCGCAGCCGCTTCAGCCGCCGCGCCCTGGCCTCGTCGTCCTGCTCACCGGTCTCGGGCGTCGCCGCCTCGGGAGTCCCGGCGCCGGCCCCGGTCCCGGACGCGGCCCCGGTCCCGGGCGCGGGCTCCGCCGAGGTGCTCGCCGTCTCCGTCACGCCGTCGTTCGCCATGTCGCTCGCGCCCTCCGCCGCCGGTGTTCTCGCCACGTCCTTCGCCACCCCGCCATGGTCCCCCACCGGGGCCGGGCGATCACAGCCGCCCCCTCGCTCGCTCATCAGATGTGCACTCTGCTCATCTGATCCCGTTCGGGCTAGAGTCGGAGCACCCTCACCTCCGGCACGGGCGCGTCCCGCGCGCCCGGAAAGGCGCGTTCCGATGACCGATCACCACCTCCCGCCCCCGCTCGACGTCGCCCCGCAGGCCCCCGACCGCAACCTGGCCCTGGAGCTGGTCCGGGTCACCGAGGCCGGCGCGATGGCCTCGGGCCGCTGGGTGGGCCGGGGCGACAAGAACGGCGCGGACGGCGCCGCCGTGCGCGCCATGCGCACCCTGATCTCCACCGTCTCGATGAACGGCGTGGTGGTCATCGGCGAGGGCGAGAAGGACCACGCGCCGATGCTCTACAACGGCGAACGGGTCGGCGACGGCACCGGCCCTGAGTGCGACGTCGCGGTCGACCCGGTGGACGGCACCACCCTCACGGCCAAGGGCATGGGCAACGCGGTCTCCGTGCTGGCGGTGGCTGAGCGCGGCGCGATGTTCGACCCCAGCGCGGTGTTCTACATGAACAAGCTGGCCACAGGGCCCGAGGCGGCCGAGTTCGTGGACATCGACGCGCCCCCGGAGGTGAACGTGCGCCGGGTCGCCAAGGCCAAGGGCGGCTCGCCGGCCGACGTGACCGTGGTGATCCTGGACCGGCCGCGCCACGGCGACCTGGTGCGCCGGGTGCGGGAGAGCGGCGCGCGCATCAAGTTCATCCAGGACGGGGACGTGGCCGGCGCCATCATGAGCGTCCGCGAGGGCACCGGGGTCGATCTGCTGCTCGGCGTCGGCGGCACCCCTGAGGGCATCATCGCGGCCTGCGCCATCAAGTGCCTGGGCGGCACCATCCAGGGCAAGCTCTGGCCCAGGGACGAGGAGGAACGGCGGGCGGCGCTGGACGCGGGACACGACCTGGACCGGGTGCTGCACACCGACGACCTGGTGCACGGCGAGAACGCGTTCTTCGTCGCCACCGGGGTGACCGACGGGGAACTCCTGCGCGGAGTGCGCTACCGGGCCGAGACCGCCACCACGCAGTCGCTGGTGGTGCGTTCGCGCTCGGGGACCATTCGGCAGATCGACTCCACCCACCGGCTGTCCAAGCTGCGCGCCTACAGCGCGGTCGACTTCGACAGCCCGGCCGGCGGCTGACCGTTCCGTTCGGAGGGCGAAGGCGCGGTTGTGGGGCCCGGGCGCGGGTGCGGTGGTGTGGCAGCGCGCCCGGGGCACGGGCGCTCACCGACGCGCCCGTAACGCGCGCCGGGGGGCGGGGAGTTGCGCGGGGTGGTGCGGGGAGCGCGTTCTCGCGCCGGCTCGTCCCCGGGGGTGCGTGGCCCGCTCCACGCGCTGCTCTCGGTGGGGCGGCGGCATGGCCGGTGTGGTGCCGCCGCCCCGTTGGACCGGGAGTCGACCGAGATGGGTGTGGGGGTGTCGCCGCGCCGCTCGGGGTGGGGGCCGCTCGGCGTCGTGGGGGTGGGTGGGGTTCAGGCGATGCGGGTGATGTCCGCCTGCCGCCCGCCCGAGGTGGCCTCCCGGCGGCGACGACGGCTCAGCACCACACGGCGCTCGGCGGCGGTCAGGCCGCCCCAGACGCCGTAGGGCTCGGGTTGGAGCAGGGCGTGCTCCCGGCATTCGATGAGCACAGGACAGCGGGCGCACACCGACTTGGCTGCCTGTTCACGCGAGAGCCGAGCGGCGGTCGGCTCCTGCGACGGGGCGAAGAAGAGCCCCGCCTCGTCGCGTCGGCAGGCGGCCTCCGAATGCCACGGGCCCGCCAGGTCTCTGTGACTGGGCTGGGCCGGGCCGGCTGGGGACCACGGGGACTCGTGTGGCGGTGACGGTTGCAGCACGGTCAACTCCTGACGACGGCTACGGGGGGTCGCTCCTGGCTGGACCCTCACCCGTCGTGGGAGCCCCACGGTTCATTCCCACCATGCTCGGCCATACGAGTGACGGTCCCCCGAGCCCTACCCGCTGTGCGCACGCTTATGCACAACGCGACCGCGCAGCCTGGCGAGTTGGGCCGCCATCGGGCCCCGCCCGGCCAACCGCACGCCGCGCCTCACTCGGCGCTGAGGTCCCGCAGCCGCTTGCCCTTCACCGCCTTCGCCTCGACGCCGCCCATGATCGCCACGCCCTGCACCGTGATCACCGGGGCACGGGGGTCGGACGCCTCCATCTCGCGCACCTCGAAGCCGCCCATGATCCCGGAGCCGCCGCTGCGCAGCGTCACGTTCTCCGGCACCCGGATCTCCAGGCCGCCGCAGATGGCCGTGGCGTTGATCGTCACATGCTGCTGCTCGAAGAGCGCCTCGGTGAAGTCGAGCTCGACGCCGCCGAAGACCGCCACCGCGTTGACCTTGGCCCCGACCCGCCAGGTGCCCGTCCGGGTGGCCCCGCTGAAGACGGCCACCACGTTCTTCGCGCCGGCCACCCGCAGGCCGCCGTGGCGGTGGCCGCCGACGGGGACTCCGGGGGCGGGCGCCGGCGCAGCCATGGGCCCGGGCGCCGGGGCGCCCTGCCCGGCCGGCAGGTCGCCGATCAACGGCTCCAACTCGCCGACCGTCTTGGAACGGTAGAGGGCGTCCAGGCGCTCGGCGTGCTCGTCCGGCTCCAGCCGCCCCTCGGCCAGGGCCTCCCGCAGGATGTCGGCTATCCGGTCCCGGTCGGCGTCCGAGGCCCGGACGGCCCCGGGGTCACGGGCGGGGACGGGCGGCTCGGGCGAGCCGTCCACGGCGGCCGGGGCCGGCGCCGCGGGGTGGTCGGGCTTCTCCAGGGACACGGAGGGCGGCTTCTCGGTGTTCACCCCACCAGCCTACCGAGTCGCGATACATCGCGACCAGGGTCCGGCCGCGATCGCGCCAGCCGGCGCCCGTTCGCCCCCACGGGGCGCCGGGGCGTCAGCCACGCGCCGCCGGAACGCCCCCAACTCCCGGGAAAACCACTCGAAGTGGTTATTTCCGTGATGGCCTGGCAGGAGGAGAAGCACCGCGTATGTCACCGTTGGCTCGCTCCCTCTCCAACCTCCCCTCAACGATCAGGAGCAGCCACCTTGCTAACCATCGGTGACAAGTTCCCCACCTACGAACTGACCGGCGTCGTCGGCCCGTCCGAGGAACTGCGGTTCACGACCTTCACCAACAAGGACCGCGAGGGCAGCTGGTCCGTGGTGTTCTTCTGGCCGAAGGACTTCACCTTCGTCTGCCCCACCGAGATCGCCGCCTTCGGCCGGCTGAACGGCGAGTTCGCCGAGCGGGACGCCCAGGTGCTCGGCGTCTCCGGGGACTCCGAGTTCGTGCACCACGCCTGGCGCCGCAACCACGAGGACCTGCGCGAGCTGCCGTTCCCTATGCTCTCCGACCCCAAGCACGAGCTGATGCGGGCGTGCGGCGTGCGTGGCGAGGACGGCTTCGCGCAGCGGGCCGTGTTCCTGGTCGACCCGGACAACGAGATCCAGTTCGTGATGGTCACCGCCGGCTCGGTGGGCCGGAACCCGCAGGAGGTGCTGCGGGTCCTCGACGCGCTCCAGACCGACGAGCTGTGCCCGTGCAACTGGAGCAGGGGCGAACCCACGCTCGACGCCGAGCAGCTGCTGGCCGGGGTGTGATCCGGTGGCCCTCGACGCGCTCAGGGCGGCCATCCCACCGCACGCCAAGGATCTGAGCCTGGGCCTCGGCTCCCTCACCAGCCATGGCGAGCTGACCGAACAGCAGCTCTGGGGAACGCTGTTGGCCTGCGCCGAGGCCACCCGCTCGGCCCCGCTGCTGCGGGAGGTCGAGCCCGAGGCGCGCAAGCACCTGACCGAGGACGCCTACCGGGCGGCGCGGACGGCGGCGGCGCTGATGGCGATGACCAACGTCTTCTACCGCACCCGGCACCTGCTCGCCGACCCGGAGTACGACGCGCTCCCCGCCGGCCTGCGGATGAACGCGCTGCGCGACCCCGGTGTGGAACGGACGGACTTCGAGCTGTGGTCGCTGGCGGTCTCGGCCCTCGGCGGCTGCGGTCGGTGCGTCACCGCTCACGAGCAGGCCCTGCGGAAGGCGGGGACCCGACGGGAGGTCGTCCAGGAGGCGATCCGGGTGGCGTCCGTGCTCAACGGCGTGGCCGGCGTCCTGGACGCGGAGGCGGCGCTGCACGGGCAGCCGGCCGTCTGAGGCGGGCGGCCGTCTGAGGCGGGCGGCGCGGGGCGGTCCCCGGTCCGCACAGGGCCGGTGGGCCGCCTCGTTCTGTCAGAGGGCGGCCTCGTTCGGTGGTGTCGGCCTGTCGGGCTCCGTCAACGGGACCGGCGCGGGGGCGACTTCGGCCGGCGGCCGCACATTGACGGTCCGTTGGCGGTCCGTTGGCGGCCCGTCAGCCGGCGGCCTCCGGCGGGGCCACCTCGAACCAGACGAGCTTGCCCGTGCTCAGCCGGGTCGCGCCCCAGTCCTGCGCCAGGCGCTGCACCAGATAGAGGCCGCGCCCGCCCTCGTCCGCCGGCCCGGCCTGGCGCAGCCTGGGCAGTTGGGGAACGTCGTCCCCGACCTCGCAGCGCAGCACGTCGGTGCGCAGCAGCCGCAGCGTCACCGGGCGCTCGGCATAGCGGACCGCGTTGGTCACCACCTCGCTGACCAGCAGCTCCACCGAGTCCACCAGCTCGTCCAGCTCCCAGCGGGCCAGGTTCTCCCGCACCATCCGCCGCGCCTCGCGCACCGACTCGGCCCGCGGGTCCAGCCAACGGAACGCCACGTCGTCGGGCGCGATGCCCTCGAACCGCGCGGCCAGCAGGGCGATGTCGTCGTCCCGGTCGCCCGGTCCGACGATGTCCAACACCTCGTCGCACAGCGGCTCCAGCGGGGCGGCGGCGTCCCGCCGCGTCAGCTGGGCGATGCTGGCCAGCTTCTCCCGCAGGTGCTCCACGCCCGTCCACACGTCGCGGGTGCGGGACTCGACCAGGCCGTCCGTGTACAGCAGCAGCGTGGCGCCGGCCGGCGCCTCCACCTCCACCATCTCGAAGTCGACCCCGCCCACCCCGATCGGGGCGTTGGGCGGCAGGTTCACCAGCTCCGTCGAGCCGTCGACATGGAGCAGGACGGGCGGCGGATGGCCCGCGTTGGCCGCCGTGATCCGGTGCGCCACCGGGTCGTAGACCGCGTACAGGCAGGTGGCGATCCGGTCCTGGCCCAGGCGCTGCGCCTGTTCGTCGAGGTGGTGGAGCACGTCGAGCGGCGAGAGGTCGAGGCCGGCCAGGGTCTGCACCGTGGTCCGCAGCTGGCCCATGATGGCCGCCGAGGTCGTCGAGTGCCCCATCACGTCGCCGATCACCAGCGCCACCCGGCTCCCGGGCAGCGGGATCGCGTCGTACCAGTCGCCACCCACCCGCGCGGAGTGGGCGGCGGGCAGATAGCGGCTGGCCAGCCGCACGCCGGTCGGCTCGGGCAGGTCGTCGGGCAGCATGGTGCGCTGCAACTCGTCCGCGATCGACGCCTCCCGGCCGTAGAGCACGGCCTTGTCCACGCCCAGCGCGGAGTGGGTCGCCAACTGCTGCGCCACCTGGAGGTCCTCCGTCGCGAAGGCCTCGCGGTCGGGGCGGCGCAGGAAGATCGCCGCACCGATCACCCGGCGCCGGCCGCGCAGCGGGGTGAGGATGGCGCGGTGGCCCTCGGGCAACACGGCCGCGCCGGTCAGCTCCCGCATCGCGGCCTTCGGCACCTGGCTCTCGATGAAGACCGGCCGCACCCCGCGCAGCACCTCGGCCAACGGACCGTTCCCCCGCACCTCGACCAGCGGGGTCGCCCCGGACAGCAGGGGCAGTTCGGCGCCGGGCTCGTCGGGCAGCGGGTCGCCGAGGGACTCCAGGGTCAGGGCCTCCGGGATGCGGTCGGTGCGCCGCAGCTTGAGCACCCACGGGTTGACCGGCTGCTCGTCGCCGACGGGCAACGGGTGCCGCAGGTAGACCAGGATGGCGTCGGAGAACGTGGGCACCGAGGCTCGGCACAGGCCCAGCACGATCTCGTCCAGATCCATCCCGCGCGCGATGCGCCGGGTGGCCGAGCCCACGAACCGCAGTCGCTCCAGCTCCCGCATCCCACCGGTGGGGATCTCGTCGGTCGCGGGACGGACGAGGGGAGCTTCCGTGGTGTCCGGCTCGGATCGGGCGTGCGGCAGCGCTGGGCTCTCGGCGCGCGGTGCGTCCGCCGTGCGAGCCAGGGGCTGCGGAGGGGTCGGGTCCGTCACGAGGGGCTGTCCATCCAGGCGGGAACTAGCGTGCGGGGTGGGGGTGTTGGGTTGTGTGGCCGATGAGGGTTGATCCTACGTTTGACGACCCGGGACCTATCAAGAGGCTCTCGGGTGATCGGGCAGCCGATCGGGCTGGCTGGGGGCGGTGGCGGAGGGCATGGGGCGGCCCCAGTCCGAGGGCAGTCGGGGGCGGCGCCAGCGGGGATCGGGCCGCCATGACGGCCAGTTCTCGGAGAAGGGCGGACTCCAGGAGCTGATGCGGCGTAGTGCCTCCTGACCTGCGGCGCGGACCCGCGCCACCTGGCCGGCGTCCAACAGCCCCGCCATTTCTGCTTGGGCGAATTCGTCCTCGTCCCGCCACTCCCAGCTGCGGTCAGCGTAGACCACGATATCGAGAAAGTGATCCTCGGAATCCACCCCGCCGGACCATCGGGTTCGGGGCTCTTCAAGATTGACGTACCAGTTCCTGAAGCGCCAGTCCCGATCCCAGAAAAGCCAGATCGACCATGGCTCTCCGGGGCGGGCGAGCTTCAGCAGTCCGTTGCCCAACCAGCGGCAACGTGCCATGGCGCGCGGCTTGGTGTAGCGGGTGGCCAGGGGTTCGAGATGCGGAGGGGTGCCGTCCGCCAGGACGGGTCGGACGCACTCGGTGCCGGGGGCCAGCCAAACGGCCAGCAGATCGGGCGTGTCCCTGACGACCGTAACGGGCCTACAGATATGGAAATGTCGGGCCCCATTGGCCCTGTATCGCCACAGAATGTGGTCGCCCGGACGCCAGGGATGCTCCCCGCCCGTTCCCTCGTTTCCCGTCTCCATTCACACATGGTATTCGGGTCGCGGCGCGGGGCGGGGGCATCCGGCTGACATCGCCTCAGGGGCGGGTCATGCGCAGCACGTCCAGCGCCTCGTCAAGCTGCTCCAACGTCAGTTCACCACGCTCGACATATCCGCCGTCGATCACGGTCTCCCGGATGGTCTTCCGCTCGGCGAGCGCGCGCTTGGCGATCTTGGCGGCCTCCTCGTAGCCGATGTACCGGTTGAGCGGGGTGACCACGGAGGGCGAGGACTCGGCGTACTCCAGGGCGCGTTCGACGTTGGCGGTGATGCCGTCGACGGTGCGGTCGGCCAGCAGCCGGGAGGCGTTGGCCAGCAGCCGGATCGACTCCAGCAGGTTCTTGGCGATCACCGGGAGCATCACGTTCAGCTCGAAGTTGCCGGCGGCTCCGGCCGTGGTGACCGTGACGTCGTTCCCGATCACCTGGGCGGCGACCATCAGGACGGCCTCGGGGATCACCGGGTTGACCTTGCCCGGCATGATCGAGGAGCCGGGCTGGAGGTCAGGGAGGGCGATCTCGGCGAGGCCGGTGCGCGGGCCGGAGGACATCCAGCGCAGGTCGTTGCAGATCTTGGTCAGCGAGACCGCGATGGTGCGCAGCTGACCCGAGGTCTCCACCAGGCCGTCCCGGGCGCCCTGGGCCTCGAAGTGGTCCCTGGCCTCGGTCAACGGCAGCCCGGTGGCGCGGGCCACCTCGGCGATGACGGCGGCGGAGAAGCCGGGCGGGGTGTTGATGCCGGTGCCGACGGCGGTGCCGCCGAGGGGCAGCTCGGCGAGGCGGGGCAGGGAGGCGTTGAGGCGCTCGACGCCGTAGCGGATCTGGGCGGCGTAGCCGTCGAACTCCTGGCCCAGGGTGACGGGGGTGGCGTCCATCAGGTGCGTGCGACCGGACTTCACCACCGTCGCGAACTCCCGCCCCTTGCGCTCCAGCGACTCGGCGAGGTGGGTGAGCGCGGGAATCAGCACCTCGATCACGGCGCCGGTGGCGGCGATGTGGATGGAGGAGGGGAAGACGTCGTTGGAGGACTGGCTGGCGTTGACGTGGTCGTTGGGGTGGACCGGCCGGCCGAGACGCTCGCTGGCGAGGGTGGCGAGCACCTCGTTGGTGTTCATGTTGGACGAGGTACCCGAACCGGTCTGGAAGACGTCGATCGGGAAGTGCTCGTCCCAGCGGCCCTCGGCGACCTCGTCGGCCGCGGCGGCGATGGCCTCGGCCATGTCCTTCTCCACCACGCCCAGCTCGGCGTTGACCTTGGCGGCCGCCGCCTTGACGCGGGCCAACGCGGCGATGTGGGCGCGCTCCAGGCGCTGGCCGGAGATCGGGAAGTTCTCCACCGCACGCTGGGTCTGGGCCCGCCACCTGGCGTCGGCCGGAACCCGCACCTCGCCCATCGAGTCGTGCTCGACGCGGTATTCGTTCGTACCAGTCATGGGGACGAATCTACCCGGCGGTCCGGGCGCGGTGACCGGCCGGTCGAGCCGAGCCCGGAGGGCGGAACGCCGGGCCCCCGCCCCCGGCCCGGCGCCGAAGGAGCGCGCTCACTCGGTGCGCAGTCCGTCGGGCCGCATCAGGCGCCACAGGAACGGGAGGCTGGCCAGGGTGACCAGGGCTATCACCCCGGCTCCCGCGCCGGCCATCGGCAGGAACGCCAGCCAGCCGCCGAGCGGGAGGCTCACCGCCGATATCAGCATCGCCCCGAGCAGCACGCCCACCGCCGAGGCCAGGCCGAGGCCGAGCACGACGGGCACGGCGGTCTGCCACAGCACCGAGGCGCCGAGCGTGGTGCGCCGGGTGCCGAGGGCGACCAGGGCGGAGAGCAACTGACGGCGCTCGCGCAGCTGTTCCAGGGTGGTCACCAACATGCTGCCGGCGATCAGCGCCAGCACTCCCATGGCCCCGATCGTCAGCCCCGTCTGGATGTTGGCGAACTGGTCGGAGACCTGGGTGGACGTCAGCTCCCTGGCTCCCCCGCCGCCGGGGGCGACGTCCCAGACCGCGTTCCGCACCAGTTCCAGAGTGTCCGGGTCGGCGAGGTCGGCGGAGAGGATCATCCTGGTGTCCCCGTGCGGGGGCGGCTCGACGCCCAGGGCGGCCGGGGTGGCCAGCAGGCCGTGGACGGGCCAACCGCCCGGGTTGGGACGGGGGTCGGCCTCCGTCAGGGACGCGGGCACCGTCCAGGGGACGGGCCGCGCCGCCTCCTCGCCCTCCGGGGCCGGCCCCAGGTCGAGGACCGTCCCCGGCTCGGGCAGCGTCACGCCCCACTCCTCGGGAGCGGGCACCGCGTAGACCCCGCCCTCGGCGCAGTCGGTGATCTCGGCCAGCTCGACCAGGGTCCCGCAGTCGCTCACGATCAGCGGGATCGACGCGACGTCCGACGCGCCGCCGCCGGAGAGCGGGGCGACCGGGATGTCCGCGTAGGACAGGACCCGCTCGACCCCCGGGGTCCCGCGCAGCTCGTCCACGAGGGCGGCGCTGTCCCCGGCGTCCGTGGTCGAGACGAAGACCTCGGCCTGGGCGCGGTCGAGATCCGCTCCGGTCCTGCTGGTCTCCTGCTCGCTCGCCCCGGCGAACAGCATGGAGAGGGCGGTGGCACCCGCCACGGCCACCGTGATCCCGCTGATGGCCCGGACCGCGGGACCGTTGCTCAGCTGGAGCCTGCGGGTGGCCAACTGCCAGGCGAGCGGGCCTCCTCGAAGCCGGGCGGTGGCGCGCTCGACCAGCCAGGGCAGCAGCGCCGTCGAGCCGCTCAGGAGCAGCACCACCGCCATGACCGCCTGGGCGGAGGTCAGGCCACGGTCCCCCGAGAAGTCGCCGAGCAGCGGCACCAGCAGCGCCACGCCCAGCAGCGCCGGCACCAGCCGCCAGGCGAGCCGGCGCGGCCGGTCCTGGGACTTCCGCACGACGCCCAGCGGCTCGACGGCGACGGAGCGCAGGGCGAACAGCGTCACCGCGACGGTCAGCAGCGGAACGGCCAGCAGCACCAGCACGGTCAGCGGCCAGCTGGGCACGATGTCCTCGGCGAAGGCGCTGGTGCCCCGCACGGAGATCCCGGCGAGGAACTGACGAACCAGCAGGAACAGCAGCCCGCCGAGGACGATCCCCGGCACGGCGCCCACGAGGGCCTCGCCGACCGCGATCCGGCGGGTGGCCGCGCGGTCGGCGCCGATGAGGCGCAGCGCCGCGAGCCTCCGGTCACGGCGCTCACCGCCGAAGCGGACCGCCGTGGTGACGAAGACCGGCACCGGCATCAGCAGCACCACACAGATCACCAGCACCAGCAGGAGCAGGGCCGGGGGAAGCCGCTCCTGCGAGGCGGGCATCCCGCCGAAGCCTTCGGCCCGGAAGCCGTCGTCCCCGGCCGTGAGATCGTCCGCGCCCAGGTAGAAGGCGAGATCCTGGGAGCCGACCAGCCCCTCGTCGCCGATGGTGCCGGCGCGGCGGTAGTCCAGCCGCTCGGCGAGGAGCGCGCCCTCCGCCGAGTCCAACAGCCGGGCGAGCGCCGGGGAGACGACCATCTCGCCGGGCGCAGGGAAGGCGTCGAGCCCCGGCGGCGGCTCGGCCGTCGTCTCCCGGCCGGCGTCGGGCTGGATCAGGCGGCCGGAGATCCAGTCGCCCCGGTACTCGGTCTGGATGTCGGACAGCAGGAAGGTGTCGTCCCCCGCCTCGACGTCGGCGGGCGCCGCGTAGCGCGCGTCGGCCCGGTCGGAGCGGGCCTCGGTCACCGACGTCACGGAGGCGGCCAGCAACAGGATGACGACGCCGAGGCCGACGCCGAACGCGGACAGCGCGGTGCGCGTCCAGGAAGCCCCGCCCCCGGAGACCGCCAGCCGGAACCCGAGCCGCAGGTCGCGCGCCCAGGCCCGCATGGTGCCGCTCATACGGCGCCCGCCAGGTCCCGCGCCCGGCCGTCCCTGACCACGACCTCGCGGTCGGAGTAGGCGGCGACCCGCGTCTCGTGGGTGACCAGGACCACCGCCGTGCCCGACTCCCGGGCGGCGGCGACCAGCAGGCCCATCACCCGCTCGCCGTTGAGCGAGTCCAGCGCGCCCGTGGGCTCGTCCGCGAAGACCACCCGGGGGTCGTTGACCAGGGCCCTGGCGACGGCGACCCGCTGGCCCTGGCCGCCCGAGACCTGGCCGGGCCGCATCTCGGCGAGGTCAGCCACCTCCAGCCGGGCCAGCAGCTCCTCCGCCCTGGCCTCGGCCCTCCTGCGGGGCAGCCCCGCGAGCCGCAGGGGAAGCGCCACGTTCTCCAGGCAGGTCAACTCGGGGACCAGCTGGCCGAACTGGAAGACGAAGCCGAACTCCTCCCGCCGCAGGGCGCTGCGCTCCGCGTCCGAGAGCGAGTACATGTCCCGTCCCCGATAGGTCACCCGGCCCCCGTCGGGCGGGACGATGCCCGCCAGGCAGTGCAGCAGCGTGGACTTGCCGGAGCCGGACGGCCCCATGACCGCCACCACCTCCCCGCCGGAGATGCTGAAGTCCGCACCGGCGAGGGCCGATGTCGGCCCATAGCTCTTGCGCAGGTCGCCGGCGGTCAGCAGGGCGGCCCCCGGAACGGCGGTCATGAGCGCACCTCCGACGCGAGACGGTCGAGCCTGGCCGCCGTCAGCTCAAGCCAGCGCAGATCCGCCTCCAGATGGAACAGCGCGTGGTCACAGACCAGTTGGTCGGCCAGATCGCCGTCGATCTTGCGGCGGGTCAGCTCCCGCATCAGGCGCAGATGCTCGGCGCGCTGGGTGTCGAGCAGGTCGTCGGCGCTGCGGTCGGTGAGGAGGGCCAGCACCACCTTGGTGTAGAGGACGCTCTGGAGATAGGGCTCCGGCTTCTCCGGTCGGGACAGCCACCGCTCGACATCGGTGACCCCGGCGTCGGTGATCGCGTAGCGCTTGCGCTCAGGACCGCCGCCTGGCTCGACGCCGTCGACCTCGACCAGGCCGTTCTTCAACAGGCGGGACATCGTGGCGTAGACCTGCCCGTAGTGGAGCGGGCGGCCGTGACCGAAGTGCACGTCGAACGTGCGCTTGAGGTCATAGCCGTGGCATGGTCCCGACTCAAGAAGGCCCAGCAGCGTGTGACTTATCGACATGCCGGCGACTATACACGCGGTGTATACCCCGCATGTATAGCCCTCGGGAGTGATTCCACCGGCCGAAGATTGACGGACGGGCTCCCGGCGCACCTGGCCCGCCGCCCGGTGAGTCACCCTCGCGGCACGGAAAGATGGCGACCAGGCAACGCCGCGCGCGCGACCGGCGTCTGATCCCCTAGCGTGAGCACACAGCGAGTACAGCGCGGGCCAACGGGTCGGCGCTTCGGATGGGCCGGAGAGAAGTCGATGCCGCACAGCGTCACGGGCGAAGCCGCTCCGCTGGCCACCCCGGAGGCGCACGATGAGTGAACAGGCCACGCCCGGCGCCGAGTCGGAGCGGCCGTCGCCGGCCGACCCCGCCTCCTCGGGCCCCGCCCCCACGCGCACCACCACCCCGCCCGGGGCGGCCAGGCCCGCGTCCGCCCAGGCCGCGCCAACACCCGCCCCCGGCAACGAGGCGCCAACCGACGACGCCGCCACCCGCGACGCCAACGGCGACAGCACCGGCACCGACGCCACCGACGCCACCGACGCCACCGACGAGGAGAACGAGCGCCCCGCCGACCAGGCCCCGGGCGGCGCGGGGCGGACGGCGCCCGATGCCCCCACCGCTCCCGTTCCCCCGGCGGAGCCCCAAACCAACCAGCCCGAAGATGGCCGAAAAGAGTCGACCCCCGGGGTGCGCGGCGCGGCCGAGGCCACCGGCCGCTGGCTGCTGCGCCTCGCCCGCCGGCCGTACTGGGAGCGCCCCCGGTCCAGTTGGCTGGTGCGGCGCTGGCCGGACCTCACGGCCAGCCTGGTGGCCACGTTCTTCTTCTGGCTCTCGCTCACCCCGTCGCTGGTGCCCCGCCCCTGGTACTACCAGGGCGTGATCGGCGGCATCACGGCCGCCATCGGCTACGGCCTGGGCGCCCTGATCAGCTGGATCTACCGCCTGACCCTGAGGAGGCGGGTCCCGGGCGAACGGTTCAGGGCGCGCGCGTGGTTGACCTATCTGCTGCTGCTCCCGTGGGCCGTGGCGCTGATGCTGGGGCAGAGCGCGGACATGCAGCGCGAGTTGCGCCAACTCCAGGGGATGCCGCCCACCCTGACCTGGCACTCGATGATGATCGCCCTGATGTCGCTGACGGTGCTGGCGCTGCTGCTGGTCGTCGCGCGCACCATCCGGCTCTTCACCGGGCTGCTCACCCGCCTGCTGAACCGTTTCGTTCCCTGGCCGGTGGCCGTCGCCCTCGGCCTGGCCATGAGCACGGTGATTGTGGTGATCGGCACCAGGGACGTGGTCTGGGACCGGGGCATCCTGGAGGTCGCCGACCGGATCGCCGCGGCCAAGGACCGGTCCACCGACCCCGGCGTGATGCGCCCCTACTCGCCGCTGGTCTCGGGGTCTCCCGACTCGCTGATCCACTGGGACGACCTCGGCAACAAGGGGCGGACCTTCGCCGGCACCACGCTCTCCGGCGACGAGATCTCCGAGTTCACCGGGGAGCCCGCCCTCGACCCCGCACGGGTCTACGTCGGCCGGGCCGCCTACGACGACTACGCGGACGGCGCCGAGTTGGCGGTCCGCGAGCTGGAGCGGGTGGGCGCCTTCGACCGCGAGGTGCTGGCGATCACGGGGACCACCGGCACCGGCTGGGTCAACCCGACCACCGTGGAGGCGTTGGAGTACATGAACGGTGGGGACACCACCGTGGTCACCATGCAGTACTCCTACCTGCCGAGTTGGGCCTCCTTCATGGTGGACAGGAACGAGGCGGGCATCGCCACCAGGGCGCTGGTGGACGCCGTGTACGCGCGGTGGGAGCAGGAGCCGGCCGATGACCGGCCCACCTTGCTGGTGTTCGGCGAGAGCCTCGCCGTCTCGGCCATCGAGTCGGCGTTCGACGGCCTGGACGACCTGTTGGAGCGCACCGACGGCGCGCTGCTGATCGGGCCGCCCGACTTCAGCCCGATCCACAGCGAGTTGACCGAGCACCGGGACGCCGGCAGCCCGATCTGGCGGCCGGTCTACGACCAGGGGCGGCATGTGCGGTTCGCCCAGTTCCCCGACCTCGACCTGCCGCGGCCGCACGGGGAGCCCTGGGAGTACCCCCGGGTGGTCTACCTCCAGAACGCCTCGGACCCGGTGGTCTGGTGGTCGCCCAACCTGCTCTTCGAACGGCCGGAGTGGCTGAACGAGCCGCTGGGGCCCGACGTCACCACGGCCATCGACTGGTTCCCGTTCGTCACCTTCTGGCAGACGACCGTGGACATGGCCGTCTCCTACGGCTCACCGGCGCCACACGGCCACCGCTACGGCTCCAACCCGGTGGACGCCTGGGCCGCCATCGCCCCGCCCGAGGGCTGGACCGCCACCGACAGCGAGCGGCTTGGCTGGCTGCTGGAGATCCGGCACCCGCCCAGGCACGGCTGGGCGGGCTGACCACGCCGGTGCCGCGCGCCCTACCGTTCGCGCGGCTCGTCGTCCCCCTCGCGCCGCTCCGCCGGGGCGGACTCCGTGGCGGAGCCGCCTCGCTCGGCCGGCAACGGTGGTTGCACCGGGGCGAGTTCGGCGACGGTGGCGCCGCTGCCGTCGAAGCCGGCGCGTCGGTCGGCCTCCTCCTGGTAGGCGCGGAGATAGCCGACGACGGTGTTGATCACGGCGACCAGCGGAACCGCGACCACCGCGCCCGGGATGCCGGCGAGCATCGATCCGGCGGCGACGGCCAGCACCACGGCCAGCGGATGGACCCGCACCATCCGCCCCAGGATGAACGGCTGGAGCACGTTCCCCTCGATCTGCTGGACCAGCAGCACCACGCCCAGCACCAGCAGCGCGTCGACCACGCCGCCGGTGACCAGCGCGACCAGAACGGCCAACGCGCCGGAGGCGATCGCGCCGACCAGGGGCACGAACGCGGACAGGAAGACGATCACGGCCAGAGGAACGGCCATGGGCACGTCGATGACGAACAGGCCGATGCCGATGCCGATCGCGTCGATCAACGCCACTATCACCGTGCCCCTGACATAGCCGGTCAGGGTGATCCAGGCCCGGGGCCCGGCGCCGGCGACGCTCTGCCGGGCGGCCCTGGGCACCAGCCGCAGGAACCAGTGCCAGACCCCGCCGCCGTCGTAGAGCAGGAACAGCACGACGAAGAGGGTCAGGCCGGCGCCCGTGAAGAACTGCACCGCGTAGTTGACGCCTTCGAGGCCGGCCGAGGTCAGCTCGTCACTGTGGTTTCTTATCCACTCGTTGATGTCCTCGACCCACTGGTCCAGGTTCTCCTCGGTGATGTCGAAGGGCAGCTCCAACACCCAGTCGCGCAGCTCCTCGATGCCCTCCTGCACCTGGTCGACGAGCCGGTCCGAGTTCTCCAGGACCTGCCAGACCACGAACCAGCCGATCAGCCCCATCACGCCGAAGCCGCCGAACGCGGTGACGGCCGTGGCCGCGCCGCCGCTGAAGCCCATGCGTTTCAGCCAGCCGACAAAGGGCTGGAGCAGCGCGGTGATCAACAGCCCGGCGGCGAACGAGATCACCAACAGGCTGACGGCGCTGACCACCTGAATCAGCATCCAGATGACGGCGGCCAGCACCAGCGTCCGCCAGGCGGCCTCGGCCGCGACCCGCACCCCCCACGGGATCGCCGCCGCCGGCTCCGGGCGGCCGGGCGCCGAGGGCGTTCCGCCGCCGTCGCGGCCACCGCCGCCACCGCCGCGCTCCTCGGCGGGCGGCGGATAGAGCGGCGGGGTGCCGGCCAGCACGGCGCGGCGGGCCTTGGCCTCCAGCCGCTCCTCGTCCGGCTCCTCCGGGGTCGGCTCCTCGGGGCGCCGCCGTTCCGACGGATAGCCGGCCGAAACCGTGGCCCGCTCCTCCGCCTCGCGCTCCCGCCGCTCCTGTTCGCGTTCAGCGGCCGCGCGGAGCCCGGACATCCGCGACACCGTGCGCGAGATCCCGGCCCTCAGCCGCCCCAGACCTGACATGTCTCCTCCGCCCCCTGTTTCCACCGCAGTGCGCGGAACGACGTTACCGTGCGGCGGTGACACCCGGGGGCGTGCGGGGCGAAGCGATGTCGCCGCGACGCCTCGACGCGACACGGAACGAGGGACCCACGCCGGCCGGCGTGGGTCCCTCGTTCACGGTGTGCGCGCTGTGCCCGGTACTCGCGGTGCTCGCGCCGCCCGCGCGGTTCGCGGGGGGCGTCGCGTTCCGTCGCTCAGTACCAGTTGTTGGCCTGCCAGAACTCCCAGGCGCCACAGGGGCTGCCGTAGCGGCTCTCCATGTAGTTGACGCCCCAACGGATCTGGGTGGCCGGGTTGGTCTGCCAGTCCGCGCCGGCCGTGGCCATCTTGGAGCCGGGCAGCGCCTGCATCAGGCCGTAGGCGCCCGAGGAGGGGTTGGTGGCCGTGTGGTCCCAACCGCTCTCGTGGTCAACGATGTTGGAGAAGCACTGGAACTGGTCCGCACCCACGATCTGTCGCGCCATGGCCTGGATCTCGGCCTTGGTGTACGACGCCTGCACGGGAATGTCGGCGGCAGCGGCGCTGGCGGCCTGCGCCTCCTCGGCCGCGCGCTGGGCGGCGGCCTCCCGTTCCGCTTCCTCCTGGGCGGCGCGCTCGGCGGCCGCGCGGCGCTCCTGGGCGCTCTCGGCGGCGGCGACCCTGGCGGCCTCCTGGGCGGCGCGACGAACCTCAGCCTCGGCGGCTGTGGACTGCGACTCCGCCTGCTGGGTCAGCGACGCGGTGTGCAGCTGGGCGTTCGTGCCAGCGGGTATCTCAGCGAGCAGTGTCGCGTCCGCCGCAACGACCTCGATGTCCTCGGCAGGGGCCTGCTGGTCCCCCGAGGCGACACCGACGGCGGCGCCGACGCTGGTCACCGCGGTGGCGGATGCCACCGCGAATCCCCGGACCGAAATCCCGGTCACACGGTTTCCTTCCGACATCGCCCACGCGAAGGACCACGTGGGCGCAATCGTGCCCCTGACACGGGCCTCCCTCGGGCTGGTTGGCGGGAGGCGCTGGCCCGGTCGGGGTCCTGCTCGCCGGTGGCGAGGGACCCGCGTGGTGCTTCGGGCGGCATACGGCGCGCGACTGTTCAGTTGTCGAGAACGTAAAACACTATCCCTGCGGGGCCCTTGGGGGCTCCGCTGCCGTATGCGGGGCCTGACAGACGCACACACTGCCGGAGACGGCTACCGGGAAGCAATTCGGTCCTCTGTGGGAAAGCTCACACGCTCCTGGGCCTTGTCAACGCGGAAATTCCCTCGAACGGCCCACCACCTGCGGCGAAGCATCACGAAGAGGTCACGGGAGCGGCGAAAGGCGGCCGATCGTCCGATAGGTCACGGCACTCCCGTATCGCCCGGAAAGGGCGACGCACCCGCCGCGTTTCGACGGGTGCGCCGGAGTTCTCCCCAACGGGGGCCGTGCGGGCCGTTATCGGGCGGTTGCCCGGCGGTCCGAACGGGCGGCCCCGACCCGGGTCACGCCCGGCCCTCCTCCAGCATCTCCGTCACCAGGGCGGCGATCGGGGACCGTTCGGAGCGGGTCAGCGTCACATGGGCGAAGAGCGGGTGGCCCTTGAGCTTCTCCACGACGGCGACCACGCCGTCGTAGCGGCCCACCCTGAGGTTGTCGCGCTGGGCGACGTCGTGGGTGAGGACCACGCGGGAGTTCTGCCCGATGCGGGAGAGCACGGTCAACAGGACGTTGCGCTCCAGGGACTGGGCCTCGTCCACGATCACGAAGGCGTCGTGGAGGGAGCGGCCCCTGATGTGGGTCAGCGGCAGGACCTCCAACATGCCGCGCCCGACGACCTCCTCGATGACCTCGCGGCTGGTCACCGCCGAGAGGGTGTCGAAGACCGCCTGGGCCCACGGGTTCATCTTCTCGGCCTCGGTGCCCGGCAGATAGCCCAGGTCCTGGCCGCCGACCGCGTACAGCGGGCGGAAGACCATCACCTTGCTGTGCTGCCGCCGCTCCAGCACCGCCTCCAGCCCTGCGCACAGCGCCAGCGCCGACTTTCCGGTGCCGGCGCGCCCTCCCATCGACACGATGCCGACCTCGGGATCGAGCAACAGGTCCAGCGCGATGCGCTGTTCCGCGCTGCGGCCGTGGATGCCGAACGCCTCGCGGTCGCCGCGCACCAGCCGGACCCGGCCGTCCGGCGTGACCCTGCCCAGCGCGCGCCCCTTCTCCGAGGAGATCACCAGGCCGGTGTGCACGGGGAGTTCGGCCGCGACCGGATCGGCCACGCTCTCCTGCGCGAACAGCTCGTCCACGGCCTCGCCGCCCAGGGTGATGTCCGCGAGCCCGGTCCAGCCGTCGGCGTCCGTGATGGCCAACTCGGCCCGGTACTCCTCGGCCGCCAGGCCCACCGACGAAGCCTTGATGCGCAGCGGAAGGTCCTTGGAGACGACCGTGACATCGTGCCCCTCGGCCTGGAGGTTGCGTGCGACGGCCAGGATGCGGGAGTCGTTGTCCGCGAGACGGCCGCGCTCGTTCAGCATCGCCGGCGGCAGGACGGTCGGGTCCGAGTGGTTCAGCTCGACCCGAAGGGTGCCCCCGAGGTCCCCGATGGGGAGTGGGGTGTCGAGCCGGCCGTACCGCACCCGGTAGTCGTCGAGGCGCCGCAGCACCTGACGGGCGAAGTAGCCGAGTTCCGGGTGGTGCCGCTTCGCCTCCAACTCGGAGATCACGACGACCGGCAGGACCACCTCGTGTTCATCGAACCGGGTGAGTGCCGCTGGATCGGCGAGCAGGACGCTGGTGTCGAGGACGTACATGCGCCGGTCGTGAGCGCGCTTCTTGCTGATGGCCACGGGTGGACGAACCCCCTCGGAAGAGGTGCGGGAATCGCGGCGCCCTGGGCGCCGGGGTTCTGACGGCCGGCCCTGGCCCGCACGCACGGGCCCGGTGCCGGGCCTGGTCCATGTCCGTGGTGCGCAAACGGGCCTCCCGGCGGACAGCGCCGATGCGCGGTCCGCGAGGAATATGCCCGCACACCACCCATCTCATGCGACGGCCCGCTCGGACGCGTGAGCGATTCACCGACCGTTCGGTCGCCCGGCGGCGCACCGTTGCCGGCGCGCCGCCCTCCGTGACGAACGACTCAGATGCCGTACCTACGGTGCCTGGCGGCATAGTCACGCAGCGCGCGCAGGAAGTCGACCTTCCGGAACGCCGGCCAGTACGCCTCGCAGAAGTAGTACTCGGAGTGGGCGCTCTGCCAGAGCATGAACCCGGACAGCCGCTGCTCCCCGCTGGTCCTGATGACCAGGTCGGGGTCCGGCTGGCCCCGGGTGTAGAGGTGCTCGGAGATGTCCTCCACGGACAGCCCCTCGGCGACCTCGGCCAGCGACTGCCCCTCGGCGGCGCGCTTGGCGAGCAGCGAACGGACGGCGTCGGTGATCTCCTGCCGGCCGCCGTAGCCGACGGCGACGTTGACCACTATCCCGTCGCGGTCGCCCGCCAGCTCCTCCGCCTCCCTGAGCACCTTCCTGGTGCGCTCGGGCAGCACCTCGACGGCGCCGACGTGGTGGACCCGCCAGCGGCCGTCCTCGGCGAGGTCGCGCACGGCGCCCTCGACGATGCCGAGAAGCTCCTCAAGCTCCCTGGCCTCCCGGTTGAGGTTGTCGGTGGAGAGCAGCCAAAGGGTGACGACCTCCACGTCGGTCTCGGCACACCAGCCGAGCAGCTCCCTGATCTTCGCGGCGCCGGCCTCGTGCCCCTGCCGCGTGGTGTTGCCGGCGGCCTTGGCCCAGCGACGGTTGCCGTCGAGGATCACGCCAATGTGCTTGGGGCCACCGTCGGTGTCGAGTCGCCCTTCCACTCGTCGGGCATACAGCCTGACGGCCAGCCGCCTGAGGGTCTTGTGCAGCCTGTTCCACATCGCCTCTGATCCAGCCCCTCCGTAGGCTCGCGTGTGCCGGAACTCTACTGCCGCGCGGGCCGGGCCCAGCACCACCACGGGGGCATCCGGCCAGCCGGGCGCCGTCGGCGGCGGCCACCGCGCGGCGGGGAACGCCTCGGATCGGCGCGGCCACCGGAACAGAAAGCGGGCCGGTCCGTGGGGGGGGTTACGGACCGGCCCGAGGGGGGGTTTCCACCGTAACGCATCGAACGGCGAGGTGCCCCGCGCCGGACGCGGATTTAACCGGCGAGTCCGCCGACGGCGAGGGCGCCGAGGGCGCCGAGCGCCATGAACGGGCCGAAGGGCACGGCCGTGCGGCGGTTGGCGCGACCCATCACCACCAGGCAGAGGCCGTAGCCGGCCGCGAGCGCGAACCCCACGAACGTGCCGAAGAACACATAGTCCCAGCCGTACCAGCCCAGGATCAGACCTATGGAGGGCGCCAACTTCACGTCTCCGAAGCCCATGCCCCGGGGGTTGATCAGGAAGAGGACGAAGTAGACCGCCGTGAGCACCAGCCCGCCCAGCAGGGCTCTCGGCCAGCTGCCGTCGGACCCGGGCAGCGGGGCGCATATCCCCAGGCCGAGGACGAGGCCGGCGGCGAGCGGGAGGGTCAGGACGTCGGGCAGCCGCTGCACCGCGAGATCGACCGAGGCCAGCAACACCAGCGTCGGCGTGGCCAGCAGCCAGACCACCGACTCGGGCCGCGCGCCGGCGACGGCGGCGGCCAGCCCGCAGCAGCCGGCCGTGACCAGGGCGAGCCGGAACGGCGAGGCGCCGTACCGGGGGGCGCCCTCGGCGAGGCATCCGGCGCACCGGCCCCAGCCGACCCAGCCGGCGGCGCGCGCCCGGAGGGGATGGCCGGCGGGACAGGCGTCCCGCCACGCCTGCTCGGGCTCGACGGCGAGCCGGTACCCGGGCCGGACCAGCAGGGAGCCGACCAGCGCGCCCAGGCCGACGGCGGCCACGATCCACAGGGAGAACACGGGGCGAGCGTACGGCGTGCCGGGTCCGGCCGGCAGGGAGGCCTGTGGATGGGCGTTCCGAAGAACGAACAAGATGACAAGCGGCTGGGGATAACCGGGGGATGGCCGCCGTTGGATGCCCGGGACGGAAGGGGGAGGGGCCAGGCGGGTCGGTCCGCCCAAAGGGGGGAAGGGGCAGACCGACCCGTCAAGTGGGGCAGACCGGAGCGGGGGGGTGGCTCACGGTCCGCCCGGCCAGCCGTCGCCGGGGTGGGAGTGACGACGCTGGCGCACGAGGTGTCAGCGACTGCCAACACGAGGGGAACCATACCGCACCGCCCTCGACCGCGCGCCCCTGGGCAACGCCCCCGGCGCGCGGCGAGGACACAAGGGGGACAGGAGGTGAAGCGTTTTCGCGGCGCGGGTTCCCCGAGCGGGAAACGACACGCTCGCCGACGGCCGGCGGGAGCACGCGCGGGCGGTCGGCGGGGCGGTTCAGCGGGGCGCGCTGAGTCGGCGCAGCGCCCGGCCGTAGCGGCGGGCGACCGCGCGGCGGGCCAGCCGGCCCAGCGGTCCCGCCGCCCGCATGTACCAGGCGGCCGGGCGGCTGATCGCCGTGACGGTCAACGTGACGGCGCCGTCGGGGGCGCGTTCGAGTACGAAGGACTCCTCCCCCGACTCCGGGTGTCCCTGAAGCGTGCCGTACGCGAAGCCCGCCCGGTCCCGTTCGTCGACGCACCACACGACCCGGCACGGCGCGCTCAACCGCGGCCAGCGCCGGCCGAGTTCGATCGAGGCGACCACGCCGGGGGCGGCGCGCGGCGTGGCGGCGGCCACCGGAACCCACGCGGCCCGGTGCATCCGCCAACCGAACAGGGCGTCCCGCGCCGCCGCCCACACCTCGGGCCCGTTCCCCACCCGGGTGCGGGAGCGCAGCAGATGCCAGCCCTGGGGGAGGTCGGCCGGGAGGGCCTCGCGGGTCACGCCCACCGCGCGGTAGCTGAAGGCGCTGCCGCTCGGGGCGCGGTAGCTGAAGGCGCGGTAGCTGAGGGCGTCGCCGGGTGGCGGAGACGGTGGGTCGGACAGCGGACTCGTCACCCCTCGTTGTCAGTTGGGGACTGTCACCTCATACCATGCACGGTACCGTCATCGGTTTTCAGGGGGACCCTCCATGACAGCGCAGCACGAACCGTCACAGTTCTCCCCGCTGGGCCCGTCCGATCCCCGCCAGGTCGCCGGATACCGGCTGGTGGCCCGGCTCGGCTCCGGTGGCATGGGGAGTGTCTACCTCTCGTTCACGCCGGGCGGCCAGCCAGTGGCGGTCAAGGTGGTGCGCGGGGAGTTCGCCGAGGACCAGGCGTTCCGGCGGCGGTTCGAGCACGAGGTCCGGGCCGCCCGGCAGGTGCAGGGCGTCTACACCGTTCCCGTGCTGGACAGCAACACCGAGGGCGCCGCGCCCTGGCTGGCCACGGCGTTCGTGCCCGGGCTCTCGCTGCACGAGGTCATCAACCAGCACGGCCCGCTGCCCGCGCAGACCGTGCTGCTGCTGGTGGGCGGCGTCGCCGAGGCGCTCCAGTCGATCCACGCCGCCGGGATCGTGCACCGGGACCTCAAGCCGGGGAACGTGCTGCTGAGCGCCGACGGGCCGAAGGTGATCGACTTCGGGATCGCGCGGGCCGCCGACGTGACCGCGTTGACCGGCACGGACGTGCGGGTCGGCACCCCCGCCTTCATGGCGCCCGAGCAGATCACCGGGGCCTCGCTGACGCCGGCCGCCGACGTGTTCGCGCTGGGGATCGTCACCTACTACGCGGCCACCGGCGGCCACCCGTTCGGCGAGGGCGCGGCCCACGCGATGATGTACCGGATGGTGCAGGAGGAGCCCGAACTGGCCTCGGCGCCCGAGACGTTGCGCGGGTTGATCGGCGCCTGCCTGGCCAAGGACCCGGCGGCGCGGCCGACCCCGGCGCAGATCATCGAGGGGTGCCGGGCGCTGTCCCCGGGGCAGACGCTCCAGCGCGGGGAGAGCTGGCTGCCGCCCTCGGTGGCGGCGGCGGTCGCCGTGCGGCGCAACGCGTCGCTGCCGGCGCCGCCGGCGGCGGGCGCGGGGCCGGCGCCC
>NZ_RFFJ01000280.1 GCF_003696235.1 Streptomyces triticirhizae
CTGACCGGCGCCGGCCTGCCCCGGCGCGTGCGCCGCACGGCCCCAGCGCCCGAACGCTCAGCCGCCGGCGGCCCGGCCGGCCACCCGGAGCCTGAGCCGGCGCCCGAGCTGGACGCGGAGGAGCTGCGCAGCAAGTTGGCCGCGCTGCAACGCGGTTGGCGACGTGGCCGGGAGCAGACGGAGGAGCCGGCGCGCGGCGAGGCCCCACCGGGCCCGAACCAGGAGACCCCCGCGCGCCCCGCGCATCCGCCGACTCCCGCGCGCCCCGCGCACGCGCCACACAACCCCTCGCACTCCCCGAATCCCTCGAACCCCTGAAGCAGTAAGCGCCAGACCCCGAAGGCAGGACGCATGACCGAACCCGAGCCGACGACCCCCGGCCCCGCCGAGCGGAAGGGCCCCCCGGCGGCCGAGACCGTCGATCCGCTGCTCGACGAGCTGGTCGAGCGGGTCCCCGGCATCCGCCACGCCCTGCTGCTGACCGCCGACGGCCTGGCCAGAGGCACCTCCCGCGCCCTGGGACGGGTCGACAGCGACCAACTGGCCGCCGTGGCCTCCGGGTTCCACAGCCTGGCGCGCGGCGTTGGCCAGCACTTCGACACCGGCACCGCCCGGCAGACGCTCGTCGAGCTGGACGACGCGTTCCTGCTGGTGACGGCGGCCGGCTCGGGCAGCGCCCTGGCGGTGCTCACCGAGGCGGAGGCCGAGGTGGGGCAGGTCGCCTACGAAATGGCCCTGCTCGTCAAGCGGTTGGGCCCGCTGCTCGCCACCCCGCCGCGCCGCCCCTGACGGCGGCCGTCGACCGCGCTCCCGGGCCGGGCCCCGAAGCCACCCCCGCACCCACCGGTTTCGACGGCGCCCGGCGGGAATGTCGCGAACGGGTGACAAAGCGGGGGACCAGGCGAACCAAGGTCGCATGAGTGGCGTCCGAATACACGTGACGGCGGCTTCCGGGACCGACGGGGGTGGCTCCGGGACGCCGCCGTCACCGTCGCGGCCCCTCGCGGCACGCGCGCGCGTGGACCACGCGCGGGGGATCGCGGCCTCGATCCCCGCGAGACGCGCGGCGAGGATCTCCTCCGTCACCCGCCGGGAACCGGCGCCGCCCGACGCGTGACGCCCCCACGCCGTGGCGAGTTGGGGCTGCTGCCCGAAGGCCCCGCGCACCCGCGGCGCCAGCGCGGTGATGCGCTGCTTCCGGTCGCCCTCGCGCCGGTAGCCGTCCAGGGCCGCCCCGAGCACCCGGTCGGCGACCGCCCGCGGCAGCTCCGTCCTGCCGCGGAAGCGCCGGTAGAGGCCGGAGGAGTCGGGTCCCAGGACCTGCGCCAGCCGCCGCACGCTGAACGAGTCGACATCGCCCGTGCGCGGCACCTCGGCCGCCGTGTCCAGGATCTTCTCGGTCGACCAACGCCTGCGACCCGCCATCCCACCACCTCCCGTGTTCGCCCTCGCCGGCCTCGGCCCAGCCCATGCGCGCTGCCCTGCACTTTGCGTTGCACGCACCGTGTGCATAATGAGGGGCATGACTTCCACGCTCGATCCCGAGAAGCTGACCGCAGCCCTGGAGAACGTCCAACGCGCCGGCATCCCCGGCCTGTTCGCCGAGGTGCGCGACGGCGAGCGGACCTGGCGCGGCGCCGCCGGCGTGGCCGACCTCGCCACCGGCCGCCCCGTCACCCCCGACCTGCGGCACCGCGTCGGCAGCGTCACCAAGACCTTCACCGCCGCCGCCGTGTTCCTTGAGGTCGAGCGCGGCCGGATCGACCTGGACGCGCCGATAGGCCGCTACCTCCCGAAGCTGGTCCCGGGGGAGCGCGGCCGCGCCATCACCGTCCGGACGCTGCTCAACCACACCAGCGGCCTCGCCGAGTACCTGCCCCACGCCTACCCGTCGCTCAAGGCGTTCCCCGTCATCGCCGACACCGGACCCGAGAGCCTGGAGGAGCACCGGTTCACCCGCTTCCACGCGACCGAACTCATCGAGCTGGGCGTCGCCGCGCCCGCCGTCGGCACCCCGGGCGGCACCCCCGGGGTGTACTCCAACACCAACTACCTGCTGCTCGGCGAACTCCTCGCCCATGTCACCGGCGCCACCGTCGAGCGGTGCGTCACCCGGAACGTCATCGAGCCCGCCGGCCTGGCGAACACCGCGTTCCCCACCACCCCGACCGTCGACGGGCCGCACGCGCGGCTCTACGAGGCGTGGTTCGGCAGGCTCGACCCGCCGCGCGACTACAGCGTCTTCGACATGTCCTGGGTCGGCCCGGCCGCCGCGCTGGTCTCCACCGTCGCCGACCTCAACCGCTTCTTCGCCCTGCTGACGGCCGGCGAGATCGTCGCCCCGTCCTCGCTGGAGCAGATGCGGCGCACCGTTCCCGTCGTCTCCCAGGAGGGCGGGCTCATCGACTACGGCCTCGGCCTGCACCCCACCGAGGCGCCGGGCCGGGACACGTTCTGGGGCCACGGCGGCACGGTCTGGGGCGGGGGAACGCTGGCCATGACCCGCGCCGACGGCGCGCGGCAGCTGGCCCTCGCGGTGAACCTGCAACGCTGGAACCGCCTCGACGCCTCCGGCCGCCCCGGGCCCCACCCCATCGACGAGGCCCTGACCGCGTTCCAGCGCCTGGCGCTGTACGGCTGACGGGCCGGCCGCGCGGCGGGCACGGTGGGGCTACTCCCCGCGCAGCGCCGCGCGTTCGACGGGGAAGTCGAAGTGCCGGTCGGGGAACGGCTCCTCGTCGTGGGTGAAGTGCCACCACTCGGTGTCGATCGGCGTGAAGCCCCGCGCGGCCATCGCGGAGCGCAGCCGTTCCCTGGCCCGCCGCTGCTCGGCGTCGGGCTCGGGGGAGCCGGGGTGCGAGGCGGGGTCGAAGAAGTCGAACCCCGTGCCCATGTCCACCGCCCGCCCCTCGTCGTCCACCAGCGTCAGGTCCACCGTGCCACCCCGGCTGTGCCCGGAGCGCTCGGCGAGGTAACCCTCGTCGAACAGCCGGTCCTTGGGCACCCTGGGGTAGAACTCCTCCCGCTCCTCGGTCGCCCCGGGGTCCTCCGCCCAGCGCAGGAAGTGGTCGACGGCGCGCTGCGGCCGGTAGCAGTCGAAGACCCGCAGGCCCAGGCCGTCCCGCGCCAGGTCGCGTTCGACCCGGGTCAGGGCGCGCGCGGACTCCTCGGCCAGCAGACACTCGGGCTCCTCGTAGCCGTCGATCCGCTCGCCCACGAAGTTGTGGTCGCCGGCGTACCGGATGTCCTGCTCGATCCCGGGCGCCACCTCGCGCAGCGCCACGAAGCCCGCCGGCGCGCGCTCCGTCTCCTCCGGCGCGCGCGCCGGCGCGACCGATCCCGCCAGGGCGGCCAGCGCCCCGGTCGCCAACACGGCCGTCACCGCGCGGGCCGGCCGTCGAGGGAAGCCCACCCCCCACGCCTACCAGGGCGCCGGCCGACCGGAAACCCGGCAGGGGCGTTGGCCGGGCATTCGGGTGCCCGCCACACTGGTGCCCACCGGGCCGAGCTGAGATCGTCCCGGTACCCAGCGCCAGTGCCGTCGCTAACCGGAGCCGCCCATGAGCATCGAAGACCGCATCGACCAGCCGCTGTGGCGCCCCGACCCCGCGCGGGTCGCCGCAGCCCGGATCACCCGCTTCCACGCCGTCGCGGCCGAGCGCCACGGCGCCCCGCCGCCCAGGGGCGACGGCCCGGAGGCCGACTACGCGGCGCTGCACCGCTGGTCGGTCACCGACCTGGAGGCGTTCTGGCGGGCCGTCACCGACTTCTTCGACGTGCGGTTCACCGCCGAGCCCACGGCCGTGCTGCCCGACCCGAGGATGCCGGGCGCCCGCTGGTTCCCCGGCGCCACCCTCAACTACGCGGAGCACGCGCTGCGCGGCCCGGCCGGAACGGGCCCCGACGACGCCGAGGCGGCCGAGCGGCCGGCCCTGCTGGCCCTGGGCGAGGACCTGACGCCCCGCCCGATCTCCTGGTCCGAACTCCGGCGCACGGTCGGGGCGCTCGCCGCCTGGCTGCGTGCGCAGGGCGTGCGCCCCGGTGACCGTGTGTGCGGCTACCTCCCCAACGTTCCCGAGGCCGTGGTGGCGCTGCTGGCCAGCGCGGCGGTGGGCGCGGTGTGGACCTCGTGCGCCCCCGACTTCGGCGCGCGCGCCGTGCTGGACCGCTTCCAACAGGTCGAGCCCACCGTGCTGTTCGCGGTCGACGGCTACCGCTTCGCCGGCCGGGAGCACGCGCGCGCCGACACCGTCGCCGAACTGCGCGCCGGGCTGCCCACGCTGCGCGCCGTCGTGCACGTCCCGCTGCTCGGCACCGAGCCGCCCGAGGGCGCGCTGACCTGGGACGAGGTCACCGCCGACGCCACCGAACCGGTCTTCGCGCGGGTCCCGTTCGACCACCCGCTGTGGGTGCTGTACTCCTCCGGCACCACGGGCCTGCCCAAGGCGATCGTCCAGTCCCAGGGCGGCATCCTGCTGGAGCACCTCAAGCAGCTGGGCCTCCACCTCGACCTCGGCCCCGGCGACCGCCTGTTCTGGTACACCTCGACCGGCTGGATGATGTGGAACTTCCTCGCCTCCAGCCTGCTGACCGGCACCACGGCGGTGCTCTACGACGGCGCCCCGGCCCAGCCCACGCCCGACGTCCAGTGGCGGGTGGCCGAACGCGTCCGGGCCACCGTCTTCGGCACCTCGGCCGCCTATGTCACCGCCTGCGCCAAGAAGGACGTGCACCCCGCGCGCGACCTGGACCTGAGCGCGACCCGCTGCGTCGCCACCACCGGATCGCCGCTGCCGCCCGACGGATTCCGCTGGCTGCACGAGGAGGCCGGCGCCGACCTGTGGATCGCCTCGGTCAGCGGTGGAACCGACGTGTGCAGCTGCTTCGCCGGCGGCGTTCCGACGCTGCCCGTGTACGTCGGGGAGCTTCAGGCGCCCTGCCTCGGCACCGACCTGGCGGCCTGGGACGCCGACGGCACCCCGCTGATCGACGAGGTGGGGGAGCTGGTCGTCGGCACCCCGATGCCCTCGATGCCGGTCTCGTTCTGGAACGATCCCGACGGCAGCCGGTACCGCGAGAGCTACTTCGACATGTACCCGGGCGTCTGGCGGCACGGCGACTGGATCACCCACACCTCGCACGGCGGGGTGATCATCCACGGCCGCTCCGACTCCACGCTCAACCGGCAGGGCGTGCGCATGGGTTCGGCCGACATCTACGAGGCCGTCGAGCTGCTGCCCGAGGTCAGCGAGTGCCTGGTGATCGGCGTGGAACGGCCCGACGGCGGCTACTGGATGCCGCTGTTCGTGGCCCTGGCCGACGGCGCTGTGCTGGACGACGCGCTGCGCGAGCGGATCGCCGCGACCATCCGCGAACGGCTGTCGCCGCGTCATCTGCCGGACGAGATCCTCCAGATCCCCGGCGTGCCGCACACCCGCACCGGCAAGCGCCTGGAGGTGCCGGTCAAGCGGCTCTTCCAGGGCGTCGAGCTGGACCGCGCGGCCAATCTGGGCGCCGTGGACGACCCGGAACCGCTGCGCTTCCTCGCCCGGCTCGCCCGCGAGAGATCGACTGTCAGTGACGGCGGCTACGGTGGGTGACCAAATGGTTGTTCGACCGTGGAGGTGGGCTTCATGCGGTGGTTCGAGGGCTTCGAAGGGCCCGAAGGATCGGAGGGCGAGCGGCGGCGCGGCCGCCGGGGCCGGCGCGGCGGGAGCCGCGGGCCCGGCGGCTGGCGGC
>NZ_RFFJ01000281.1 GCF_003696235.1 Streptomyces triticirhizae
GGCGGGCCGGCAGCGGCCGGGCCGCCCGCGGGCGTGGCCGGGGCGCGGCGACGGGTGCGGCCGCCGGCGGCGCGACCCAGGACACCGCGAAAATCCGTGCGTGGGCGAAGGAGAACGGATACGAGGTCAATGACCGGGGCCGCGTTCCCGCGAACATCCGCGAGGCGTACGAGAAGGCCGGCGTCTGAGGGACGCCGACAACCGACGGTCCTCGACCCCGCACCGCCCGACCGGGTCGGTGCGCGGCGAAGGCCCGGGTCCCGTGTGCGGGGGGTCGCCAGGTGCGGCCCCCCGAGACATGTCCGGGGAGCGCGTTCCGCCGCGCCCCGTCCGGCCGACTCCGTGACGCTGCGCCCGCGTACCGCCGCTCAGGGTGGTTCACGTTCGCCTGTAGCGGATGTCCGGGCCCCCGGCGGCATGGAGTGTCAGCCTTGGGGGGTAGGAAGTCCCTAATGGATGAGGGGGGCGGTGGTTTGTGGGCCACGACCGGTATTCCGGGGTGCGTTCGCCGACGGCGTAGCCGTCTCGGGCGCTCTGCCTTGGCCTGCGGGAACATCGTCTCGCACTATCGGGTTGGAGCTGTTGTCGCCTGTTCGGGGCACGGAGCCGGGGACAGGAGCACACAGTTGGAATGAGCGGTCCCCCGTTGCGGGACTAAGCTGCGGAAGGACAGGGAGGGGACCGACCCCTTTACTGCCTGACCGCTCTGAGGAGCGATTATCGATGTTCGAGAGGTTCACCGACCGCGCGCGGCGGGTTGTCGTCCTGGCTCAGGAAGAAGCCCGGATGCTCAACCACAACTACATCGGCACCGAGCACATCCTTCTGGGCCTGATCCACGAGGGTGAGGGTGTCGCCGCTAAGGCCCTGGAGAGCCTCGGGATCTCGCTTGAGGCGGTCCGCCAGCAGGTGGAGGAGATCATCGGGCAGGGCCAGCAGGCGCCGTCCGGGCACATCCCCTTCACCCCCCGGGCCAAGAAGGTCCTGGAGCTGTCGCTCCGGGAGGCACTCCAGCTGGGCCACAACTACATCGGCACCGAGCACATCCTGCTCGGCCTGATTCGCGAGGGCGAGGGCGTCGCCGCCCAGGTCCTGGTGAAGCTCGGCGCCGACCTGAACCGGGTGCGGCAGCAGGTCATCCAGCTGCTCTCCGGCTACTCCGGCGGCAAGGAGGCGGCCACGGCCGGCGCCCCGTCCGAGGGCACGCCCTCGACCTCCCTGGTGCTCGACCAGTTCGGCCGGAACCTGACCCAGGCCGCTCGGGAGAGCAAGCTCGACCCGGTCATCGGGCGCGAGAAGGAGATCGAGCGGGTCATGCAGGTGCTGTCCCGCCGCACCAAGAACAACCCGGTCCTGATCGGCGAGCCCGGCGTCGGCAAGACGGCCGTCGTCGAGGGCCTGGCCCAGGCCATCGTCAAGGGCGAGGTGCCCGAGACCCTCAAGGACAAGCACCTCTACACCCTGGACCTCGGCGCGCTGGTCGCCGGCTCCCGGTACCGGGGTGACTTCGAGGAGCGCCTGAAGAAGGTCCTCAAGGAGATCCGCACCCGCGGCGACATCATCCTGTTCATCGACGAGCTGCACACCCTGGTCGGCGCCGGCGCCGCCGAGGGCGCGATCGACGCCGCCAGCATCCTCAAGCCGATGCTGGCCCGTGGCGAGCTTCAGACGATCGGCGCCACCACGCTCGACGAGTACCGCAAGTACCTGGAGAAGGACGCCGCGCTGGAGCGCCGCTTCCAGCCGATCCAGGTCGCCGAGCCGTCGCTGCCGCACACCATCGAGATCCTCAAGGGCCTGCGGGACCGGTACGAGGCGCACCACCGGGTCTCGATCACGGACTCGGCCCTGGTCGCCGCCGCCCAGCTGGCGGACCGGTACATCTCGGACCGCTTCCTCCCCGACAAGGCGATCGACCTGATCGACGAGGCCGGCTCGCGGATGCGCATCCGCCGGATGACGGCCCCGCCGGACCTGCGCGAGTTCGACGAGAAGATCGCGAACGTGCGCCGGGAGAAGGAGTCCGCGATCGACTCGCAGGACTTCGAGAAGGCCGCCTCCCTGCGGGACAACGAGAAGCAGCTGCTCACCGCGAAGGCCCAGCGGGAGAAGGAGTGGAAGTCCGGCGACATGGACGTCGTCGCCGAGGTGGACGAGGACCTCATCGCCGAGGTGCTGGCCGCCTCCACGGGCATCCCGGTCTTCAAGCTGACCGAGGAGGAGTCCTCGCGGCTGCTGCGCATGGAGGACGAGCTGCACAAGCGCGTCATCGGGCAGCAGGACGCGATCAAGGCGCTCTCCCAGGCCATCCGCCGCACCAGGGCCGGCCTGAAGGACCCGAAGCGTCCCGGTGGCTCGTTCATCTTCGCCGGCCCGTCCGGCGTCGGTAAGACCGAGCTGTCCAAGACGCTGGCCGAGTTCCTCTTCGGCGACGAGGACGCGCTGATCTCCCTCGACATGTCGGAGTTCGGCGAGAAGCACACGGTCTCCCGCCTCTTCGGCTCCCCGCCCGGCTACGTCGGGTACGAGGAGGGCGGCCAGCTGACGGAGAAGGTGCGGCGCAAGCCGTTCTCCGTGGTCCTCTTCGACGAGGTGGAGAAGGCCCACCCGGACATCTTCAACTCCCTGTTGCAGATCCTGGAGGACGGTCGCCTGACCGACTCCCAGGGCCGGGTGGTCGACTTCAAGAACACGGTCATCATCATGACCACCAACCTCGGTACCCGGGACATCTCCAAGGGCTTCAACCTCGGCTTCGCGGTCGCGGGCGACGTCACCACCGGGTACGAGCGGATGAAGGCCAAGGTCAACGACGAGCTGAAGCAGCACTTCCGCCCGGAGTTCCTGAACCGCGTCGACGACACCGTCGTGTTCCACCAGCTCACCCAGGAAGACATCATCAAGATCGTCGACCTGATGGTGGCGCAGGTGGACGAGCGGCTGAAGGACCGCGACATGGCGATCGAGCTGTCGACGGACGCCAAGGAGCTGCTGGCCAAGCGCGGCTACGACCCGGTGCTCGGCGCCCGGCCGCTGCGGCGCACCATCCAGCGGGACATCGAGGACGTGCTCTCGGAGAAGATCCTCTTCGGCGAGCTGCGCCCCGGTCACATCGTGGTGGTGGACACCGAGGGCGAGGGCAAGGACCGCACCTTCACCTTCCGGGGTGAGGAGAAGTCCGCGCTGCCCGACGCCGTGCCGGTCGAGCAGGCCGCCAAGGGCGGGCCGAAGCTCTCCAAGGACTGAGGCCCAGCCCCGATCCCACGGGTGCCCCCGCGACCACTGCGGTCGCGGGGGCACCCGTCGTTGGTGGGCCCGTCGTCCGCGTTCGCCGGCGGGGCCGATCGCGCCCACGATGGAGGGTGAGGGAACGGGCGGGAACGCGCCGGATCAGGCCGGCTCGTGCCCGTTCGACCGGTTGAGCGCTGGGAGGTGCGACGCCCATGCGGCACGAGATGCGGGCCGAGTATGCCGCGACCGCCGAGGGCCAGGAGGCGGCCGAGGGGACGGACGAGGCCACGGGCCGGGAGCCGTCCGGGGCCTGGCCGGTCAGGACCTGGCACATGGTGCGGGAGGGCGAGGCGAGCGCGATGTGCGGCCGTGAGCTGCGGCCGGACGCCAGAAGCCTCTCCGACGAGGAGTGGGGGCGCACCCCGGAGCCGTTCTGCCACACCTGCGGGGCGCTCTACCTGCGCGAGGTGCCCTGAGCGCGAGGTGCCCTGAGCGTGAGGTGCTTGGGCACGAGGTGCTTGGGCACCGGTGCTGAGCTGGGACGATGCCGGGGCCGGGGTGGACTGTCAGTGGGCTGGTGCAGACTGCCGGCATGACAGAGAAGTTGGCCGTCACCGGCGCCGACGGGCTGGCGCGTTGCCCCTGGGGGCTGGAGCCGGAGGAGTACCGGGACTATCACGACGAGGAGTGGGGCCGGCCGGTCCGGGGGGACGACGCGCTCTTCGAGCGGATCTCCCTGGAGGCGTTCCAGTCGGGGCTCTCCTGGCTCACGATCCTGCGGCGCCGCCCGGGGTTCCGGGCCGCGTTCGCCGGGTTCGAGATCGCCGCCGTGGCGAAGTTCACCGAGGAGGACGCCGCCCGCCTGCTGGCCGACCCCGGCATCATCCGCAACCGGCTGAAGATCGAGGCCACCCTGCGGAACGCGCGGACGATAGCCGACTGGGCCGAGGGCGAGCTGACCGAGCTGATCTGGTCCTTCGCGCCGGACGCGACCACCCGGCCGGCGCCCCGCAGCACGGCCGATGTGCCGGCCACCACCCCCGAGTCCACGGCCCTCGCCCGGGAGCTGAAGCGACGCGGCGTCCGCTTCGTCGGGCCCACCACGGCCTATGCCCTGATGCAGGCCTGCGGGCTGGTCAACGACCACCTGGCGGACTGCCACGCCAGGGGCGCCATGGCCGGTTGAGCGCGCCGTCTCGGCCGGCCGGCGCCCGAGGACGAGGACAGCGAGGAGAACGGGGGAGGGTCCCACATGACCGAACGTGACTGGTGGATCGTCGAGGCCGAGACGGTCGACGAGGTGGTGGGCGCCGAGGCGCTCTACGACGGCCCGGCGCGCCGCGAGTGGGCCGAACGCTTTCTGGCCTCGCCGGGCCACCACCTGCTGTTGGCGCGGGCCGCCGACGCCGAGGGCCCGGTGGGGATGGTGACGGGCGTGGAGCTGACCCACCCGGACAAGGGCACGGAGATGTTCCTCTACGAGCTGGGGGTCGCCGCGTCGCACCGGCGCCGTGGCATCGGCCGTGGCCTGGTCGACGCGCTCGCCGAACTGGCCCGCGCCCACGGCTGCTACGGCATGTGGGTAGCGGTCGACGCGGACAACGAGCCGGCCCTGGCCACCTACCGCGCCGCCGGCGGCCACCCGGAGGGCCCACCCTGCGAGGTCCCCCTCTGGCACTTCGACCGGCGGCCGTAGGTCCCACGCCGCCGCCCGGCCGGCGCCGTACCTGCCGCGCCGCCCGGCCGGCGCGGGCATCAGGTCCTCGCCGTCCGCGCTCCGGTGGCCGGCAACGGCGGGCCCGCGTGAACGCGCCATCCGACCGCGCCACCGTGTCCCGTTCCGCTCAACGGCCCGGCCGCGCACCGCCGTTGGCGCGGGTGCCGCCGCCGCGCTCCCCTCCCGCGCGCTCGCCCACGGGGCGGGCGGCGCCCCGCTCCCGCGCGGCCAGCGCTTCCGCTTCCTGGGCTCGGAGGACGTCGGGGCCGTGGGCGTGGGCCCAGTCGCCGGCGGCTCTGAGGGTGGGGAGGAGGGTTTCGCCCAGCGGGGTCAGGCGGTACTCGACGCGGGGTGGCGCCTCGCGGTAGCGCTGCCTGGTGACCAGCCCGTCCCGTTCCAGCCGGCGCAGCGTCTCGGTGAGGACCTTGTTGCTGATGCCGCCGATGCGGCGGCGCAGCGTGGCCGGGCGGGTCGGGCCGTTCCGCAGGGCCCAGAGCACCACGCCGCTCCAGGTGTTGCCCAGCAGATCGAACGTCAACCGCGCCGGGCAGTCGGCGATGAACGCGGGCATGGTCGTCTCCTGGCGTTTTCGGTAACCGAACGGTGCCTTTCGGTCTGCCTACGCTCCGATGGTCACCCCAGGCGACAACCGCCGGGGACGGAAGGGGAATTCCCATGCGGATCGGGATTCTGGGCGCCGGCCGGATGGCCGAGGCGCTCGGCGGGCACTGGGCGCGGGCCGGCCACCGGCTGATGGTCAGCGGGCGGGAACGGGCCCGCGCCGCG
>NZ_RFFJ01000282.1 GCF_003696235.1 Streptomyces triticirhizae
TCCGCGACCGCGACCCGGCGCTCGCCGCCGAACTCGCCGGGGCCCCCGGGCCCGACCGGCCCGGCGCCGCCACCGCCGAGGCCGAGTCGCCGGGCCGCGTCCTGGACCTGCCCGAGCGCGCCGCGTTCCTCACCCGGCCCGACCCCGACCCGACCGCGCTCGACCTGCCGGGTCCGGTCGCGGTGCTCAACCTCAGCCAACTCGGGGGCCACGCCCTCCTGTTGCGCGACCACCGACTCACCGTGGTCCCGTTGCCCCGGCTCGACGCCCGGGAGGCGGTGGAGCGCTGCGTCGCGTTCCTCGACGCGACCGCCGGCGTGAGCGCCCCGGCGCGCACCCTCGACGAGCGCCGCGCCGCCGGGCGGACCGTGCGGGAGACCCTCGTGTGGCTGTGGGAGGCCGTCGCCGCACCCGTGCTCGAAGCCCTCGACCCGCCGCGCGCCGACCCGCCGCCCCGGCTGTGGTGGTGCCCGACCGGGGTGCTCACCGCGCTGCCCCTGCACGCGGCGGGCGACGGCGAGCGCGCCGTTCCCGACCTGGTGGTCTCCTCCCACACGCCCACCCTCGCCGCCCTCGCCCGCACCGGCCAGCCCCAACGCCCCACCCCGCGCCGCCCGTTGATCGTGGACGCGGCGAACGCCCACGACGAGGTCGCCGCGTTGACCGAGCTGATGCCCGAGGCGACGGTGCTGAGCGGGCCGGCCGCTACCCGCGCCGCCGTCCTGGCCGCGCTCCCGAGGCACGGCCGGGCGCACTTCGCCTGCCACGCGACCGTTGACCCGATCCACCGCGAGGCCAACCGCCTGCTGCTGGCCGACGGCGCCCTGACCACGGACGACCTCGCCCGCCACCCGGTCGACGCCGACCTGGCCGTCCTCGCCGCCTGCGCCACGGGGTCGGGCTCCCTCGACCTCCAGGACGAGGCCCACCACCTGGCCACCGCCTGCCAACTCGCCGGCTACCGCTCGGTGATCGCCACCCTGTGGCCCGTCACCACCCGCCAGTCCGCCGAGTTCGCCCGCCTCCTCTACCCCCACCTCCGCCACCCCACCCCACCGGCCCTCGCCCTCCACCACACCACCGCGACCCTCCGCTCCCGCTACCCCAACAGCCCCTGGCTCTGGGCCCCTTACGCGCACCTGGGGGAGTGAGGGGTGCGTTCACCACCGGTTCAGCCGGGTCACGAAGCGGAGGCGGGTGCGGTCCGCGGGGAGGGTGATGCGGGAGAGTTCGACGGTGCGGCCGTCGGTGGCGACGGAGCGCTGGCACAGGCGGATCACGGGTGCGCCGGGCGCCAGCCCCAACTCATCCGCCTCCGCGCGAAAGGCCGGGCCGACGCCCGTGACCTCCTCGACGATCCGGTCCAACTCGATGCCCACGGTGCCTAGTTGGTGCTGTGTGCCACCCGGCCAGGGCTCCCTGGTCTCGTCCAGCAGCGCCGGGTTGTCCGCGACCCACTCCCGCACCAGAAACGAGCTGGTGAGGTTGAACGGCGCCGACTCCCGCCCGTACCGGGTGCGGTAGACCCGTTCCACCAGCGCCGTGCCCTCCGGCACCCCGAACGCCTCCGCCAACCCCGCGTCGGCGACCGCCTCGTGGTAGCGCGCGGTGAAGACCAGCTCGTCCATGGTCAGCCCGGTGTCCCGTTCGGTCACCCCGGTGCCGGCCCGCACCTCCCTGGGCTGCCGGGCGCGGTCCTTCTCCCACTGGTGCCGCTCGTTGGAACGCACCACGGCCCGGCGCGGCGCGCGGACCACGAGGCCGCCGGCATCGCCTGGCCCGACCCAGCCCTCGGCCGTCAACGCGGCGAGCGCCGACCGTACCTCCGCCGCCCCCGCGCCCCAGCGCCGCCCCAACTCCTCAGCTGCCGGCAGTGCCTCCCCCACGGCCCACTCACCATCCCGAACCCGCCGCCGCAACCCCTCGGCGAACTCCCGATCGCTCACCGACATCCCACGCACGCCTCCCAGCCAGGGCCCACCGGGAACGACGCGCACGCCGCACCGGTACGGTTTTGCCCCAACTTATCCCCGGCGCACCGTCGGGAACGGCCGCCCCTCCGAACGCCCAACGCGCCCCGCGAACGCCCGCTCCCCCAGCCCCTCCCGTCCCGCCAGGTCGGCGAGCGCGGACCGCACCTCGTCCGCCTCGGTGCGCTGCCCCAGCGCCTCGTGTCCGCCGACCGCATCCCGCCCGTGCGCCCGCGCCGCCTCCGTCTCGCCGCGCCGCGCGTGCAGCGCCGCGAGGGCGGCGTGGGCGGCCGCCGCGCCCGCCCGGTGACCGGCCTCGGTCGCCACGTCCAACGCCTCCCGGCGCGTGGCCAGCGCCCGTGCCAGGTCGCCGGCGGCCGCCTGGCTCGCGGCCAGCTCGTCCAGCGCCTCCAGCAGCGTGTGCCGGGAACCGATCGAACGCGCCACCGCCAGCGCCTCCTCGTGGCGGCGCACGGCCTCCGCCGGCTGGTCGGCGCTGCGGGCGACCACGCCCAGCACCCGCAGGCAGTCCACCTCCACGGCCCGGAAGCCGTGTTCGCGCGCCAGCGCCAACCCGTCCACGGCGTGCGCCCGCGCCTCCGCCTCCCGGCCCGTGAGCAGCGACAGGTCGGCGAGCCCGGTGAGCGCGTTGGGGATGTGGATCAGGTCCTCGTGCTCGCGGCAGAGTTCCAGCACCCGTGCCAGGATGCCCAACGCCTCGTCGGGGCGCCCCATTTCCTTCAGGCAGCGGGAGACGTTGACCATCGGCGCGCGACGCAGCGGCCAGGGTCCGTCGGGGCTGACCAGCGCCAGGGACGCCTCGAACTCGGCGACGGCGGCGTCGAGTTCGCCGCGCCGCCCGTGCGCGACGCCGAGGTTGTTGCGCACCGCCGACTGCCACTCGGGCAGCCCGGCGCGCTCGTAGGCGGCGAGCGCCGCGCGCAGGTGGTCGAGCGCCGCCTCGCCGTCCAGGCCGAGTTGGTCCATCGTCTTGCCCAGGTTGTTCCTGGCGCGCGCCTCGGCGAGCGGGTCGCCGAGCGCGCGGGCCGCCGACAGCTCGCGGGTGTAGAGGTGGAGCGCCTCGTCGGGGAAGCCGCCGAGGAAGAGGTAGCGCCAGAGCGTCTCGGCCAGGTCGAGCGTGCGTCGTGGACCGCTGATCCTGGCGAGCGCGAGCAGGTTGGCGCGCTCGGCGTCGAGCCAGTCGCGGGCCGATTCGGGCGAGTCGAAGCGGGGCGCCTCGCCGGGCCAGTCCGGCGCGGGCGGGCGGCGGAACGTCTCCTGCGGCACCAGGACGTCCATGGCGGCGGAGGCGGTGGACAGGTAGTAGTCGGACAACCGGCCCAACGCGGCCATCCGTTCGTCCGCCGGGCCGTCCAACTCGGTGGCGTAGGCGTGCAGCAGATCATGCAGGCCGTAGCGGCCGGACGGGGAGCGCTCGACCAGATGGCCGCGCACCAGGGCGTCCAACGCGCGCCGCGCCGCGCGCCGTTCGAGCCCCGCGAGCGCGGCCACCGCGTGCTCCTCCAGATCGGGGCCGGGGTGCGCGCCCACCATCCGGAACACCAACGCCTCGTCCGGCGCCAGCCGTTGGTAGGACCAGGAGAACACCGCCCGCACCGCCGTCTGCGGGTCGTCGACGTCCAGCAGGTCGAGCGCCCCGCGCCGCCCGGCCAGCGAACCGGCCAGGGCGGCGACCCCGCCGGGGCCTCGGTGCGACCGCACCAGCTCGGCCGCGATGCGCAGGGCCAGCGGAAGCCGGGCGCAGCGCTCGACCAGCGCGTCCACCGCGGCCGCCGGCTCGGTCGCCAGCCGCTCCTCGCCGAGCAGGCTCCGCAGCAGCTCGCGCGCCTCCACGGCGCTGAACCGGTCGAGCGCGACCCGCCGCGCGCCCTCCCTGACCACCAGGCCGGTCAACGTGTCCCTGCTGGTGACCAGCGTGACGCAGGACGGGCTGCCGGGCAGCAGCGGCCGCACCTGCGCCACGTCGGCGGCGTTGTCCAGCAGCAGCAACATCCGCCGGCCGTCCACCAACGTCCGGAAGCGCGCCGCCCGTTCGTCCAGCTCGTGCGGGATCGCCGAGCCGGCCATGCCCAGCGCGCGCAGGAAGCCGGCCAACACATCCTCGGGGGCGCGGGGTTGGTCGGGGCCGTAGCCGCGCAGGTCCACATAGAGCTGGCCGTCGGGGAACCGTTCCCGCGCCCGGTGCGCCCAGCGCACCGCCAGCGCCGTCTTCCCGACGCCGGCGGTCCCGGCCACCGCCGTGATCAGCACGGGCACGGGCGCGGACACCCGCGCGTCCAGCTCGGCCAGTTCGGCCCCCCGGCCGACGAAGCCCCCTATGTCGGCGGGCAGTTGGTTGGGCGCGGGCTCGGGCGAGGCCGCCGCCAGGCGGTCGGGCGGCGCCGCGCCCGACCGCACGCGAGCGACCACCTCCCGCAGCTCCGCACCCGGTTCCAGACCCAGCTCATCGGCGAGGCACCGCCGCGCCCTGCGGTAGGCGGCCAACGCCTCGTCCCGCCGGCCCGCCCGGTGCAGCGCGGTCACGAGCAGCTCCGTCAGCCGCTCCCGCAACGGGTGCGCCCTCGCCAACTCCTCCAGGCCGTCGACGAGTTCGGCGCCGGCGCCGCAGGCCAACTCGGCCCGGTACAGCGTCTCCCACGCGACGAGCCGCCGCTCGGCGAGGCGATCCGCCCATGCGCACAGCTCGGGAACGTCCGAGTCGGCGAACGGCGCGCCGCGCCACAGCGCGAGCGCGGCCCGCAGCGTCTCGACCGCCCGCGCGGGCTCCCGCTCCACCAGCCCGACGGCCCGCGCCACCAGCGACTCGAACCGCTCCGCGTCCAACTCCCCCTCGTCGACGCGCAGTCGGTACCCGTTCTCGACGCGGGACAGCCGCTCAGGCCCGTCGAGGAAGCCGCGCAGCCGGTGCACCTGGAGGTGCAGCCGCTGACCGGCCCGCTCGTCCGCGCGCTCCCCCCACAGCGCGTCCACCAGCACATCCGCCGGCACAACCTGACCGGCCCGCGCCAACAACACCCCCAACAACGCCCGCCGCAGCCGCCCCGCCACCCCCGGCGGCCCACCACTCCCCCGAACCTCCAACGGCCCCAGCACCAGAAACTCCATCGCACTTCCCCCCGAGTCGGGTCACCACACCACGGTCCTCCGCCCAGCCCCGACCACAAGCCTGTCAGGTGTGGCGGAGCCGGGGCGACCTCGGTGACCGGGCGACCTCGGGACGGAAAGCCCGCCGGATCACGCCCCCGGCATCCCCAGCGCCTCCGCGATCGCCCGCCCCGTCTCCGCCGCCGTCAGGTACGGCCGGGCGTCGTGGGCGTGGGTGCCGTTGTGGACGCGGACATCGCGGACCGCTTCGCCGAAGGCCGGCGCCAACTCCGGGACGAGGGCCACGACATCGCTCCCGTCGGCGACGTTGGTCCACGCCCGGACGGCGCCCGGCCAGCGGGCGCGTCCACTGAGCGGCGCCGGGTCGAGGCGGTCCAGCACCAGGTTGCGGATGCCCAGCGGCGAGCCCAGCGTGACCAGCGTCAGGTCCCGGTGGCGCCGCTCCGCGCACAGCGCCTCGTACGCGACGACCGTGCCCAGCGAGTGGGCCACGACCACCCGGGTCTCCTAGGTTCTTTCGTTTGGATCATCGTGCGGACCAGATGAAGATGCCTGCGATGTGGAGTCCGGCGAGGTAGATGGTTGCGGTTTTGTCGTAGCGGGTGGCGAGGCCGCGCCAGTGTTTGATGCGGT
>NZ_RFFJ01000283.1 GCF_003696235.1 Streptomyces triticirhizae
GCGGCGCCCGGCGGCGCCTGACCCCGGCGGGCCAACCGGGCCGCCCACGGCGGCCGTTGGAGCGCCTCGCGGGCGCGGCGGAACGGTCCCGGCGTCGGCTCGCGCTCGGCGCCCCGGGCGAAGCGGCGCTCCACGGCGTGCTGGACGACGGTCAGCACGGTGGTGAGCACGATGTACCAGACGGTCGCCACCATCAGCAGCGGCACCACCCGCCCGTTGCGGCCGTAGATCACCTGCACCTGGTAGAACAGCTCGCCCAGCGCCATCACCGAGACGATCGAGGTGCCCTTGAACAGGCTGATGATCTCGTTGGCCGCGTTGGGCAGGATGCCGCGCATCGCCTGCGGCAGCACGATGCGGCGCAGCTGCCGCGCCTTCGGCAGGCCGAGCGCGGCGGCGGCCTCGCGCTGGCCGGAGTCCACGGCGATGATCCCGCCGCGCACGATCTCGGCGGCGTAGGCGGCCTGGTGCAGCGCGAGGCCGATCACGGCGGCGGCCAGCGGCCCGACCAGGTGCATCGTCTCGAACGTCCAGAACACCGGCCCGAACGGGATGCCCAGGCCCAACTCCCGGTAGAGATAGGCCAGGTTGAACCAGAACAGCAGCTGCACGATCAGCGGGATCGAGCGGAAGGCCCAGACGTAGGTCCAGGCGACGGCGCGGAGCACGGGGCTGCGCGACAGCCGCATCACGGCCAGCAGCACGCCGAGGGTGAAGCCCAACGCGGTGCCGTAGAAGGTGAGTTGGATGGTCAGCCAGACCGCCTTGAGGACGCTCTCGGCCAGCAGGTAGTCGAAGAAGGTGGGCCAGTCCCAGCCGGGGTTGGTGGCCAGGCCGTGCAGGAACTGCGCCGTCAGCACCACGACGAGGGCCCCGGCCAGCCAGCGGCCGTAGTGCCGGGCGGGGACCACCGGCAGGGTGGCCAGCTCCGCGAAGTCGTCGTTCAGCGGGGCGTGTTGGGCGGGCAGGGGGGCGGCGGGCGGGGCGCTGCTCACGGGTCCTCCGGTCGGGGTGCGGTCAGATGCGCGGGACGGTGGCGTCGGCGCTCGCGGTCGCGGTCGCTCCGGGCCCGGTCTCCCCGGGCGGGGTCTCCCCGGGCGCGAGCCGTTTCTCGAAGGGCAGCAGGTGGAGGGTCTCGGGGGCGGCGGCCAGGTCGAACAGCGGGGCGTAACCGGCGTTCAGATACAGCTGTCTGGCCTCCGGCTGCCGGGGCCCGGTGGTCAGCCAGACGCGCCGGTAGCCGCGCGCCGCCGCCGCCCGTTCGAGTTCGGCCACCACCCGGCGGGCCATCCCCCGGCGGCGGTGGGCGGGATGGGTCCAGATGCGCTTCAACTCGGCGGTGTGCTCGTCGAGTCGGCGGTACGCGCCGCCGGCGACGGCCGAGCCGTCGTGCAGCAGGAGCAGCAGCAGGCCGTGGGGCGGGGCGAACTCCGCCGCCGGATAGCGGCTCAGCTCGTTGGCCGCCGAGCCGTAGCGGGCGGTGTACTCGTGCGCCAGCCCGCGCAGCAGTGGGCGGACCAGCGGGTCGGAGAGCAGCGCGGGGGTGACGGTCAGCTCGTGCGGGGACGGCGACGACATCTCGTTCGGGGCCCTTCGCTCGGGTCAGCTCGGATCGGCTCCGGATCGGCTCCGGATCGGCTCCGGATCGGCTCCGGATCGGCTCCGGATCGGCTCCGGATCGGCTCGGATCGGATCGAGTCAGCTCGGGATCGGATCGGGTCAGCCTGGATCACGGCGCGAACGGCTCGCGTCGCGGCTCGGCGCGTCGGCGCGGATCGGAGCGCATAGGGGCGCGTCCGCGCGGGATCGGGGCGGGGAACGCGCGCCGGCGCGGGCGTCGTTGAACGCGGGCGCGGGGGAACGCGTGCGCGCGGGGGCGGGGCGCCGTCGGCGCCGTACGGGAACGCCGCGCGCGGCGTCAGCGGGGGTGAGCGGTCAGGCGCGCCCCGTCGGTCCTCGCCGACGGCGCGCCGGGGGCGTCAGCCCGGACAGGAGCCAGGACAGGAGGCCGACCACACCCGACCGAGGTCGATGTGGCCGCGCGTGGTCAATGCCAACTCGGCGCTCACGCTGACTAGTTGACCGCAACCGCCGAGACGAGTCAACCGTTCGCCGGCCGCTTCACCGCGCGCGGCCCCCGGCGGCCGCGAGGCGCGCCACCACGCTGACCTCGTTCCGGTTGTGGTGCAGCTGCCGGGCCAGCAGGATCTCGTACCGCCGGCCCAGCAGGTCCAGGCAGGAGCGCACCGTCCGCTCCGGCGCGCCCTTCCCGAGCTTGAGGGTGACGACCGCCAGCGCGCCGGGCCGCAGCACGCGCGCGACGTCGAGCATGGTCTCGCAGGACAGCTCTGGCGGCATCCGCATGTCGTTGACGGCCAGGTCGAACCGCACCGGGGTGCCCGGCAGGAAGCGCCCGACGGTGGTCCGCTCGTGGTGCACCAGCGGGTCCCTGGTCAGCGCCGGCGCCAGGTCGCCGGGGTCGACCGACCAGACCTCCAGCCCGCGTTCCCGCAGGATGCGGGTCCAGCCGCCGGGGCTGGCGCCCAGGTCGACCGCCCGGCCCCGGCGCGGGATGGGCAGGTCCGTCGTCGAGATCAGCTCCTCCAGCTTGAACTCGGCGCGCGACACCGAGTCCTTCGAGCGGGCCAGCCGCACCCGCCCGCCCGGCCAGCCGCACAGCGCCTCGCCGGCGGCGGCCAGCCCGAGGGAGACGCCCCGGTCGTGGACGCAGGCCGAGAGCACCCACTCCGGGCCGGTGCGGCGCACGGCGCGGCCCGAGGCGCCGAGCGCGTCGGCGATCTCCCGGAAGAGCGCCGCCGAGCCGAAGCCCGTGCGGTCCTTCCCGCTCACCCAGCACTGGAGCGCCAACTCCCCGCCGGCGGGCAGGCGTTGGTCCGCGACGGCGAGGGCCTCGGCGGCGACCGCCGGCAGCGTCACGCCGTCCAGCGGCAGCCGGGCCGCCTCGCCGGTGAGGTGCTTGACGAAGACGACGGGCGCCTCGCGCACCACGGTCGCCAGCTCCCCGAGGTCCGCGCCCCTGAGGGTGACCCCGGCGAGGTCGGGACCCAGCCGCTCGATCGCGGCCACGGGAGCCTCGCGCCGCAGCTCGCGCGAGACGGCCGCGAAGTACTCCTCGGCGAAGGAGACGAGGACGGGGGCCTGGCGCGTGCTTCCGGTCATCGGGGCAGCGTACCGGGGCCCCGCGCCCCACCCCGCCCCGCCGTTGACCAGGACCGGGCCGGGGCCGACGGCGGGAACGGGTCAACGGCGGGAACGGGGTCGACGGCTGGAACGGGACGGGTCATCCGCGACGGATCACCGGCGGCGGATCACCCGCGACGGGTCACGCGGCGCAGTACTCGTTCTCCAGACCCGCCGCCCGGTAGACGCAGTCCGCGTAGGAGAGCAGCGTCAGCACGGCCTCCCGGTTGCGGGCGGTCTCCCGGTCGATCACGCTCCCCGGCGGATAGAACCCGCCGCCCGCCTGCGACGGCGGGTACATCTCGAAGGTGAACGAGAAGATCCCCTGGTCCGCCCAGGCCCAGTCGTTGATCGAGCCGTCCGTGATGTACAGGTCGCTGGACTGCTGCGGGGTGTAGCCGTTGGTGTCGGCCATGGCCGTGCCCAGCGCCTCGAACGCGGCCGCGTCGTCCTCGGTGAGGCCGGGGCCCGTCTCGTCGTAGGTGTAGCCGTAGGGCCACAGCACCAGCTCGGAGTAGGTGTGGAAGTCGATGTGCGCCGTGATCTGCTGCTCGCCGCCGATCACGCGCCCGCGCACGAAGTCGGCGACGACCGCCGTCTCGGTGCCCGACTCGGGGGCGGAGCCCCGGTAGGTGTCGCTGCCGGGCGATCCCGAGGAGCCGCCGCAGCAGCCCCACTCGTAGGCCCAGTTGCGGTTCAGGTCGGTGCCGACGGCGGACGAACCCTCGTTGGGCTGGCGGTTCTTGCGCCAGTTGAGGAACGAGCCCGACTCCTGGTCGTACACCTTGCCGTCCGGGTTGACCGAGGGAATCAGCCATATCTCGCGGCTGTCGAGGAGTTCGGTGACCTCGGGGTCGGTGCCGTACTGGGAGGTCAGCTCGTCGAGGGTGTAGAGCGCCATCTCGACGGTCAGATGCTCGCGCGCGTGCTGGTTGTGGGTGAACAGCACCTCCGGCTCGTCCTCGTCGGCGGCCACATTGGCGCTGATCTTGACCGCGACCAGGTCGCGGCCCTCGTAGGACTGGCCGATGACCTGGCTGCTGACCAGGTCCGGATAGGCGGCCTCGGCCTCGGCGACCAGGGCGAGCGTCTCGTCGTAGGTGTGGTAGTCGGCGGGTGCGGCGGCGCTGACGCCGCGCTCGGCCGGGGTGCCGAGCGCGGTCAACGCGTAGCCGAGGTCGGTCAGTTGACGGGCGTGCTCGGCGTCGGCGGTGATCACCACGGACCCCGCGCGCACCTCGTCGATCGCGGTGCCGGTGCGGGCCAGCTCGGTGCGCTGCTCGGCCGTCGCGACGCCCGCGACCTCGTACTGCCGAACGGCGCTCTCCTCCCATGCCTGCCGCGCCGCCGCGGAGTCGGGGGCGGCGGTGGCCTGCGCGCCGAGGGCGAGGGGCAGGGAGAGGGCGAGAACGGTGGTGGCGAGGGCGGTCCGCCTGCCACGGGAAGGTCTGCGCATGACGCGCCTCCAGGGGTGGGGGTGGCGTCATGTTCGCGACAATGGCATGGTCTGGTCAAGAACGCGCCGGCCCGGCGACTCCGAGGAGCCGCCGGGCCGGAGGTGTGCTCGTGCCGCCTCTGGCGTCGGTCGTCGACGTCAGTTGTAGGTGACGCAGGTGCGAATCCCGCCCGAGTGCTGGTGCACGCCCCAGCGGAGCTTGGTGCGGGTCTCCGGGCCGTAGACGCCGTCGGCGGCGGCGCCCCGCAGGCGCTGCGCGTTGGTCAGCGCACGCTGGGTGGCCGGCCCGAACTCGCCGTCCACAACGAGTGAGGACTGCTCGTTGCAGTGCTTGAGCGCGGACTGGAGCGCGGTCACGGCGGCGCCGGAGGCGCCGGAGCCCAGCGTGCAGTTCCGGCTCCCGGTGGCCTTGTGGTACGGCTGCACCAGGAAGTCGCTGCCCCCGTACGAGATGCGCTTGGCCCCGTCGCACCAGCCCACGGAGCTGGCGGCGCTGGCGGTGGTCGGGCCGGTGAGGCCGAGCCCCCCGGCGAGCAGAGCGGTCGCGGCGGCGAGCGTGGCGAGTCGACGGCGCATGGTGTGTCCCCCTCGTTTCTGTCGTTCCCCCGCCGGGAGCGGCCGGCGGGGGCCGGGGGGTGGGCCGCCCGGCCCCACGGTGCCCCCCGGCCCGACGAGCATGGCGGAAGCCGCTTGCATCGCGCTTTCCTGCCGGTTTCCCCGGGATGGTCGGGTACGTCGGGCCACTCACCGTTCGTGGTGGTTCGGTGGCTGTGGGGTGGGTTGGGGGTCCTGCCGGTGTGAGGGCCGGCACAGGCCGTTGGTCCTCTACGAGGCGCGGTCGTAGCGCCCCGGGAGGTGTGGGGACGGTGTCGGGACGGGGTGTGGGATGGGTCGAAGGTCCCGGCGTGTGGGGGTGTTTTCGCAGGTCAGGGCTTTGCCACGGGGATGGTTGGCGGTGCATGTTGGGGGTCGGCCGCACACCAGCGACCACGCTCCACCGCC
>NZ_RFFJ01000284.1 GCF_003696235.1 Streptomyces triticirhizae
ACCGCGTCGTCCCCGGCCACCACGGCGGTGCCGGGGCCGGCCGGCTCCTCGGCCCCGCCACCGCCCGCGCGGCGCGGCACCGGGCGGAACGCGTCCCCGGCGCCGCCGGGTCGGCCCGGTGGGTGGTGTTCGCGCAGCAGGGGCGCCAGGGGCAGGTCGGGTCGTAGGGCGGCCTCGGCGACCATCCGCCAGACGGTCCGCCAGTTCCACGCCGAGGCGTCGTCGTAGAGGTCGGCGGCGTAGTCGAGGAGGACGGTGATCCGCTCGCCCGCGTCGAGCACGGTGATGCCCAGGTCGAACGCGGTGTGCGCGCAGTTGACCGGCTCGTGGGAGACGGTGACCCCGGGCAGCCGCAGGGCGGTCCTCTCCGTGTCCGGGTCGCTTCTGAGGTAGGCGAGCAGGGCGCGGAAGAGCGGTCGCCCCGGCCGCCCGGTGGCGCCGGCCACGGCTCGGGTGACGTCGTCCAGCGGGTGCTCACGGTGCGCCATGGCGTCCGTGAAGACCCGGTGGGCCCGGCGGACCAGGTCACGCGGCGTCTCCTCGGGGCGCACCGCGCCCCGCAGGGCGAGTGAGTTGAGGAAGAACCCGACGGCGTCCCTGTCCCGGCCGCCGCTCCGGATGCTGACGGGCGAGCCGAGGGTGATGTCCCGTCGGCCGGTGAGCCTGGCCAGGAAGAGCCAACTCAGCGCGAGGTACCCCACATAGGACGTGGTGCCCGACGAGGCCGCCAGCCGGCGGACGGCCGCCACCGTCGCCGTGGGCAGCGGAACGACGACGCGGCTCCTGGGATGGGTAGCCGAGGTGCTGACGCGGTCGGGCGGGACGATGGTCGGGTTCCCGCCCCGCAGGGTTTCCACCCAGTGCCGCAGGCCGGCGGCGGCCCGCGCCCCGCCGCCCGTGGGCGGCGTGTCCACCGGGCGCGGTTCGCTCGCCGGGAGCGTCGCGGGTCGCCCGGTGGCGGCCTGGGCGTAGCGGGCGGCGAGGTCCCGTTGCAGCACCGTGGCCGAGTGGTCGTCGATCACGCTGTGGTGGAAGCAGAGCAGCAGCAGGTTCCGGTCACGGCCGTAGCGGCACAGGGCGAACCGGTACAGCGGGCCCGTCCTCAGGTCGAACGGGTCGCACGCGGCGGCCAGCAGCGTCCGACGGGCGGCGGAGCGGCCGTCCGCCGTCCCGCGCCGCAGCACATCGGTCGGCACCACGCCGAGGCGCTGCCACACCCGCCCGGCACGCTGTTCGAAGCTGACCCGCAGCCCCTCGTGGCGGGCCAACACGCCGCGCAGCGCCTCCTCCAGGGCAGCCTCGTCGAGCGGGCCGCGCAGGTCGAACAGGTGCGGAACGTGGTAGGCGTCGCTGGCCGGGGCGAGGTTCCACAGGTACCACTGGGAGACCTGCGCCGGGGTTGCCGGCCGGCGACGGCCGGTCCGCTCCGCCTCCGTGGCGGGAGGCCCCGCCGCGTGGCCGGCGGCTTCGGTGGGTTCCGCCGAGGGGGCGGCGCCGCCGGCGCCGAGGCGCCGCAGCAGCTCGCGTCTCTCCTGAGGGCTCAGGCGCAGCAGCCGTTGCCTGGTGCGGTCGGTCATCTCGGTCCTCGTCTCCGGGTGAGCCGGGTCGGGGTCGGCGGGCCGATCGGGGAACGTCAGTCGGAGGGGGCTTCGGGCGGGGGCATCCCGACGGTCAGGTAGAAGTCGAGTTCGCACACGTCGACGCGCATCCCGGCGAGGGACGCCGCGCTGGCCGCGTACCGGGCCAGGGCGTCGCATATCTCGCGTTCGGCGGTGAGCGGGCGGTCCGCGAGGAAGTAGATGATCGCGTCCAGCCGGCCGCCCCTGCGGACGACGTGCACGTGCTCGATGCCCAGGTCGGCGAGCGCGGCGAGCAACTCCCCTGACAATTCGCGTGGTTCACAGTCCAGTCGGCGCCCCGGGGTGTCCGGCACGAACTGGACCTTCAACGTCATCACCGTGGACTCCCCACCGCCGTGTCGGCGAGCTTCCGGCGGTCGACCTTGCCGTTGGCGTTGACCGGCAGTTCGCTCACCAGGTGGACCCGGGAGGGGAGCATGGCGGGCGGCAGCGACGTGGCGAGGCCGGACCGCACCCGCGAGGCCGCCGCCGTCCCGTCGGGGAAGTCCCCGGTGACGTAGAGCGCCAGCGACGTGTGGCCCGAGGCGTCAGCGTGGGCGACGGCGACCGCCCTGGCCACCCCGGGGATCTCCGCGGCCGTCGTCTCGATCTCGCCCAGCTCGACCCGGTGGCCCCGGATCTTGACCTGGTCGTCGAGCCGGGAGAGGAACGTGAGCACCCCGTCCTCGCCCAGCCGGACGAGGTCTCCGGAGCGGTACAGCCGACCGTGGTCGGGGCGATCGACGAAGCGTTCCGCGGTGAGGTCGGGGCGGCCGAGGTAGCCGAGCGCCACCTGCGCGCCGCCGATGAGGAGTTCTCCGGTGCCGCCGGGCGGGGCCGGCGCGCCGTCCGGGCCGACCACCAGCGTGGTCGCCCCGGGGACGGCCCGGCCGATGGGCGGCAGGGCGGGCCAGTCGGCCGGATCACCCGCCAGGGTGTGGGCGGTCACCACATGGGTCTCGGTGGGGCCGTAGTGGTTGTGGAGTCGGGCGGCCAGCGGCCCGTCGAACGCCGACCGCACGGTCGGCGTGATCCGGAGCTGCTCGCCGGCGGTGACCACGTCCCGCAGGTGGGGCAGCGACGTTCCCCGGCTCACCAGCGCGCGGCAGAGCACGTCGAGCGCGACGACCGGGAGGTACACGCGTTCCACCCGGTGTCGGGCGAGGTGGTCCACGAGGGCGAACGGGCTGTGCCTGACCGCGTCCGGCATCATCACCAGCGTTCCCCCGGCGAGCCAGGTGGTGAAGATCTCCTGGCTCGCCACATCGAAGGCGCAGGGCGCGAACTGAAGGGTGCGGGCCGGGCCGCCGAGGCCGGCGGGTCCCTGCCCGGCCAGGAGGTTCGCCAGGCCGCGGTGCGGCATGGCGACCCCCTTGGGGCGGCCGGTGGAGCCCGAGGTGAACAGGACATAGGCGATCGCCTCGGCGTCGCCCTCGGGCGCCGGCCACCGGGGGTCGTCTGCGGCCGGTGGCTCCGGCGACAGCGTGAGCACCCGGGTGTCGGGCGGCGTCCAGGCCGGCCGCTCGGCGGCGTCGGAGAGCATCACCCGCAGCCCGGCCGCGGCCACCGTGTCGGCCAGCCGCTCGTCCGGGTGGGACCGGTCCAGCGGCACATAGCCGCCGCCGGCCGCGAGGACGCCGAGCAGGGCGATCGGCAGCTCGGCGGTGCGGTCCAGATGAATCCCGACGAGATCGCCCGGCCGCACGCCGGCGTCGGCCAGCAGCCGCGCGATCCACCGGCCGCGCTCGGCGACCTGCTCGTAGTCGAGCACCCGGTCGCCGTCGACCAGGGCGACGGCGTGCGGCGTCAGCGCCGCCTGGCGCGCGAAGAGAGCGTCGACACGGGAGTGGTGTCCTCGGTCCGCTGGGGTGGGGATGGGCATGGGGACTCCCGCCGTCGTCGTCTGAGGCTGCGCGGTGCCCGTGCCTGACGCACGGGCCCCGTGTCGCGGTGTGGGGGCTACTGCCACCCCATGTCGTCGTCCTCGGCGGGACCGGAGGCGAGCGGACGGGACCGGTGGCCGTGCGGGACGGGTGCGGCCGGAGTGACGGCGGAGTCGCGGCCAAGGCTGGTCAGGCGAGGCGTCATCGAAATCAACTCCCGAAGTACTCACCCGGCGGGGACCGGGGGTACAGGCGATGGTTCGCCATCCGGGAGGGCTGATGGCAGAGGAAGGCGCTGACACAAAATGCGCATGGCAGCAGTGTGTCGCCGGTCACACCAGCGTCATGGCGCCTACAGATACCCGTGCCGGACGGCCTGTTGTCCCAGTTGGAAGCGCGTTTGGGCGCCCAGGACCGCCATCAGGTCGCTGACGATCCGTCGCTCGGTGCGCAGGGAGACGGCGAGCTTGCGGGCGATCGCCTCGTCCGTCATGCCCTGGGAGAGCATCTTGAGCACCGCCAGTTCACGGGCGGTCGGCTTCTGCGACGGCTCCGGCTCGCTGTCGAGCGGGCGGGCGCTCTCCCAGATCGTGTCGAACAGCGTCTGCACGGCGGCGACGATGCCGGGCTCCACCGCGAGGACCGCGCCCCGGGAGCTGTCGGCCGGGTCGAGGGGCAGCAGGGCTATCCGGCGGTCGATGAGTTGCACCCGCAACGGCAGGGTCGGGGCGGTGCGCACCTCACCACCGGCCTGGTGCAGCCAGGTCACGTGCTCCAGGCTGGCCGGGTCGTTGCTCACGCTGTCGAGGTAGACGGTGCGCACGACGATGCCCCGCGCGAGCAGCGTGGCGGTGATCAGCCGGCTCGCCTCGCGGTTGGAGGTGCTCTGCGGGCCGCCGGGCGCGAGGCTGGAGGTCTCCGAGCTGATCTCGGCGGAGAGCTCCTCCAGCCGCAGCCGCACCTCGTCGACGCCGCTCAGCCGTTCCACGCCGGCCGCCTTGCGCGCCTGGTCGGCGGAGCTGTGCTCGGCGACAAACCGCGCGACGGCCGCGCGGCTCTCCTCCACCGCCTGCTGCATCCGGGAGACCTCGGCCTGTTGGGACGCGATCAGCATCTCCAGGCCGATCTGCGGGCTCACCGGGGAGATGCCCGACTCGGCGTCGGACGAGCGCAGCAGCGACAGCTCGGCGAGACGGTCGAGCGACCCGCGCACGACACTCTCCGCCACGCCGAGTGCGGCCGCGAGGTCCGAAACCCCCTGACGGGGTTTTCGCAGCATGAGTCGGTAGACGTCTTCGGTCGTCTGGTCAAGCCCTAAGTGTCGGAGCACGTGTCCCCCGTCCGGACCCGCTTCACCCGCTGGTGTGATTCATTTTGTCCACGAGGTGGCCCATCTGCAATGTCGAGTTGCAAACGTTTCGCCGAAGGAAACATTCCGGTGGGTCCGGTCTTCTCGGTGCCGTCGCTCGGGGTATCGGAATAACCGCTGGTCAGGGTGAGACGTCCGGAGCGCGGCCGGCGGGGCTGGCCCTCGTGCCGCTCACGGACCACCCGTGCCCGGCTGGCTCGGCTGCGGGACGTGGAGCGGCGGACGGAACTCGGCGCGGTGATCGCGGAGTTGCTGGCCGCCGCTCGGGCCATGATGCCCGGCGGCCAAGACGCCGCCGCCCTCGCCGGCGACGTGGCACGCTAACCGGAGAGGCCGTCCGCCGGCCGGTGGTTGGGCGGGCTGGGCACGGTCGCCTGACGGCCGAGATCGTTTACGGGCTGGTCACGCCGCTGGTCACCGCAGGCCCCCGACAACAGAAAAACCCCAGGTCAACTGGGGTTTCTGGGAGTGTCCGAGGGGGGACTTGAACCCCCACGCCCTTAAACGGGCACTAGCACCTCAAGCTAGCGCGTCTGCCATTCCGCCACCCGGACATCAGGTGTGCGCGGCGCTTCGGCCGCGGTGACGGGGTCAACCATACCAAGCTTCCGGGCCCACCGTTCCCGCCCGCCGGGGCCGCCAAAGCCGCCGCCTCCCGCCCGCCGGGCCGGCG
>NZ_RFFJ01000285.1 GCF_003696235.1 Streptomyces triticirhizae
GTCGGCGCCCCCGGGCGCCGACGGGTCCGGTCCCACCGGGTCCTGCCGCCAGGCAGGACCCGGACCGTGGCCGGGGAAGGGCCGCAGCGTGGTGAGGGAGGCGCGGATCACCCATTCCTGGTAGGCGAGTTCGGCCTCGTCCCAGGCGCGCAGCGCGGCTGCGGCCGCCGGCAGGCCCGGTTCGCGGCGGGGCAGGGCGCCCTCGACGGGGCGGCCGTCCGGGGTGGCGACCGTCGCGGAGGCGGGCGTGGTGGTGAAGAGGGGGATGTCCCCGTCGAGCAGTTGGGCCAGCTCGTGCGGCGCGAACGCCGGCGTGTGGGGGCGGCCGGTGTTCTCGGAGAGCGCGGCGAAGGCGCGGCGGCGCGCGGCCAGGCCGCGCAGCGCCTCGGGCGCGGTGGCCTCGGCCAGGAGTTCGGCGTACTCCTGGCTTGGCCTGGCCACCAGCCGGGTCGGCTCCTCGCGGAAGCGGCTCAACGGCCCGCCGGGCGCGGTGAGTTCGGCGGCGTGGCGGGCCAGCAGCCGGTGGGCGGCGCGGAAGCCGCGCAGCAGCGCCTCGGTGTGGTCGGTCGGGTCGACGGGCGGGCCGCAGGCCGCGCGGCGGGGGCGGTTGGGGCCGCCGGGCCAGGGCAGGCGGCGCCGGCCGAGCCGCATCCGGTCGGTGCCCGGGTCCTCCCAGGCGGGCAGCGCGTCCGGGGAGAGCTGGCCCTCGCGCGCGCCGAGCGCGGAGGTGTCGGCGGAGCCGAGCGGGCCGAGGAGGGGGTGCGGCAGCACCGAGGTGCGGTGGGTTGAGGTGGCCAGGGCGTGGGCGGCGGGGTCGGGGCCGCCGTCGGTCTCGGTGGGCAGGGTGGGGTGGAAGAGGGTTTCGACGTCAACGACGACCGGGTGGGCGCCGGCGGCGATGACGTTCTCGGCGTGGATGTCGACGGCGTGGACCGCGTGGAGCAGGGCGAGTTGGGCTCCGGCGCGGGCGTGGAAGGCGTCGAGTTCGGCGTCGTCGGCGACGGGTTCGGCCGCGATGTGTTCCGCCCAGCCGTAGCCGTCGCGCGGCAGCAGGCGGACGGCGCGCGGCGCCAGCGCGGGGTGGTGGCGGGCGAACCAGGCGAGCAGCTCGTTCCAGCGGGCGTGCGCGCCGAGCGGTCTCGGCTTGTGGATGAGGCGGCGCCCGTCGGCGAACTCCAGCAGGGCGACGGTGCGGCCGCCGGCGTGCGGGTCGCCGAGGCCGAAGGTGACGCGGGTCGGCGGCCCCGGGGGTGGGCCGGTCAACAGGCTTGCGGCGAGGGCGGGTTGGTCGTTGCGGAGCCGGGCGGTGAGTTCGCCGGCGGCGGCGACGGCGGTAACGCAGCGCCGCCCGAGGAGCCGGGCCAGCACGGGGTGTTCGTGGAGCAGCGCGGTGAGCGCTGGGCGGGCGGCGAGCGCGCGCACGCCGTCGTCGAACCGTTCCTGCGGGGTGGCGCCGGTCAACTCCCCTGCGGCGCGGGCGGCCTGGAGGCGTTGGACCAGACATCGGGCCGCCGTGGCGGTGAGTTGGGCGGCCAGCCAGCGCCGGGCGCCGGCCCAGACCGCGCGGGCGTCGGGCTCGGCCGCGCCGGGGACGGTCGCCGCGAAGTCGCTGTCGGCGACGGCCAACAGCGGGGCGAGTGGGTGGAACAGGCGTCCCCGGAGGCCGAGTTCGGGCACGACATGGAGGGGTTCGCGGGTGGTCCGCCGTTCGGGTGCCAACGCCAGGGCGCGGTCGACGAGTTGGGCCCAGGCCGGCGGGGCGCCGGCGGCGGGGCGTTCCTCGTCGGCGAGCGCCGGCAGCCACCAGGCCGGGGCAACGGGCCGCGCCGGGGCGGGGGTTGGCGGCGCGGCGACTGGGTGCATGGGCCGACTCTTTCAAAGGCGGCGGGGTCGGTCATGGGGGAATCGCCCCCAGTTTCTCGCCCGCGCGGCCCGGGCGGGGTCTCGGCGCGGGGCGTCGGGCCTGGTCACCGGCGGGGCGCGCGGGAATGTGGGGGCGGCGTCCCCATGTGCGGCGCCGGGATGGGTGGCACGGTCGTGCCATGAACGGTGCGGTCACCATCTCCTCCTTCGGCGGGCTGACGGTGCGCCTCGGCGGCGAGGGGCCCGTGGAACTCGGCGGCCCCAAGCCCAGGTTGCTGCTCGCGCTGCTGCTGAGCCGGGTCAACGCGGTCCACCCGGTGGACGCCCTGATCGAGGCGGTCTGGGCGGGCCGCCCGCCGCGCACCGCCCGCAAGAACCTCCAGGTCTATGTGTGCCGGCTGCGTCGGGTCCTGGGCGACCGCCTCGTCCACACCGGGGGCGGCTATCTGCTGCGGCTGTCGGCGGCGGAGTGCGATCTGGTCGCGTTCGAGCAACGGGCGCGCGAGGGGCGGCGGTTGGCCCGCGAGGGCGCGGCGGGCGCGGTCGAGCGGCTGGCGGAGGCGGTCGCGCTGTGGCGGGAGGGTCCGCTGGGCGAGTTCGGCCGGCTGCCCTGTCTGTCGGAGGCGGTGGACCGGCTGACGGAGGTGTTTCTCGGCGCGCTGGAGGAGTGGGCGGAGTTGGAGGTGGAGCGGGGCGGGCACCGGCTGGTCGTGGAGCGGCTCCAGGACCACGCGGCGGCGCACCCGTTGCGGGAGCGGCTGGCGGCGGCGTGGATGCGCGCGCTGGCGGCCGGCGGGCGGACCGGGGAGGCGTTGGCGCACTTCGACGCGGTGCGGCTGGCGCTGGCGCGGGAGTTGGGCGTGGCGCCCGGGCCGGTGCTGACGGGGCTGCGGCGCCGGCTGCTGGCCCCGCCGGAGGAGGGCCCCCGGGAGGGTGGCGGCGGCCTGGGCGATCAACTCCCGCGCGACCTGCCGGACTTCGTCGGCCGGACGGAGGAGGTCCACCGGGCCCTGGCGCACTTCCGCGAGGGGCGGCGGGAGGGCCGGGTGATGGTGGTCTCCGGCGCGGTCGGCGTCGGCAAGTCGGCGTTCGCGGTGCGGGTGGGGCATCTGCTGGCCGACGCGTTCCCCGACGGCCTGTTGATGGCCGAGTTGGGCGACCGGCCGTTGGGCACGGTGCTGCGGGGCCTGCTCGACGCGGTCGGCCTGCCGCCGGAGCGGAGCGTGGGGCAGGCGTTGGCGCGGTGGCGGTCGTGGATCGCGCGGCGGCGCCTCCTGTTGGTGCTGGACGACGCGGTGTCGGCGACGGTCGCCGAGGCGCTGCTGCCCGGCCGGGGACCCAGCGGGGCGCTGGTGACCAGCCGGTATCGGCTCAGCGGCCTCTCGGGCGTGGAGTGGGTGCCGTTGGCGCCGCTGACCGAGGCGGAGGGTCTTGAGCTGCTGGGCCGGGTCATCGGCGTGGGCCGGCTGATGACGGACCCGGAGGCGGCGGTCCGGATCGTGCGGCGCTGCGAGGGGCTGCCGTTGGCGCTGCGGATCGCGGGCGCGAAGCTGAACGCGCTGCGGCATCTGCGGCCGGCGGAGTACGCGGACCGGCTGCGGGACGCGCCCTCGCTGCTGGACGAGATGGCGGCGGGCGAGCTGGTGCTGCGGGAGCGGTACGAGGCGTTCTGGCGGGGGCTGCCGCCGCCGCAGCGGGCGGCGTTCCTCAGGCTGGCGGCCCGCACGCCGCCGCTGCGGTACGAGCAGGTGGTCGCGGACGCTGAGGAGCTGCTGGAGTGCAGCCTGCTGACCCCGCCGAGCGGCGAGGTCAGCGCGCATCTGGCGTTGTACGAGATGTCGGTGTTCGCGCGGGAGTTCGCGGGCGGCCTGCCGCCGGACGCCGGGGACTGACCGCCCGCCGGCGTCGGCTAGACGCGGGTGCGGAGGAAGTCGCGGAAGGCGTCCATCAGATCCTGGTCGCCGGCGGGGCGGTGGGCCTCGCCGGCGACGCGCAGGGCGAGGGCCGCCTGGTGGGCGAAGAGCGACAGCAGGTCGAGGTCGCCCAGGTCGGAGCGGGAACGGGGGGCCGGGTCGAGCACTTCGATGACGCCCAGGACCCGGCCGTCGGAGAGCAGCGGGGCGGCCATCAGCGCGTCGGGGACGTAGCGGGTGGACTCGGCGAGGTCGCGGGCGAACTGGGGCACGCCGGTGAGGTCGTCGGCGATCATGGCCTGTCCCGAGGAGGCGACCCAGCCGGCGATGCCCCGGTGGGCGGGGAAGCGGGTGCCGACGAGGAACTCCTCGCCCTCCCCTGCGACGGCCTGGAAGACCAGCTCGCCCGCGTCCTCGTCGACCAGGAAGACGGAGCTGGCGGCGGCCCCGAAGATGGCCCTCGCCACCTCGACCACGGACTGCAACAGGGCGCGGGTGCCGTCGGATGCGATGGGTGTGGGCACGGGTACCTCATCTCTCGTGACGGGTCCGCCGGTCGGCGGACGGCGGGGAGGAAACCGCCTCGGCGGAGACGGCCTCGGCCGGGTGGACGTTGGCCGCCGTCAGATAGAGGACGGTCTTCAGCTGGAACGGCGTCAGCCCCGGGTGGCGGGCGAGGATCTGGGCGCAGCGGCCGGCGATCCTGGGCGCGGCGAAGCTGTTGCCGGTGGTGCGGGTGACGCAGCGGCCGGTCCAGGCGACCCGCACGTCCTGGCCCTTGGCGAAGAACTCCACCGGCGGCCTGGGGTTGTAGAGGTGCGGCTCGGGGTCGGCCTCCTGGTGGCTGCCGACGGAGAGGACCGTGCCGAACCGCCAGGGGAAGCTCTCCACCGGCAGGTTGTGGGCGGAGGCGACCAGGACGGTGCCGTCGAAGTAGGCGGTGTCGGCCAGTTCGCGCAGCGCGCCGACGAACCGGGAGTGGGTGGTGGAGAGGCTGAGGTTGATGACGTCGAAGCGCTGCTCGACGGCCCAGCGGAGCCCGGCGAGGAGGAACGCGCCGCTGCCGGAGAAGTTCTCGCCCAGGACGCGGACGCTGTGCACCTCGCAGTCGGGCGCGACCTCCCGGACGATCCCGGCGCAGGCCGTGCCGTGGCCGCAGGGGTCGTCGGCGTCGGCGGGCACGACGCGGGGCGTTCCGTCGTCGCCCTCGACGACCGCGTGCGAGGAGGCGACCTGGCCGACCATCGGGTGGTCGCCCTCCACGCCGCTGTCCACGACGCACACCCGCACGCCGCGCCCGGTGGAGCCGCCCCAGGCCCACTCGGGGGTGATCCCGCCCGGGCCGGCGGCGAACACCGCGATGTCCTCGGGGCCCTGGTCGCGCAGGCCCCAGCTCAGCGCGCCGCTCACCGTTCCCCTCCCCCGCTCCTCGCCGGGCGGCCGCCGGCCGCCGTTCTCCGGGCGCGCGGGTCGAGCCGGGAGGCGGCGTGCGCGAGCAGCGAGATGGTGGTGTCGCGGCCGACCCGGTGGCCCTTGGCGGCGTAGAGGCGGACGGCCTCGCCGGCCGAGGCGACGGCCCTGGCGGGCAGGTCGGCCGCCAACTGGACGCGGGCCAGGTCGAGATGGGCGGTGGCCCGGGTCAGCGGGGAGTCGGTGGTCTCGGCGGCGGCCACGGCGCGGGCGGCCAGGGCGCGGGCCGTGGCCGGCTCGCCGGCCAGGGAGGCGTCCAGGGCGCGCAGCCCGTGCAGGTCGGCGGCGT
>NZ_RFFJ01000286.1 GCF_003696235.1 Streptomyces triticirhizae
GCCGCTGCGCCCGGTGGCCGTGGCCGCCGCCCGGCGCGGCGCGCTCCCCGACGGGCCGCCGCCGATGCCGCCCACCGGCGAACGGAACGCGCCCCCGCCGGTGTTGCTGGTGCACGGCCCCGACGACAGCGTGGCCCCGTTCGCCGTCTCCCGGGAGTTCGCCGGCCGGCACCGGGAGAACGTCGTGCTGCACACCGTCGGCCAGGCCGAGCACGCGGCGATGTGGAACGCCGACCCCGGCGGCTACCAGGAGGCGCTCCGCCGCTTCCTCACGCCCCTGATGTGAGCCCCGGGCGCCGCCCCTTCCGCGTCCCTCATCTACCCCTTTGTACGGGGGGTTTGGGCTTTGACGGCCCGAACGGCGAAACTGCTCGGGTGACGTCCCGAACTCCGCGTGAGCCCCGGTTGCGCCTTGTCCCTCAGACCTCCCCGCAACGAGCGCCGGTTCAGCGCCGCACCGCCGAGCGCAGACGCACCCCCCGGCCCCCCAAGGGGGTGCTGCCCCCCGACCGCCTCGCCCGGCAGGCGAGGACGTTGCTGACCGACGCCGTGCGCGTCGCGCACTGGGCGCGCGACGCCGGCGTCTCGCCCGAGCAGGACCTCGCCCGCGCCGCCGGTGAACTCGCCATGTCCACGGCCGAGTTGCGGGAGAACTGGAGCCGCGCCCGGCTGGCCGGACTGCTGGAGATCGACGGCGAGGGCGGCGCCGTGCGCGCCGGCTGGCGGCTCCGCGCCTGGGACCGCGACGACACGGCGGCGCTGCGCGGCTGGGTCGCGCTCTTCGACGCCTGGTGCCTGGCCCGCCCCGCGCCGCCCGACGCCGACCCGTCCCTGGTCACCGACGTGGTGGCCGCCATGCCCCAACTGCTGTCCGTGATGCGGCTGTCCGAGGGCCCGGTCACGGCGGCCGGGCTGATCGACCTGATGCGCCGTCGGGTCGCCGAGCTGCGCGCCGAACGCCCCGACGGCTCCGGGCCCGAGGCGCCGGTCTCCGCCGACGCGCCGATCCCGGAGGAGGACCGGGCGGTCACCGCCGAACGCGTCCGGCTGCTCGGCTGGGCCCTGGACGCGCTCTCCTCGGTCGGCGCCCTCACCCTCCACGCGCGCGGCGACCGCCCGGCCAGGGCGCGGCTGACCGACCTGGGCAGCTGGGCGATGTGGACCAAGCTGGAGCAGATCTGCGTCGCCGCGCAGAGCCCGGCCGGCAACATCGAGCAGTCCGCCGTCGCCATGCTGCGCGGCTGCGCCAACCTGACGCCGGGCCCGGCCCGCGCCGAGTACCGCGCCTGGCTCGCGGTGCGGCCCACCGCGCCGGCCGTCGACGAGCTGCTCGCCGCCGCACGCGGCGAGGACGCCCTGATCCGGGGGCTGGCGTTCCAGGCGCTGCGGGTGGTCGGCGCCCCGGCGTCCGAGGCGGTGCGCGCCGTCGTGGACGACCCGGTGCTGCGGCCCTACGCGCTGCTGTGGCTGGCCGACCACGAGGGCGGCGACCCGCGCGACCGCGCCGAGTCCTCGCTCGGCGTGCTCACCAGGTCCGAGGCCACCTGGCTGTGGGTGGACACCGCCTCGGCCGCCCAGGAGCACGGCGCGGAACGGCTGTTGCTGGACCACCTCGACACCGCCCCGCAGCTGACCGTCGCCGAACTGGTGGACGAGATTCGCACCTGTGGCCATCCGCGCACCGTGCAGGTGCTGTTGGCGCTGGCCGCCGTCCACCCCGACCAGACGGTCGCCAAGCGGGTCCGCAGGGCGGCGTTCCAGGTCCACAGCGGGGGCGCCTGAGGCGGGCTCACGCGGGCGAAAACGCGTTGAACCGCGCGGCTAGAATGGCCGCATGGACATTCTGTTCCTCGTGCATTAGCGGACGTCAAGCGCTGATCCGACCCCTGCCCACACGTTCCGCACCTGGAGTCTGTCCATGATCACCGCAACCGGCATCGAGTTGCGCGCCGGCGCCCGCGTCCTGATCGAGAGCGCCTCGTTCCGCATCGCCCAGGGCGACCGCATCGGCCTCGTCGGCCGCAACGGCGCCGGCAAGACCACCCTCACCAAGTGCCTGGCCGGCGACGGCACCCCGGCCGGCGGCACCATCACCCGCTCGGGGGAGGTCGGCTACCTCCCGCAGGACCCCCGCACCGGCGACCTCGACGTGCTCGCCAGGGACCGCATCCTCTCCGCGCGCGGCCTGGACAGCGTGCTGCGCGGGATGCGGGAGAACGAGCAGCGCATGGCCGGCGGCCAGGGCGCCACCCGGGACAGGGCGATGCGCCGCTACGAGCGCCTGGAGACCGAGTTCCTCACCAAGGGCGGCTACGCCGCCGAGGCCGAGGCGGCCACCATCGCCGCCAGCCTGGGCCTGCCCGACCGGGTGCTCGGCCAGCCGCTGCACACCCTCTCCGGCGGCCAGCGGCGCCGCGTCGAACTGGCCCGCATCCTCTTCTCCGACGCCGACATCCTGCTGCTCGACGAGCCGACCAACCACCTCGACGCCGACTCCATCACCTGGCTGCGGGACTTCCTGCGCACCTACCGGGGCGGCCTGGTGGTGATCTCCCACGACATCGACCTCGTGGAGACCGTCGTCAACAAGGTCTTCTACCTCGACGCCAACCGCGCCGCCATCGACGTCTACAACATGGGCTGGAAGCAGTACCAGATCCAGCGCGAGGCGGACGAGAAGCGCCGCAGGCGCGAACGGGCCAACGCCGAGAAGAAGGCCGCCGCGCTCAACGCCCAGGCCGACAAGATGCGCGCCAAGGCCACCAAGGCCGTCGCCGCGCAGAACATGGCCCGCAGGGCCGAGCGCCTGCTCGCCGGACTTGAGGAGGAGCGCCGCGCCGACAAGGTCGCCAAGCTCCGCTTCCCCGACCCGGCGCCCTGCGGGAAGACCCCGCTCGCCGCCGAGGGGCTGTCCAAGTCCTATGGCTCGCTGGAGATCTTCACCGATGTCTCGCTCGCCATCGACAAGGGCTCCCGGGTCGTGATCCTGGGCCTCAACGGCGCCGGCAAGACCACCCTGCTGCGGCTCCTCGCCGGCATCGAGAAGCCCGACACCGGAGCGGTCACCCCGGGCCACGGCCTCAAGCTCGGCTACTACGCCCAGGAGCACGAGACCCTCGACCCGGACCGCACCGTCCTGGAGAACATGCGCAGCGCCGCCCCCGACCTGGACCTGGCGCAGGTGCGCAGGACGCTGGGCTCGTTCCTGTTCTCCGGCGACGACGTGGAGAAGCCGGCCCGGGTGCTCTCCGGCGGCGAGAAGACCCGGCTGGCGCTGGCCACCCTCGTGGTCTCCTCGGCCAACGTGCTGCTGCTGGACGAGCCGACGAACAACCTCGACCCGGCCAGCCGCGAGGAGATCCTCGGCGCGCTGCGCGAGTTCACCGGCGCCGTCGTCCTGGTCACCCACGACGAGGGCGCGGTGGACGCGCTTCAGCCGGAGCGGATCATCCTGCTGCCGGACGGCGTCGAGGACCTGTGGAGCGCCGACTACGCGGACCTGGTCGCCCTCGCCTGAGCGGCCGGCCGAACGGTCGGGTCCGCCGTTTGTGATCACTCGCGGTGGACCAATCGACGCAGCGTTGATCATTCATCTGAGTGAGTGCGGTCGTAGCCGGGCGTGTCGACACGCCCGGCGCGCCGCCCCCGCCCCCCGCCGCGCGCCCCGCCGGCGCTATCCGCGTTCACCTGCCGCTTCGCTCCCCGGCTCGCGTCGGGGGCGGGGCACGGCGCGCCCGGCCAGCGGTGCGCTTGTCGTACGTACCGCGACGAATGGGTGGCCAGAAGTCCGGTTAGGGGTGATCATGAGAGTCCAGAGCGCACTTCGCATGAGGAGGCACGAGTGGCCGAGACTCTGAAGAAGGGCAGCCGGGTGACCGGCACCGCGCGCGAGAAGCTCGCGGCAGACCTGAAGCGGAAGTACGAGTCGGGTGCCAGCATCCGCGCGTTGGCCGAGGAGACCGGCAGGTCGTACGGCTTCGTGCACCGGATGCTCAGCGAGGCGGACGTCACCCTGCGTGGTCGCGGTGGCGCCACCCGGGGCAAGAAGGCCGCCTCGGCCTGAGGCTCCCGCCCCAGCCGGACGCCCAGCCGAACCCGTAACCACAACCCGAACGAGACCGCCCCGGCCGACCGGGCGCGGGCGCCGATCGTTACCCTGCCAGGCGGAACTACTGCCCAGTAACGAGCGGAGGCCCGATGAGCCTGCTCGACCAGGACGGTGTGCGTGTCACCGTCCACGACCCCGTGGCGACCGTCACGCTGACCAACGCCGCGCGACGCAACGCGCAGACACCCGCCCTGTGGCACGCCCTCGCCGAGACCGGACGACGGCTGACCGGGGACATCCGGGTCGTCGTGCTGCGCGCCGAGGGCGTCTCCTTCTCGGCCGGCCTCGACCGCAGGGCCCTCACCCCCGAGGGCATCGACGGCCAGCTCTCCCTCTCCGACCTGGCGCGCGCGCCCGAGTCCGAACGCGACGCGACCATCGCCTCCTACCAGGAGGCGTTCACCTGGTGGCGCCGCCCCGACCTGATCTCGGTGGCGGCGGTCCAGGGGCACGCCATCGGCGCCGGCTTCCAACTCGCCCTCGCCTGTGACCTGCGGGTCTGCGCCGAGGACGCGCAGTTCGCCATGCGCGAGACCAGCCTGGGGCTGGTCCCCGACCTCGGCGGCACCCACCCGCTGGTCGGGCTCGTCGGCTATGCGCGCGCGCTGGAGATCTGTGCCACCGGGCGCGCGGTGCACGCGGCCGAGGCCGAACGCGTCGGGCTGGCCAACCTGGTGGTCCCCGCCGACCAGCTGGCCGGCGCTACCGACGACCTGGTCGCCGCCCTGCTGGCGGCGCCGCGCGGCGCGCTGATCGAGACCAAGGCGCTGCTGCGGGCCGCCACCCACCAGGACTACGACACCCAGCGCGCCGCCGAGCGCGCCGCCCAGGGGCGGCGACTGGCCGAACTCGCCGGCCTGGAGTGAGCGGGGCCCGAACGGGCCCGCTGGTCAGTCGGTCACGCCGGTGACCAGCAGCGTCACCAGGATCGGGCCCCTGGCCGTCGAGCCGGCGGTGGCCGCCGTCGCGGTGGCCACCCTGGCCACCTCCGCCACCAGCTCCGGCAGCGGCCGCCCGCCGCCGGCCGCCAGCTGGAGCCGCACCAGCCGGGAGGGCGGCTCCTCGCGGTCCTCCACCCGGACCGCGCCCAGCCAGCCGTCGAGGACGGCCGACAGCCCGGCGACGCCGGGGACCGCCGTCACCGCCTCGGCCACCTCCCCGGCGCCCGGGCCGCCGGAGCCCAACGCGTCCGGCGGGGACGGCGGTTCGCGCGGCGGCGCGGCCGGCTCCGGCGGCTCGGCCAGCAGCTCCTTCACCTCCAGGTCGACGAGGGACACCGGCAGGCCCAGGCGTTCCGTGGCCACCCCGGCCAGCGTGGCGCGCACCCGTTCCGCCAGGCCGGTCAGCGGCAGCGAGGGGAACGCCGCGATCTCGGCCGCGACCCGCAGCGGCCCGGGCGGCAGCGCGCCCGGCGGCT
>NZ_RFFJ01000287.1 GCF_003696235.1 Streptomyces triticirhizae
CGCGCGCCATCGGGCCGGGGCGGGTCGGGGCGGAGGGGGGCGCGTGGGGGCGCGCCGGGGGTGGAGCGGCGCATCCTGCGGGGGGCGCGCGACAGTTGGCGGGCGCCGGCCCGCGCCGGGGCCTTCCGTCCGGGCGCCGTCTCGGAGTTGGTGGAGGGCCGTCGCCGTGAAAGCGCCAGATGCCCACCCCGGTGCGGCTGTTGCGCGGCCTCACCTTCACCGGTCAGCCGGACCGGGGCGGCCGCGCGGGTGTCGGCGTTCCACCGGGCCACGGAGCCCGACCGACCGGGGGGACCCGGCCGACCGGGTCCCCCGTCTCAGGTGAGGCCGGCCCGCCGCCGGTCGGGGGCGGGTGGTGTTCCAGGCGGGTGTCCGCGCGGAGGGTGAGGGACAGCAGGTCGCTGGGGGCGGTCAGCTCGATGCGGTGCCAGCGGGCGGCGGCGACGCGGGACGCGACCAAGGCTGCCGGCGACCACGCCGACGGAGAACGGCGGGAACGCCGCGCGGCCGGGCGTGGGCTTCACTCCTCCGGTTCGTGGGGCGCGGGCAACCGCCGCACGGCCTCGGAGAGTTCGGTGAGCGCGTCCAGGATCTCCGCGAGCCGGGGCGCGCCGCCCACCGCCTCGGCCAGCCGCTCCGCCGCCTCGGCGTGCTGGGGGCCGATCCGCCCGATCGCCGCGCGGCCGGCGGCCGTTGGCGTCAGCAGCTTGGCCCTGCGGTGCGCCGGGTTGGGCCGGTACTCGGCGAGGCCGCGCTCGACCAGCAGATCGGCGACGCGCTGCACGCTCTGCCGGGTGATGCCCATGACCCGGGCGATCCCGGCGGCCGGCAGCGGCTCGTTGAGCACCGCCCCCAACACCTGCCAGCCGGCGGCGCTCAGCCCGGCCGGCCGGGCCAGCCCCTCGGCCAGCGCGAGGAACCGCCCGTTGAGCCGGAACACCGCCAGCGCCGAGCCGGACAGCAGCGCCGGCGCCCCCGGCGTCTCCCCCCGGCCGTTCTCCGGCGCCTCCGTGCCCGCCGCCGTCCGCCGTGGCGTCGCCATCTCAACTCCCCTGCGCGGCCGCGACGATCGGGTAGGCGCTGGCGTCCGAGTCGGCGTAGAGGCGGAACCAGGCGTCGACGACCTCCGGCGGGTAGGCGTCGAGCCGGGTGAGGATCTCCCGCGCGAACGCCTCGGGGTCGGTCGGCCCCGCCGTGATCACGTCGCCGTCGGTGACCGCGTCGGCCTCCCGGTAGTGCGCGCCGCCCGCGTAGCCGCTCATCGCGAGCACCTCGGGGGCCGCCGCCGTGTGCGCCCGCTCGTCCAACAGTCCCGCGCCGGCCAGCCCGACGACCGCGCCGCAGATCGCGGCGACCGGCACGCCGGCGTCCACGAACGCCCGCGCCGCCTCGGCGAACGGCGCCAGCTCCGCGCCCTGAAGCCACGCGCCGGCTCCGGGCAGGATCAGCAACGCGCTGTCGGCCGGGCGGAGTTGGTCGAGGGTGATCTCGGGGAGCAGGCGCAGCCCCGCGACGGTGGTCACCGGCTCGGCGGTGCGCCCGACGGCGACCACCCGGTGCCCGGAGACGGCCAGCTCGGCGGTGGCGTGGCCGGTCTCCCAGTCGGCCATCCCGTCGTAGACGGCCAGATGAACGGTGGGCTGGGCGGTGGGCTGAGCGGTGTCGGTCCCGGACATGGGCCGTCTCCCTGGGGTGGTGGCGTCGGGGCTCGGTGGTGCGCGAGTTCCCGCTTATGACAGGAGGTTGTCATAACGACAGTATGCTGTCAATGGGGTGACGGTAGTCTGGGCTGCCGTGATTCAACGCAGCACCCTGCGGGAGCAGCTGGCGGAGGCCCTGCGCGAGGAGATCCTCGCCGGACGCCTGGCGCCCGACGCCGAGTTCACCGTGCGGGAGATCGCCGAGCAGTACGGGGTCTCGGCCACCCCGGTGCGGGAGGCGCTGGTCGACCTGTCGGCGCAGGGGCTGCTTGAGGTGGAGCAGCACCGGGGCTACCGGATCAAGCAGTTGACCTTCACCGACTTCCGACAGATGGTCGAGGCCCTCGCCCTGGTCGGCGACGGCGTCCTGCACCGCAACCCGGCGTTACTCCAACGGCCGGTCGGCCGGGAGGCGTTCACCTCGATCCGCCGCCGCGCGGTCGCCGCCCGCCAGGCCGCGCTCGCCGGCGACCTCGACATACTGATCGCCTACGACCTCCGCTACTGGCGGGAGTTGGACGCCCTCCTGGAGAACCCGCACATCGGCGAGTTCCTCGACCGACTGCGGGTGCGCTGCTGGGCGTTCCTGGTGCCCCGGCTGCGCGGCGGGCCGGGCGGCGGGGAACGGCTCGCCGGCCGGCTCTGGGCCGGCCATCTGACGCTCGCGGACGCCGTCGAGACCGGCGACATCGACGAGACGGGACGGTTGCTCAGCGAGTACCGGTCACACATCCTGGCACTGGCGGCCGAACTCGGCGTGTCCTGAAGGCCGAGCGGGAGCCGTGAGGTCCGAACGGGAGCGCCGAGCCGACCGGGAACCCTGGAGTCCGACGGAGAGTGAGCCCCGTACGTGGCCTGTGACCTGTGGTTGGTCCCCCTCGTCGATGTGCTGTGCCACAGCCCCGACAACCCGTTCGCCGAGGAGATCGCCGAGTACGACCGGGCCCTGGAGGCCGCCGGGCTGCCGCCGGTGCCGGTCTTCGGCTATGTGCCGGGCATGGTCGGCGAGGTCGCGCCGGTGGCCGGCTTCGACTACACCGCGCTGCACCTGCTGCGCCGGGCCTACCTGCTCCAACGCAGCGGACTGCCCGTGACGCCGGCCAACGAACTCGACGGGGACTACCAGCAGTTGCTGGAGATGTTCGAGAGCGGCGCCCAGGAGGCCCATCTCGTCTGGCACTTCGACCACGCCGGGGCCTACGTTCCGGTGGACTTCCCGCGCCCGCTGGTCAACGACGCGCTGCTGGCGGGCGGTGGGCCGCTCGGGTCCAGCCACGGGCTGCTGCGGGAGCTGGAACTGGTCGCGCCCGCGCTGGAGATCGACCCGGCCAGGCCGCCGGCCCCGCCCGAGCCGCCCAGCCGGCCGACCCGGCTGGACGAGCCGGCGGGCGCGCCCTCGTCCGGCGGCGGGCCGTTCGCCCGGGAGCGCCACGTGTGGCGCGGCCTCCACGCGGCGGCCACGCGCAGCCTGGCGCAGGGGTCGATGATCGTCTTCGGGTAGTCGTCCTCGGGTGGTCGTCCTCGGGTGGCCGCGTTCGGGGGGTGTCCTCGGGCGGCAGCGTTCGGGGGACGGGTGGGTTCCCGGGCGGCTCGGGGCCGTGGGAGGCCGGTCCCGCCGGGGGCGGTTCCGCGACGTGGACGCGGGAGCCGGCGGGGGAGGGGGCGCGGTTAGGCTGCCCGCGTGAGAATCCTCGTCATCGGCGGTGGCGCCCGCGAACACGCCCTGTGTCACGCCCTTACCCGCGACCCCGCCGTCACCGAGCTGCACGCCGCCCCCGGCAACGCCGGCATCGCCGAGCTGGCGACCTGCCACGCCGTCGACCAGCTCGACGGCTCCGCCGTCGCCGAGCTGGCGCTGCGGCTCGGCGCCGAACTGGTCGTGGTCGGGCCGGAGGCCCCGCTGGTCGCCGGAGTCGCCGACGCCGTGCGCGCGGCGGGCGTGCCGGTCTTCGGGCCGGGCGCCGAGGCCGCCAGGCTGGAGGGGAGCAAGGCCTTCGCCAAGGAGGTCATGGCCTCGGCCGGCGTGCCGACGGCCCGCTCCTACGTGTGCGCCACCCCGGCCGAGGCCGACGCCGCGCTGGACGCGTTCGGCCCGCCCTATGTGGTCAAGGACGACGGCCTCGCCGCCGGCAAGGGCGTCGTCGTCACCGAGGACCTCGCCGTGGCCAGGGCGCACGCCCGCAGCTGCGAGCGGGTGGTGATCGAGGAGTACCTGGACGGCCCCGAGGTCTCGCTGTTCGCCGTGACCGACGGCGAGACCGTCGTTCCGCTGACTCCGGCGCAGGACTTCAAGCGCGCGCTCGACGACGACCGGGGCCCCAACACCGGTGGCATGGGCGCCTACACGCCCCTGCCCTGGGCCGACCCCGGGCTCACCGATGAGGTGCTTCAGACGGTGCTGCGGCCCACGGTGGCCGAGATGAGCCGGCGGGGCGCCCCGTTCTCCGGGCTGCTCTACGCGGGGCTCGCGCTGACCTCGCGTGGGGTGCGGGTGGTCGAGTTCAACGCGCGGTTCGGCGACCCGGAGACCCAGGTCGTGCTGGCCCGGCTGGAAACCCCGCTGGCGGGGCTGCTGTTGGCGTCGGCGACCGGCGAGCTGGCCGACTTCCCGCCGCTGCGCTGGTCCGACGGCGCCGCCGTCACCGTGGTGGTCGCGGCCGAGGGCTATCCGGAGTCCCCGCGCTCCGGCGACCCGATCGGCGGGCTGGACGCCGTCGCGGCCGAGGACGGGCCCGCCGTCTACGTGCTGCACGCCGGCACCCGCGGGGACGAGGCGGGCCGGGTGGTCTCGGCCGGCGGCCGGGTGCTCTCGGTGACCGCGCTGGGCGCGGACCTCGCCGAGGCCAGGGAGCGCGCCTACCGGGCGGTGGGGCGGATCGAGTTGGCCGGCTCCCACCACCGCACGGACATCGCCGCCCGCGCGGCCTCCGCCGGCGGCGCCTGACGGCGCCCTCCGACCCCCGGCCCCCGAACCCAGCCCCTGACCCATCCGCTGACCCCATCCTCTGACCAAAGCACCACCATCGAGTGACCGATTCCCGGTCCGGCTGACGCGCCAGCCGCGCCCAACTAGGGTGCGGCGCACGCCCAACTACCGGGCGGCACAACGTCGTCGACCCCACCCGCCGGCCCTCAGGCGTTCGGCGCAGCGCGCCTTGCGCTGTCGGTCCCCGGTGTCACAGTGGGAAACGGACGCGACGGAGACGGACGGCGGAGGGCCGGGCATGGTGCAGCGCGAGGCGCGTAACCCCACATACTCCGCGCGGGATCACGCGCTGGCCGTCCTGCGGGTGCGCAACACGGCGCTGGCGCTGGCCCTCACGCCGGCGGCCATCGCCGTCGTGCTCCTGGTGGTGGGCGCCCCGCAGGCGCTCGGCTGGTCGGTGGCGGCGGTGGCCGCCGGGGTGCTCGCCCTCGCCGGCGCGCTCGCCGCGCGCATCCTCACCGCGCGCCAGTCGCCGACCCCGACCGTTCCGCTGCCCGAGGCGGCGGCCCCCTCGCTGCACCGGCTGATAGGCGAGTTGGCGGCCCAGCTCGACGTTCCCAGGCCCGGCGCGATCGCGCTCACCCCGGACTGCGACAGCTGGCTGGAGGAGCCGGTCGGCCCCCGCTCGGAGGCGGCGCCCACGCTGGTCATCGGCTCCCCGTTCCTGTGGTGGCTGCGGGTCGGCGAGCTGCGGGCGCTGCTGGCGCCGGTGGTCGCCGGCACCGGGCCGGCCGCGCACCCCGACATCGCCTCGGCCCGCCGCTGCCTGCGCGCCTGGGACGCGGCCGTCGGGCACGCCGACGGGGTGCGGCCGGCGG
>NZ_RFFJ01000288.1 GCF_003696235.1 Streptomyces triticirhizae
GGCCACGCGTTGACCGCCGTCCGGCCGGACCCGCGCGCGGCGCGGCCGACTCAGCCCTCCGCCCCCGACGGCGCCGCAGGCGCCCCCGGCGCCGGCGGCGCTCCCGAGGCGCCGCGCCAGCGGAACCAGCGGAGGCCCGTCAGCGGGAGAATCAGCGGGAAGAAGACATAGCCGATGCCGTAGTCCGACCAGACCGTCGCGTCGGGAAAGGCGCCCGGGTCCACCAGGGACCACGTGCCCACCGTCAGCACCCCCACCAACTCGGCCGCGCAGCACACCAGTCCGACCCGGCGCGCGCGTTCCCCGCCCCGCGCCAGGCAGAACGTGATCACCGCGTACACCACGGCCGCCACCGCCGACAGCAGATACGCGACCGGCGCCTCGTCGAAGCGGGTGGAGAGCTGGTACGCGGAGCGCGAGGCCGCGCCCACCGCGAAGACCCCGTAGAGCAGCACCAGCAGCCGCCCCGGACCGTAGTTCAGGTCCAGCCGGGCGCCATCCCGCCGTTCCGTCCGCTCCGTCCGTTCCGTCTCAGACACCGCCGGCCCCCGCCCACACGTCGGCCAGCCGTACCTGGAGCACCGCCAGCACCACCGCGCCGGCGGCGACCGTCGCCGAACCCCAGCGGTTCCGTTCGGTCAGCGACACCACGGCGGTGATCGGCAGGCACAGCGGAACCGCGACCAGATAGCAGACGAAGACCAGCGTGCTGCCGTCCCCGGCCGGCCGGTCCCCGCCGGCGAGGGCGACCGTCGAGACCACCGCCTGCGCCAGGGTGAGCAGTTCGACCACGGCCGCACCCGCGTAGTGCCAGTCCTTCACCGGCTGGTCCCGGAAGGAGGCGTACCCGCACCAGACGGCCAGGAGCAGGGCGGTCACCACGACCGTGACCGTCAACGGGGTGAACATGGCGACGACTCTACGCCGGCCGCACCCGCCCCCGACCGCCGGCCCCGGCCGTGAGACGGCCCCGACCACCCCGCCCGGGCCGGCCCACACCGGCCGGGCGCACGTGGCGTTGGCCACAGCACCCCCGACCGTGGCGATCCCGCTCTGACCGGTCTGTTTTACTGGACGGCATGACACCGACGAGCGGCCATCACGCGGCGACCGAGGCGCAGACGTTGCCCGGTGCTCACTGTCCGTGTCGAATGTGTGACCGCTGAGGGCCCCCGCCGAGCGCCTCGCGCCCCGAAGCGAACCGCGCCGCCGCGCCGCTCCGCCGCGCGCCGGTGACCGCCGGCCCCGACCGGCCACCCCGCCCCGCGCTCCCGCACACCAACCCTGACCCTGCCCCGCACCGGGCGCACGGCGTCGCCGTGCGCCGTCCGTGTGCCGTCCGACAGCGATGGAAGCCAGTGATCACCACCACGGATCTCACCAAGGTCTACCGCTCGCGCGGCCGCGAGGTCACCGCGCTCGACGGCGTCAGCCTCCATGTCGAGCCCGGCGAGATGTACGGCGTCATCGGCCGCAGCGGGGCGGGCAAGTCCACCCTGATCCGCTGCGTCAACCTGCTGGAACGCCCCGACTCCGGGACGGTGACCGTTGACGGCCAGGACCTGACCGCCCTCCCCGGACCCCGCCACCGCGCGGGCCGTTCGCTGCGGCAGGCCCGCACCGGCATCGGCATGATCTTCCAGCACTTCAACCTGCTCTCCTCGCGCACCGTGCGCGGCAACGTCGAACTGCCGCTGGAGATCCTCGGCCTCACCCGCCGTGAGCGGGCCCGCAAGGCCCTCGAACTGCTCGACCTGGTGGGCCTCGCCGACCAGGCCAGGGCCTACCCGGCGCAGCTGTCCGGCGGCCAGAAGCAGCGCGTCGGGATCGCCAGGGCGCTGGCCGGCGACCCGAAGGTGCTGCTCTCCGACGAGGCCACCTCGGCCCTGGACCCCGAGACCACCCGCTCGGTGCTCCAGCTGCTGCGCGACCTCAACCGCCAACTCGGCCTGACCGTCCTGCTGATCACCCACGAGATGGACGTGGTCAAGGCGGTCTGCGACTCGGCCGCGCTGATGGAGAAGGGCAGGATCGTCGAGGCCGGCGTGGTCTCCGAGCTGCTGGCGACGCCGGGCTCGCGGCTGGCGCACGAGCTGTTCCCCGTCGCCGGGGCCGTCCCGGGCGGCGACCGCACGGTCGTGGACATCACCTTCCACGGCGACAGCGCCGGCCAGCCGGTGATCTCCCATCTGGCCAGGACCCACGAGGTCGACGTGTCGATCCTGGGCGCGGCGATGGAGACCGTCGGCGGCCGCCAGGTCGGCCGGATGCGCATCGAGCTGCCCGGCCACCCGGACACCAACGCCGCCGCCCTCGCCTACCTGCGGGAACGGGGCCTCACCGTGGAACTGCCGGCCCAGACCGCGCCCGCCACCGGGCCCGCACCCCTCGACAGGAGCCCCGCGCCCACCGAGCAGGGCCCCACCGACGAACTCGCCCCGGAGGGCACCCGATGACCTGGTCCCAGATGGAGCCGCTGCTCACCCAGGGCACGATCGACACCCTCTACATGGTCGGCTGGGCCACCTTCTACGCGGTCCTCGGCGGCCTGCCGCTGGGCGTGCTGCTGGTCCTCACCGACAAGGGAGGCCCGCTGCGCAACGTGGTGGCCAACCGCGCGATCGGCGTGATCGTCAACGTCGGCCGCTCGCTGCCGTTCATCATCCTGCTGGTGGCGCTGATCCCGTTCACCCGCTTCGTCGTCGGAACGGCGATGGGCCCCACGGCCGCCGTGGTGCCGCTGGCCATCGCCGCGATCCCGTTCTTCGCGCGGCTGGTGGAGACCGCGATCCGCGAGGTGGACCACGGGCTGGTCGAGGCCGCCCACGCGATGGGCGGCGGCACGTGGACCGTGGTCGGCAAGGTGCTGCTGCCGCAGGCCCTGCCGTCCCTGATCGCCGGGCTGACCACCACCGTGATCGCGCTGATCGGCTACTCGGCCATGGCCGGCGCCGTCGGCGGCGGCGGGCTCGGCACCCTCGCCTACACCTACGGCTACCAGCGCTTCGAGGACGAGTTCATGCTCGTCACGGTCGCGGTCCTGCTGGTCATCGTCACCGCGGTCCAGCTGATCGGCGACGGCGTCGTCCGCCTCGTCACCCGCCGCACCCGCACCGGCTGAGCCCCGCCGTTCACCGGTCGGGCGCGGCCCCCAAGACCCCGGGTCACCCCCGGCACCCGTAACAACCCGCAGCAAGCGAAAGGCACTCTTCGTGCGTACCAACCTCAGGCACGGCGCCGTTCTCGCCGCCACCACCGCTCTCGCCCTGGCCCTCGCGGCCTGCGGCACCGACTCCGACCCGGACACCGGCGGTGGCTCGGGCGACGGCGCGGCGGCCGACCCCACCGAACCGTTGAGCGTGGCGGCCACCCCCGTTCCCCAGGCGGAGATCCTCCAGTTCGTCAAGGACAACCTCGCCGAGGAGGCCGGGCTCGACCTCGACATCCGCGAGGTCACCGACTACGTGATCCCCAACACCCTGGTCAACGACGGCGACGTGGACGCCAACTTCTTCCAGCACGCGCCCTACCTGGACGACTTCAACGCCCAGCAGGGCACCGACATCGTGCCGGTGATCAACGTCCACCTGGAGCCGCTCGGCCTCTACTCCAACGACCTCACCAGCGCCGACGAGCTGGGCGACGGCGCCACCATCGCCATCCCCAACGACGCCACCAACGAGGGCCGCGCGCTGCAACTCCTCGCCGCCAACGGCCTGATCGAGCTGGCCGACGGCGTGGGCACCAACGCCACCCCGGCCGATGTCACCGAGGACAACGGCATCACCTTCCAGGAGCTGGAGGCCGCCTCGCTGCCCCGCTCCCTGGAGGACTTCGACGCCGCCGTGATCAACGGGAACTTCGCGCTGGAGGCCGACCTGGTCCCGGCCGAGGACGCGCTGGTCCTGGAGGAGGCCGAGGGCAACCCGTACGCCAACTTCCTGGCCGTCAAGGCCGGCAACGAGGACGACCCCCGGGTCCAGACCCTCGCCGAGCTGCTCAACTCCGACGAGGTGCGGCAGTACATCGAGGACACCTACCAGGGCTCGGTGGTCCCGGCGTTCGGCGCCCCCACCTCCTGACCCCGGCCGGCCCGACCCGGGCCGGCACCGCGCACCGAACGGGCCGGCGTCCCCACCGCAGCACGGCGGGGGGCGCCGGCCCGGCCCACGTCAGCGCACCCCGGCGACGACGCCCGGCTCCGCCTCGTCGAGGAACGTCCGCCGCGACTGCGCCCGCCGCAGGCCGAACCACTCCTCGCCCTCGGTGGCCAGCGCCGCCAGCACCCGGAACCCGGCCGAGACGCCGGAGGCGTCCAGCGCCACGTCCCGCAGCTGCCCGAGGTTGGCCCCCGCCGACGCGAGCTGGTGGTGGGTCTCGATCCGCACCTCCAGGTCCTCCCGGTTGTTCAACACCAGGCGCAGCACCTCACCGGCCGGCGGCTGCTCCTGCGGCACCGTCTGCCACCCCGTCGCCCCGGCCTGGGCCCCGGCGGTCTGGAGCACCACCGAGCTGATCGAGTCGAAGCGGAAGACGAAGTCCCTGCGCCCGTCGTGCCGGGACGTCGCCGTGTCGATCTCCCAGGCGCACACCCACACCCCGGCCGTGGTGAGCACGAACAGCTTCAGCCCGTAACGCGAGTAGCGCGGCGGCCCGTTGGGCACCTTGGCCCGCACGCAGTCCGGCGCGCCCTCCAGCACGAAGAACGTGAACTGGATGCCCCGGTGCGCCATGCGGTGCTCGCGCAGCACGTCCCGCAGCAGCGCCCGCTGGTCCAGGTCCAGCCAGCGGCCCATCTCCTCGTCCACGGGCCGGTGCGCCAGCAGGAACGCCCGCCACTCCGCGTGTTCCCGCTGCTCCTCGCCGAAGGACGCGAACTCCTCGGCCAACAGGGCCAGTTCGACCAGCCGACTGGCCACCCCGATGCCCACCAGGACGCCGGCGGCGCAGAGCAGGAGCGCCGCCATCGCCATCCCCGGGGCGCTCCCCAGCAGGACCAGCGTCGGGATCGCCGACCCCAGCGCGACGAGCAGCACGCCGATCCTGGCCCACCGCCACTGCTCGAACGCCGAGCGCGGCGCCGACGGCAGCTTCCCCTCCGCCCAGGCGGAGGCCGCCCGCCTGGCCCGCACCTGGAGCCACCAGTCGAGCCCCTCCGGCTGCCCGGACTGCCAGTAGCGGGTGGCCAGTTCGTCGACCAGCTCCGCCTGGACATGGGCGGTGGAGAACTGCCAGGCGGCGGGCCCGGGACCGCCGGCCGGCCTGGCCTCGGCGAACCGCGCGGCGGCCAGCGCCGCCAGCCGGGCGCGGAAGGCGTGGAACGCGAGCGCCTCGGCCGGCTGCGCCGCCGGCCCCCGGACCG
>NZ_RFFJ01000289.1 GCF_003696235.1 Streptomyces triticirhizae
CTCCGCCGACGCGGCGTCGGCGGAGGCGGTTTCGGCGGTGGGGGCCGGCGGCCCGGCCGGGCGGCTGGCCACGCGGCGACGGCGGCGGGGCGGCAGGGTGTCGCTCGGTGTGTCCTGCGGGTCCTGTGTGCTCTGGTCCTCGGTGCGTTCCGCACCGTCCGCCTGGGCGGAGTCGTGTCGATCGTGCATTGCGGGCGGTTCTCCCGTCACGCTCCCGGGCACCCCACCCAGTCACGGCGGGCGCCGCTCGGGAGCTGTCGTGTCACTCGCCGGTTCCGGACCGACCGGGTCCGGCTACGGCGAAAGTCTGCTGGTCGATGCGCCGGCCGGAACTGTCCGGCCCGGGTGGCTCCCGGACCAGGCCGTTCTGCGGCGCTGCGACGGCCTCACTGTCCGGTGGCTCCCGGCGCCGCCGCGGGTGGCTGCCCATCGGCCGTGACGAGCACGGCGGGGGCGGCGTCGCGGTCGGGCGCGAACGGGTCGAGCACCGTACCGGTCTCCTCATCGAGCGGCCCCTGCGCCAGCCTGGTCACCGCTGCGGGGACCGGCGGCGCCAGGTCGGCCACAGCGCGGAGACCGGACAGGACGTCGTCGGGTCGTACGGCGGGGGTGAGATGCCGTACCACCAGGCGCAGTATCGCACAGGGAGCGGACCCGGGCCTATCGGACCCACCCGGCTCGGCCGGCTCGACGCCGAGGGCGACCACGGCGCCCCTGGCGTCGAAGTCCCGCATCCCCTTCTTCGTCTGGCGGCGGACGGGGATCTCCTCGGCGGCGAGGAAGGCCGCCACCGCCCGTTCCGCCTCGGCCGGCGGCACCCCGTCGAGCCGCAGCCGCCACTCGGAGGCGGCCAGTCGCTCGGCGAAGTCGCCGGTGGCGGCCGGGACCGCCGCCACGATGTCGAGCCCGTCGGGCAGCGAGGCGTCCAACCGTTGCCGCAGCTCCTCGGGGTCGCGGGGCGCGGCGAGCGCGATCTCCAGATACTCCGCCTCGCTGGCCGTGCCGGTGGGCGCGGCGTTCGCGTAGGAGACCCGGGGGTGCGGGGTGAACCCGGCCGAGTAGGCCATCGGCACCTCGGACCTGCGGAGCGCCCGCTCGAAGGCGCGTTGGAAGTCGCGGTGGCTGGTGAACCGCAGGCGGCCGCGCTTGGTGTACCGCAGCCGCACGCGCTGCACCACGGGTGCCGGCGGCGGTCCTACGGGCTGTCGCTTGCCCAGTTTGTCCTCAGTCCCTCGGTCGCTCAGGGGCCGCGCTGGCCGTCGTCGGTGGCGCGCGGCGGGCGCCCGTGTCGTGGGCCCCCTCGGGTTCCCAGGTTACGACGGGGAGGTGGGCACCCAGTACCTGAGCTTCTCGCCGCGCTGGTCCTCGAAGACGCCGCCGGTGGCCTCGATGACCTTGCGGGATGCGGCGTTGCCGGCGTCGCAGGTGACGAGCACGGGGTCGAAGCCGAGACCCCAGGCGTGCGGCAGGGCGGCGCGGAGCATGGCGCGGCCGTGGCCCCGGTTGCGGGCCGAGGGGCGGATGTCGTAGCCGATGGTGCCGCCCCACTCCCGCAGCCGGGGAGTCAGTTGGTGGCGGATGGAGAGCCGGCCGAGCCAGGTGTCGCCCTCGACGAACCAGAGCGTGGTGGTCGGCACCATGCCGGCGGGGCGCGGGGTCTCGGGGCGGGCGTCGGCGATCAGCGATCTCACGTACTCGTCGAACCCGCCCTGCTCGGCCCAGCGGTCCTGCCAGACCGTGATCTGGTGGCCGAGCAGGGTGTCGTCGGAGGCGCTGCCGCGCCCCTCGCCCTGGAACTCGCGGACGGCGTCAAGAAACGTGTTACGCAGAGCACTGCGGGGTGTGATCAACATGGGCACCGGACCATCCTGCGGTCCTGGTCAGCCCTCGGCAACAGCGCCTCGGGAGGCGCCGGCGGGCCCGTTGACATAACGCCAGGTCAGAGCGAGACTACGGGCAGCGACAGCCCTTCAGGATTTTCCGGGGACCTTTCCGGGGCCTTCTCGGGGAGGTTCGCGGGGGTTCTCCGGGCCCGGTCGGGTGCGCGGCGCGGTCAGTCGAGGTCCCAACGGGTCTGCGCGTAGGCGCCCTTGGCGAAGCCGAAGGCCCGGACCGGGGTCACCTCGAAGAGCAGCGCCTCGCCGCCCTCGTCGTGGGTCAGCACGCCGTCGCCGACCCCGAAGGCCCAGTCGGGCCCGTACTTCGCGGCGTAGGAGGCGGCGAGCCGGCGCAGCACGGCCGCGTCGGTGACCGGCGCCGCAACGCCCTCGACGGTGACGTCCAGGCCCTCGGCGAGGGCGTTGCGGCCGGTGGTCAGGACGACGGCGGGGTTGACGGCCAGGTTGCGCGCCTTGCGCTCGGCGGCGCCGGTGGTGAAGTAGGCCCGCCCGTCGCGCCAGATCGCCAGCAGCGGGGTGACGTGCGGGCGGCCGTCGGGGCGGACGGTGGAGAGCCAGAAGACCTCCGCGTTCTCCAGCAGTTCGACGGCGGCCGACCAGGGCGTGGGGCGCGCGCCCGGCGCGCTGAACTCGGGGGCCAGCGTGGTGGTGGGCTCGGTCATGGGTGCCTCCGGCGTTCGCGCGGGTGTGGTCTCCCCCGCTTGGACCGGGGCGGCACCCGAAACTCATCGCCGGACGCGCGTCGTGAACGGCGCCGCCCCGTGCCCCTTCTCGGGGCACGGGGCGGCGCGCGGTGGGGGGTTCGACCCGGGGTGACGGTGGTGGGGGGACCCGGGTCGGGACGTCCCGTCAGCCGGTCTGGGTGGCCGACGAGTTCGGTGGCACGGTGAGCGTGGCGCCGTCGGAGAACGTCACCGTCTGCTCGCTGTCGCCGTAGTTGTGCGCGGTGTAGGTGGTCGACGACCCGTTGGAGAAGGCCGCAGCCGTCGGGCTGTCGGCGGTCACCGAGGTGTCCGGGGCGCCGACCGCGTCCAGGGTGTAGATCCAGTGGTAGACGTGCGCCCAGGACTCGCCGGCCTCCGGCTCGTAGCTGCCGCCGCCGTCGCCGTCGTAGGCCGCGCGGGCCGCCGCCGGGTCGGCGAGCGCCTGGAACTCCCAGAGGATCTCCTTCCACTCCACGGGCGGGCCGCCGTTCTCCTCGACCAGCTCCTCCAGGTTGCGGACGATGGCGTCCTGGTCCTGGGCGAGGTGCAGCGAACCGCCGGTCACCGGGAGGATGTTGATGCCGTGGATCTCCTCCGGGTTGCCGGTCCACCAGGTGGCGTGGGCGCCGCCGTTGCTCCAGACCATGCCGAGGGTGTTGTGCTGGTAGTCGGCCGGGAAGTTCTCCTCGTTGCCGTCGAACCAGTACTGCCGGATGGCCTCGGACTCGGTGGTCAGCAGGTAGACGCCGAGGTCACGCAGCTCGGTGTCGCCGGTGGCCGAGCCCCACAGGATCAGGCCGGCGCTGAGGTTGACCGACTCGGAGGAGGACTCCTGGTTGTTGCCGGCCGCGAAGCCCTGGTGCCCGGAGGCCCAGCTGTGGCCGGCGTAGACGTCGAAGCCGCGCAGGAACGGGTAACGGTCGTCGTCGCGCGCCGGGTTGGCGGCGTCGGCGATCAGCTCCTCCACCATGCCGCCCCAGGCGGACTCGGCGGCCCACTCCGGGTCGTACTGGGCGATCACGGCCGCCCCGTAGACGAAGTAGGAGTAGTGGAAGTGGTGGTCGTTCAGCTCCTGGTCGCTGCCGTAGGAGGCGGGGTAGCCGGTGAGCGTGCGCCAGTCGGAGTCGTAGGCGAACTGGGCCGCGCCGCCGGCGGTGAACCACTCCTCGAAGCCGGCCTTCATGGCGTCCAGGATGGTGTCCCTGGCGGCGGTCTCCCCGATCTGGTCGGCGATGCCGACGACCTGCGCGAGGCGGCCGAACTGCTTGCCGCTCCAGTAGGTGTCGCCGAAGCCGACGGTGGCGTCGGCCGCCACCTCGTTGACGAACGAGGCGAGTTGGGCCTGGTCCGGGCCGCCGCTCTCGGGCAGCGTCGGCAGCACGCCGACGACGCTCTGGGTGGTGGTGAACGAGGCGCCGTCCCGCACCCGCATGGTGCCGCGCGGGGAGACGTACTCGTAGTCCGTCAACTCGTCGGTGGTGTGCTGCCACTGGTGCGGGTAGAGGGCCTGGATGGTGCCGGTCTCCTCGCCCTCCCTGGCCTCGGTCTGGAGCGTGTAGGTCGCGCTGACCTGGCCGGCGGACTCGTCGTAGGACCAGTCGACGGTGGAGCCGGTGACGAAGCTGTAGGCGTACTGGGCGTAGAGGTCGAGCGCGGACTGGTCGGGCAGCACGGCGACGGAGTAGTAGCCGTTGCCGCCGAGGTCCGAGCTGATGGTGTCGCCGGAGACGGTCCAGGCGCTGCCGCCGGGCGCGAACAGCGCGTAGTCCCGGCCGTTGACGGTGACGCCCAGGGTGCTGCCCTCGTCGGCGAAGACCTCGGGCGCGGCGCCGGTGGTGATCTCGGCGTCGCCGCCGGTGCCCTCGGCGTAGACGAACGGGCTGCCGTGGCCGATGGTGGCGCGGAAGGTGTGGGCGTCGTCCTCCCAGTACGGGGTGACGGTCCAGTCGGACCAGCCGTCGGCCTTGGTGTCGGGGGAGTTGAGCCCGGCGAGGCCGAGGGTCAGGTCCGCGACGTGGGGGAAGTTGTAGGCGGCGCCGTCGACGGCGGCCTGGGTCTGGTAGCCGACCTCAAGGCCGTTGGCCACGGCCTGGTAGCTCAGCGGGTGCCCGTACATGGGCTGGGAGTGCGGGATGTCCGCGTACCGCTTGAAGACCAGCGAGGACCACCAGTCGTTGGTGGGCACCGGCTGGTCGGCGACGTTGTCGGTGACCTGGGGAAGGACCGGGTTGCCGTCGGAGTCCAACGGGCCGACCGTGCCGTCCGGCCTGGTGTCCGAGTAACTGCCGCTGCCGACCGGTATCTCGGCGGCGGTCGCGGAGCCCGGGACCAGGGTCAGCCCGGCCGCCACCGTGGCCACGGCGGTCAGGCCCAGGATGACGCGTCTGGGGTGGGTGAGTGGCCGCATGAATGTCGTACCTCGCAACCGGTGGGGGGGAAGGGGACGGCTGAGAGCGCTCTCTTGGCGCTTGAACCTAGAGACCGGCAAATTTTGTGTCAATGGATCGAACGGGAACCGGGACAAGTCCGGTCCCGCTCGTTCAGAAGTCGCAGACTCCCCGCGTTCGGCGATCAGTTGGGGCGCGGCGGCGGGTGGGGTGGTTCGGGTGGTGCGGGTGAGGCGCGCGTGGTCGGCCG
>NZ_RFFJ01000029.1 GCF_003696235.1 Streptomyces triticirhizae
GGCCGCGCGCCGGCGCGCGGCCCGCCCGCCGCCCTCGGCGCCGGACGCGCCCTCGCCGGACGCGACATCCGAACCCGCCCCGGCGTCAACCTCGTCGGCGAGCCGCCTCAGATCCTCGGGCCGGCGCAGGCCGACCGTCTCCGGGTCGTGTTCCCGCCGGGGCGGCCGGACCTGGAGCCCCATGGTCTCCGGGTCCGCCTCCTTCGCGCGGGGCGCGAAGACGTCGAACGCCGACTCGTAGTCGTATGTCTCGTGCGGATACTCGCCCCCCGCGTACTCCCCGGCCGGGTACGCCCCACCCGCGTACTCCCCGGCCGGGTACGCGTCCGCCGGATAGCCCTCCGCCGGGTAGCCGTCGAACGCCCCGGCCGGCGCGGCCCGGTGGTCCGCCGGCCCGCGCTGTCCGGGAAGCGGGTCGCCCAACGGGTCGTCGAGGGCGTCGACGGCCGCCTGGTACGGGTCGGCGGCGGCGTGGCCCGGCCGTTCTCCCGCCGCCGGATACGGTTCCTCCGCGTAGGGCTCCTGGTGCGGGTCCCAGGCCGCGCCCTCCCCGGGGCGCGACGCGTTCACGCCGCCGGCTCCTGCTGGCCGATCCGGCCCACGACGGGCGCGAGGCCGTGGGAACGCCCGACCGCGTCCGGGTCGCCGCAGCGGGCCAGCCAGTTGGCCAGCATCCGGTGGCCGCCCTCGGTCAGCACCGACTCGGGGTGGAACTGGACGCCCTCGACGGGGAGTTCGCGGTGGCGCAGCCCCATCACCACGGCCCCGGCCCGCGCCGTGACCGTCAACGCCTCGGGGAGTCTCGGCTCCTCGGCGGCCAGCGAGTGGTAGCGGGTGACCGTCAGCGGCGAGGGCAGCCCCTCGAAGACGCCCGCGCCGTCGTGCTCCACCTCGGAGGTCTTGCCGTGCAGCAGCTCGGGGGCCCGGCCGACCACGCCGCCGTAGGCAGCCGCCATCGCCTGCATCCCCAGGCAGACGCCGAACACCGGCACCCCGGTCTCGGCGCAGTGCCGCACCATCGGCACGCTGACGCCGGCCCGTTCGGGGGTGCCGGGGCCCGGGGAGATCAGCACGCCGGCGAAGCCGCCCTCCGCGACCCGGTCGGTGGTGACCGCGTCGTTCCGCAGCACCTCGCACTCGGCACCGAGTTGGTAGAGATACTGGACGAGGTTGTAGACAAAGCTGTCGTAGTTGTCCACGACGAGGATGCGGGTGGCGCTCACCGGCCGGTCCCCCCTTGGGCGTCGTCCACGGTCACGTCATTGAAGGGCAACAGCGGCTCGGCCCACGGGAAGACGTACTGGAAGAGCAGGTAGACCACGCCCAGCGCCAGGGCCAGTGAGAGCACCGACCGCACCAGCGTGTTGCCCGGCAGGTGTCGCCAGATCCACCCGTACATGGCTTCCCGTCCCCATTTCGTGCGACGCCGCGTGCCCCAAGCGTACGACGACGGCGTGGGGGCGCGGGGTGATCAGGGTCAGTTCCCGGGCTCGACGGGGCGGGCGTGGTGCAGCGCGACGCTTCCCTCGTATCCGGGCAGGGTCACCGAGTCGTGTTCCTCGACGTCCCAGCCGAGGCCGTAGGCGGCGACATAGCTCTGGTAGTTGCGCAGCGCGGGGGAGTCGTCGAGGGCGGCGCGCAGCCGGTCGGTCGGGCCGACGGCGGTGATGGTGTACGGCGGGGAGTAGAGCTGGCCCTGGAGGATCAGGGTGTTGCCGACGCAGCGCACCGCGCTGGTGGAGATCAGCCGTTGGTCCATGATCCGCACGCCCTCGGCGCCGCCCGACCACAGGGCGTTGACCACGGCCTGGAGGTCCTGCTGGTGGATGACCAGGTCGTTGGGGGTGGGCTCGGGGACGCCGGGGAGCAGCGGTTCGGCGTCCCTGGGGGCGTCGGTGAGGGTGACGGTGAGCCCGGGGCCGGTCAACTCGCTCAGCCCGGCGGCCGTCTCGGCCAGGTCCAGGCGCAGCGCCTGCTCGGGGTCGGTGCCGGAGTCGCGCTCGGTGAGGGCGGCCACCTCGGAACGGAGTCGCGCGGCCGAGGACTCCAGGGCGTCGTTCTGCCGCTCCCGCTCGCGGATCAGGTCGGACATCTGGAGCAGGGAGTCGTCGGTGCGGATGTTGTTGCCACGGGAGACGGTGAAGCTGATCCAGAAGAGCAGACCCGCCAGGGCGAAGACCGCGACCGTGCCGAGCCGGGCCCGGCGGAAGGGGAAATTCCTCACCGTACCCTGGTCTCCTTAAACAGCCGCGGAAGGACTACGCTAGCCGACGATCCCATAGCTACGCGCTTCGGAGCGCGACCAGGTAGCGCCTTACGCAGCGCGATCGACAGGAGTTTCTCTCGTGCCGAAGTCTCGGGTCCGTAAGAAGAAGGACGACAGCTACGCGCCCTCGGAGAAGCGGGCGACGACCAAGCTCGACATGAGTTCGGGGCGTCGTTGGGTGGCTCCCCTGATGCTGGCGCTCTTTGGCATCGGGCTGGCGTGGATCGTGGTCTACTACATGACCAAGGCGGATCTGCCGGTGGGAGCCCTCGGCGACTGGAACATCGTGGTCGGCTTCGGCTTCATCGCCCTCGGCTTCGTGGTCTCCACCCAGTGGAAATGACCCGCCCGACCCTTCCCGCCGGCATCCCACAGGGTTATCCACAGGCCGCCTGAACATCGCAAGATCTGTGGATAACCCTGTGTGTCGAGCGGCGGGGACCGACCGCGTTCGAACCCTTCGCACCCCTGTTCTCCTGCGGAAACGCCCCTCGTGACGGTGACGGGCGCGAGTCGTCCACAGTGTGCACAAGATCCGGGACCGGCTGTGGATAAGTCTGACCTTAGGCCCGGGAAGCGGGGCCCGGGGGCCTAGCCGACCAGCTGGTTCGTCCGCACCAGACAGGCCACGAGGATCGCCAGCGCGACCAGCGCGCACACCGCCATCTGGATCGGGAGCCGCGTCCTGCGCGGCGCCCAGACCATCCCGGCGGCGACCACCGAGCCGACGACCAGCCCGCCTATGTGCGCCTGCCAGGCGATCCCGGACCAGGTGAACGTGATCACCAGGTTGATCGCCAGCAGCAGCAGGATCGGCCGCATGTCGTAGTCGAGCCGGCGGGCCAGCACGGCGGTGGCGCCGAACAGCCCGAAGATCGCGCCCGAAGCGCCCAGCGACAGCTGCCGCTCGTCCGCCAGCAGGTAGGAGAGCGTGGAGCCGCCGAGCGCGGAGAGCAGGTAGAGCGCGACGAAACGGACCCGGCCCAGCGCGCTCTCCAGCTGCGGGCCCAGCAGCCACAGGCCCAGCATGTTGAACCCGATGTGCCAGACCTCCTGGTGCAGGAACGCGGAGGTCAGCAGCCGGTACCACTCGCCGTCGGCCACCCCGATCCAGTGGGGGGCGAAGATCGTCCCGCCGTCCGCCGCGTGGCCGACCATCCCCAGGTCCACCACCAGCTCGTCGCCGCGCGCCAGCACGGCGAGGAAGACCACCGCGTTCAACGCGAGCAGCACCTTGGTGACCAGCCCCGAGTCCGCGGTGACCCGGCCGCCGGCCAGCGTCCTGGGCCGCGCGGCCCTGCTGGCCACCGCCGCGCCACGCACACACTGGCGGCACTGGTACCCGACGGAGGCCGGCACCATGCAGGCGGGGCAGATCGGCCGGTCGCAACGGGTGCAGCGGACCCCGGTCTCCCGCTCCTGGTGCTGGTAGCAGCGGGCGAGCCCCGGCTGCGGATGCTGCTGGGCCATGACGTCCCTTCGCTGCTGGCGGTGGACCCGGGGCCGAACGGAAACCGGCCCCCTGATCCTACGGACAGGGGGCCGGAATCGTTCCCGGAATGCCGACTTCCGGTCAGCGGCTCTCGACCGTGACCGACTCGATCACCACGTCCTGCACCGGACGGTCGGTGTTGCTGTCGGTCGCGGTGCCGGCGATGGCGTCCACCACCTGCTGGCCCGCCGGCGAGGTGACCTCGCCGAAGATGGTGTGCTTCCCGGTCAGCCACGCGGTCGGGGCCACCGTGATGAAGAACTGCGAACCGTTGGTCCCGGGACCCGCGTTGGCCATGGCCAGCAGGTAGGGGCGGTCGAAGGCCAGCTCGGGGTGGATCTCGTCCTGGAACTTGTACCCGGGGCCGCCGGTGCCGTTGCCCAGGGGGTCCCCGCCCTGGATCATGAAGCCGCTGATCACCCGGTGGAAGACCGTGCCGTCGTACAGCTTCTCGGTGGACCGCTGCCCGGTGGCCGGGTGGACCCACTCGCGTTTGCCCTCGGCGAGCTCGACGAAGTTCTTGACCGTCTTCGGCGCGTGGTTCGGGAAGAGCCGCACCTCGATGTCGCCTCGGTTGGTCTTCAGGGTGGCGTAGAGCTGCTCAGCCACGATCTACCTTCCGTCTACGTTCAATGACGGTCACCGATCCTGCCACGGACTCCCGACACGCCATGCCCCCGGATGGCCCTTTCGCGTGCCGTGGCGCCCCGTACCCGGCATGATTTGCGCACGAGTGGACAAGAGGAAGAGTCAGCGGGAAACCGCCACCAATGATCACCAAGGAGGCGAAAACAGTGACCCGGAACGGGAAGGCGACTGTTCGACAGGCGGGTGACGCGGTGCTCCCCTACGCGCTCTCCGCCAGGGAGAACGCCGCACGGTACGCACAGCAGGCCCGCGCCTACATGGCCCCTCGTGCCTCTCGGGCCGCTACCCAGGCCCGGCTCCGGTATGAGGCCCAGTGGGTGCCCCGCATCGAACAGGCCAGGCTCGCGGCGGGCCCGGCGAAGGAGAAGGCGGCCCTGCGCTCCGCCGCCGCCGTCGCCGCGCTGCGCGGCGATCTGACGGCCGATGAGATCCGTCACATGGCGCACCGCAGGCGGCGCCGGGCCAGGACCGGGCAGTTCGTCAGGAGGCTGGGGCTGATGGGCCTGCTGGCCGGCGGCGCGGTGGTCGCCTGGAAGTGGTGGAGCGCGCAGACCGACCCCGACTGGCTGGTCGAGCCCTCCCCCGCCACGGACGTCCCCAGCGAGCCGGAGGAACAGGCCCTGGGCTGACCGCCAGCCCTTCCGTTCCGCCGGAGCCGGGGTCGCCCCGAGGACCGAGACCCCGGGAAGAACACGAGACGGGCACGTCGGAGGCGTTCAACGCCTCCGAGGTGCCCGTCCGTTCGTCCCCGGCCGGGTCAGTCGTCCCGGCCGTTCATCCCGAGGATGCCGCCGTCGCCCTCCGTGCCGCCCTCGGGTCCGCCGCCGGGGCCGCCCGGGTCGCCGCCGCCGCCCGGGTCGCCGGCGCCCGGGTCGAAGGTGCTGATGGTGATCGGGGTGTCCGGCGCGACCTTCTGGCCGCCCGGCGGGTTGGTGACCACGACCAGCGCCGTCGGGGTGTCGGGACCCTCCACGGTCAGCTGGTTGAAGCCCGCCCCGTTCAACGCGGCCCTGGCCTGCTCCAGCGGCTGCCCCGCGACGTTGGGCACCTCGACCTCGGCCGGCGTGGTCTGCGTGGGCACGGCGACCGTCAGCACCACCAGGCCACCCGGCGAGTGCTGCGAACCGGCGCCCGGGTCCTGGCTGATGACCTCGTTCTCCGGCCGCGAGTCGTCCGGCTGGTTCTCCCGCGTCACGGTGAACCCGGCGGCGACCAGCTCGGCCCGGGCCTGGTCGAAGGGCTTGCCGACCACGTCCGGCACGGCCTCCGTGTCCGGGGCGGTGGCGACGGTCAGCGTGACCTCGCTCTCCGGCTCCACCTCCGTGCCGCCCTCCGGGTCCTGCGAGAGCACGGTGCCCGGCTCGGCGTTCGGGTCCTCCTCGGACTCCTGCCGCACCGTCAGGTCGAGGTCCTCCAACTCGGCCTGGGCGTCCTCGAACGAGTCGCCCGTCACGTCCGGCACCTCGACCAGCTCCGGGCCGGCCGACGGGATGATGGTGACGGTGTCGCCCTCCTCGCCCTCGGTGCCGGCCTCCGGGTCGGTCGAGCAGACCGTGCCCTCCTCCTCGTCGCAGGGCTGCGGGTCGCCGAGGCTGACCCGGAACCCGAGGCCGTCCAGCCGCTCCTGGGCCTCCTCCACCGGCTCGCCCGACACGTCGGGCACCCGCAGCGTCCCCTCGGGCGGCTCGTTGCCGAACATCGCCCGGCCGATGAGGATCGCGCCCACCAACACCAGGATGCCGGCGAGCACCAGCAGGATGGTCGAGGTGTGCCGGCCGCCCCCGCGCCGGTCCGCGCGGCCGTAGTCGTCGTCATAGCCGTCCGGGTCCCGGGCCGGCGGCATCATCGTGGTGCCCGGGTCGGTCGGCCGCAGCATGGTGGTGGGGCGGTCGTCGTAGCCGTACGCCGCGGCGCCCATCGCCGCCGTCGCGCCGACCGGGCGCCCGTCCAGGGCCGCCTCGATGTCGGCGCGCATCTCGTCCGCCGACTGGTAGCGGTAGTCCGGGTCCTTCACCAGCGCCTTCATCACGATGGCGTCGGTGTCGGGGGTGATCTCCGGGTCGAAGACGCTCGGCGGCTGCGGCTCCTCCCGCACGTGCTGGTAGGCGACCGCCACCGGCGAGTCCCCTATGAACGGGGGCCGCACGGTGAGGAGTTCGTAGAGCAGACAGCCCGTGGAGTACAGGTCGGAGCGGGCGTCGACCGTCTCGCCCTTGGCCTGCTCGGGGGAGAGGTACTGCGCGGTGCCGATCACGGCGGCCGTCTGGGTCATCGTCATCCCGGAGTCGCCCATGGCGCGGGCGATGCCGAAGTCCATCACCTTCACCTGGCCGGTCCTGGTGAGCATGATGTTGGCCGGCTTGATGTCCCGGTGGACGATCCCGTTGCGGTGCGAGTACTCCAGCGCCTGGAGGATGCCGATACACATCTCCAGCGCCCGCTCCGGCAGCAGCTTGCGTCCCGAGTGCAGCAGCTCGCGCAGCGTCGAGCCGTCGACGTACTCCATCACGATGTAGGGGATGGAGATCCCGTCGACGTAGTCCTCGCCGGTGTCGTAGACGGCGACGATCGCCGGGTGGTTCAGGGAGGCGGCCGACTGGGCCTCCCTGCGGAACCTGGCCTGGAACGTGGGGTCGCGGGCGAGGTCGGCACGGAGCGTCTTGACGGCCACGGTGCGGCCCAGGCGGGTGTCGTGAGCCAGGTAGACCTCGGCCATACCCCCTCGGCCCAACACCTGGCCCAGCTCGTACCGCCCGCCGAGGCGACGCGGCTCATCCATGTTTCCAGCCCTCTCCGTGTGTTCCCGGGCCGCGCTCCCCGGTGGCGCTCGGGCGTGGGGAGTCAGACCGTGGCTTACGGTACCCGGCGGGGATGAACCCGCCGGGCGGCGGTGTGCGGCCGATATCCAACCGGTATCGCCAGCCACCACGACCGGTCACCGTGGGCCGGTCCCAGATATGACGTGCGTTCGGTGGTTCGCGGTTGCCCACCGGGGCGGGGGCCGGACCGCCCGGGGCGTGCACGGGGAGGGGGACACGAACGTCAGCCCTGGTCGTCGTCCAGCACGGCGGCCATCACGTCCATGGCGATCGGTGCCGCGAAGCGGCTGCCGGAGATCAGGTCGCGGTCCACCTCGCCGTCGCCGATCTCGATGACCACGGCCACCGCCACCGGGGAGCCCTCGTCGGTGATCGCGTAGGAGATGAACCAGGCGTACGGCGGCTCCGAGTTGTCCTCGCCACGCTGGGCGGTGCCCGTCTTGCCGCCGATGCGCACGTCGTCGCCGATGGAGCCACGGTCGATGTTGTTGCCGTCGACGACCTCCTCCATCGCCTCCTGGAGCTGGCGCGCGTTGTCGCCCGAGACCGGCTCCCCCAGCTCCTCCGGGTCGTGCTGCTCGATCACGTTGAGGTTCGGCGCGACCAGCTTGTCCACCATGTAGGGCGACATCAGCGTGCCGTTGTTGGCGACGGCGCTGGCCACCATCGCCATCTGGAGCGGGGTGGCGCGGTTGGACGCCTGGCCGATGCCGGCCATCGCGTTCTGCGGGCGGTTGTCCTCGGGGTAGACGCTGGCGCTCGACCGGACCGGCGTGAAGTGCTCCTCGTTGAAGCCGAACCGCTCGGCCATCTCGATCATGCCCTCGTTGCCGACGTCGTTGCTCAGCCCGGCGAAGACGCTGTTGCACGAGTACCGCATGGCGTCGCGGACGTTGGCGTCGGCGCAGACCCCGGGCACCTGGTTCCCCAGCTCCCTGTCCTGGGTGTCGGGCAGGATGTAGGGGTCCTCGTAGTCGGTGGCCTCGTCGATGTCGTCGATCAGGCCGTTCTCCAGGGCGGCGGCGGCCGTGACCACCTTGAACGTGGAGCCGGGCGGATAGGTCTCGCGCAGCGCCCGGTTGAGCATCGGCTCGTTGTCCTCGTCGCCCTGGAGCGCGAGCCACGCCTCCTCGTCGTCGGCGCCGTAGCCGGCGAAGGACGACGGGTCGTAGGAGGGGGCGGACGCCAGCGCCAGGATCGCGCCGGTGCGCGGGTCCAGCGCGACCACGGCGCCCTTGCGGTCCCCCAGGCCCTCGAACGCGGCCCGCTGGGCGTCGCCGTTGAGGGTGGTGACCACGTCGCCGCCGCGCTGGTCCCGGCCGGTGATCATGTCGATCGTGTTGTTGAAGAACAGCCGGTCGTCGTCGCCGGTGAGGATCGAGTCGTTGACGCCCTCCAGGAAGCTGGTGCCGTACGCCTGGGAGGCGTAGCCGGTGACCGGGGCCCACATCTCGCCGTCGGTCCAGGTGCGCTGGTAGCGGTAGTCCGGGTCGTCCGTCTCCTCGGAGCCGGTGATCGGCTCGCCGTCCACGATGATGTCGCCGCGCGGGTTGGAGTAACGCTCGATGGAGACGCGGCGGTTGTCCTCGTGGCTCTGCAACTCGTCGGCCTGGACGAACTGGATCCAGTTCACCCGGACCAGCAGGGCCAGCATCAGTACCCCGCAGAACACGGCCACCCTGCGCATGGGCTTGTTCATGGACGAACCACCTGAGTCTGTTCGGCGTCGAGAGAGGGCGCGGGCGCTGGCGCGGGTCTGCGGGCAGTGTCGCTGATGCGCAGTAGGAGCGCGATAAGCGCCCAGTTGGCGATGACGGACGAGCCGCCCTGCGCCAGGAACGGCATGGTCATGCCGGTCAGCGGGATCAGCGCGGTGACGCCGCCGGCGACCACGAAGACCTGGATGGCGAAGACGCCGGCGAGGCCGACCGCCAGCAGCTTGCCGAACGGGTCGCGCGCCGCCAGCGCGGTGCGCATCCCGCGCTCGATCAGCAGCGCGTAGAGCATGACGATCGCCATCAGCCCGGCCAGGCCCAACTCCTCGCCGACCGTGGCCAGGATGTAGTCGCTCTTGGCCGCGATGCCGCCGATCAGCCGCGAGTAGCCCTGCCCCAGGCCGGAGCCGAAGAGCCCGCCCGAGCCGAACGAGAACATTGCCTGCGCCGTCTCAGTGACGCCGTCGTTGGCGGCCCGGTCCAGCGGGTTGAGCCAGTTGTTGACCCGCTCGCCGACGTGCGCGTTGGTGCTGGCCACCAGGACCGCGCCGCTGGCCGACAGCAGCAGGCCGAAGATGATCCAACTCGTGCGCTCCGTGGCCACGTAGAGCATCACCACGAAGATGCCGAAGAAGAGCAGCGAGGTGCCCAGGTCGGTCTCGAAGATCAGGATCAGCAGGCTGATCGCCCAGATCACCAGGATCGGGCCCAGGTCGCGCCCCCGGGGCAGGTAGAGGCCCATGACGCGGCGGCTGGCCAGGGCCAGCGCGTCCCGCTTGACCATCAGGTAGCCGGCGAAGAACACCGCGATGATGATCTTGGCGAACTCGCCGGGCTGGAGGGAGCCGACGCCGGGAATCCGCACCCAGATGCGGGCGCCGTTGATCTCCTCGCCGACGACGATCGGCAGCGCGAGCAGGACCAGTGCCACCACCATCGAGATGTAGGTGTACCGCTGGAGCAGCCGGTGGTCCTTCAGGAGCAGCAGCACCCCGATGAAGAGCGCGACGCCCACCGTGGACCACATCAGCTGGCCCGGGGCGAGCGGGCCGCCCAGCCGGTCCGTGGTGATGGTGGGCTCCTGGTCGAGCCGCCAGATCAGCACCAGGCCGAGGCCGTTGAGCAGGGTCGCGATCGGCAGCATCAGCGGGTCCGCGTAGGGGGCCCAACGGCGGACCGCCAGGTGCGCGACGCCGGCGAGCAGGCCGAGGCCGAGGCCGTAGCCGAGCATCCCGGCCGGCAGCGAACCCTCCTTGGCGAGGCCGACGTTGGCGTAGGCGAAGACCGGGATCACCACCGCGAACACGAGCATCATCAGCTCGGTGTTCCGGCGACTCGGCAGACCGCCCGGGGAGACGGTGGTGTTGTTGTTGCTGCTCATGCCTTCAGGTCTCTCGGTCCGCTGTGTGCCACCGCGCGCCGCGCTATGTGGCGCACTGGTTCGCCAGCTCCCGCTGTTCGTCGGTCAGCTCGGGCGTCGTCGGCTCGCCGCTGGGCTCCTCGGGCTCCTTGCCGTCCTCCCCGGTCTCCCCCTGCTGCTCTTCCTGCTGCTCCTGTTGCCGCTCCTGCTGCTCGGCGATCAGCTCGCACACCTCGGCCTGGGCGCCCAGCGCCTCGATCTGGGCCCTGGCGTCCTCCAGGCTGTCGGCCGAGATGTCGTTCCGCACGTTCCGCTGCTGGTAGGTGGGCAGCGAGTCGACCAGGATCTCCGGGTGGTCCTCCTTGACGCTGCTGAGGTCCAGCGGGCCGAGGCTCTGGCTCAGGCCCTGGTAGAGCGCCAGATGGTCGCCGTTGACCCCCACGTAGTACTGCGTCTGGGTCCAGCGGTAGCCGGTGTACAGGCCGCCGCCGACCACCGCGACGGCCAGCGCGACCAGCAGCCAGTTGCGCACCGGGTGGGGCCGGCGCGGGCGCTGCTGGACGTACTCGTCGTCGGGGTAGAGCTGGCCGAAGACGCCGGTGGCCGGGCCGGCCGGGCCCGGTGCCGACGAGTCGGCGGGCGGCGGCGGCTGCTGGCGGCCCAGCTCGGCGGCGCGGGCGGCCGGGGTCCGCGGGGTGCCGGAGGAACGCTGGGCCTGGGTCTCGGCGACGGCGCCCACGATCTGCGGGGCGTCGGAGAGCTGCCGGGCCAGGGTGTCGCTCTCCTGGCTGTCCACGTCCACGACGTCCGCGATGATGCAGGTGATGTTGTCCGGGCCGCCGCCGCGCAGCGCCAGCTCGATCAGCTCCCGCACGGTGTCCGCGGGCGCCGCGTTCCCGACCATCGCGTCCCGCATGGTCTCGGGGCTGACCACCCCGGACAGGCCGTCCGAGCAGAGCAGATAGCGGTCCCCCGGGCGCACCTCGCGGATGGAGAGGTCGGCCTCGATCCGGTCGGCGCTGCCCAACGCCCGCATCAGCAACGAGCGTTGCGGGTGGGTGGTCGCCTCCTCCTCGGTGATCCGGCCATCGTCGACCAGCCGCTGGACCCAGGTGTGGTCCTGGGTGATCTGCGTCAGCTCGCCGTCCCGCAGCAGGTAGGCGCGGGAGTCGCCGACGTGGACCACGCCCATCCGCTGGCCGGTCCACAGCAGGGCGGTGAGCGTGGTGCCCATCCCGTCCAGCCTGGGGTCGTCGGCCACCATGCCGCGCAGCTGCTCGTTGGCCCGCTGCACCGAGGCGTCCAGCGAGGTCAGCAGGTCTGAGCCGGGGATGTCGTCGTCCAGCGGCACCAGGGTGGAGATCACCTCGGAGCTGGCCACCTCGCCCGCCGCCTGCCCGCCCATGCCGTCGGCGATGGCCAGCAGCCGTGGGCCCGCGTAGCCCGAGTCCTCGTTGTGCCCCCGGATCATTCCGACATGGGAGCCGGCCGCGAATCTCAGTGACAAACTCATGCGCGCCTCTCCCACCCTCCGGTCGTCATTGTGGTCGGACCTACTTCCGAAGCTCGATGACCGTCTTGCCGATCCGGATCGGCGCGCCGGGCGGAATGGGGACCGGGGTGGTCAGCCGGCCTCGGTCGAGATAGGTGCCGTTCGTCGAGCCGAGGTCCTCGACGATCCACTGGCCGTTCTGGTCCGGATAGATCCGGGCGTGACGCCCGGAGGCGTAGTCGTCGTCGAGCACGATGGTCGAGTCGTGTGCCCGGCCGAGCGTAATGGTCTGCCCCTGGAGGGCGACAGTGGTTCCGGCGAGGGAACCTTCGGTGATGACCAACTTCGTGGGGGCGCCGCGCCGCTGCCTGCCCCCGGAACGGGCCTTGGGCTGGGGCTGCCGCTCCCGGCGCTGGCCCGCCTGGTCGGGGCGGCGGACGGCGGCGCGCTGCGTGACCCGGGTACCGAAGAGGTCGCTGCGGATCACCTGGACCGCGACGATGACGAACAGCCACAGGACGGCCAGGAAGCCCAACCTCATGACCGTCAGGGTCAGCTCTGACATTGCCCCCCGCTTACCCTTCGGCTTGCCGGTAGATGACTGTGGTGCTGCCCACGACGATCCGTGAGCCGTCGCGGAGCGTAGCGCGTTTGGTGTGCTGTCCGTCCACCACGATGCCGTTGGTCGAGCCCAGATCCCGCACCGAGGGGGGTTCCGTGGCCTGGATCTCGCAGTGCCGGCGGGAGACCCCGGGGTCGTCGATGCGCACGTCGGCCTCGGTGCTGCGGCCGATCACCAGCGAGGCGCGGGAGATCTGGTGGCGGGTGCCGTTGATCTCGACCCAGCGGCGGGCGCGGCTGGGCGCCGGCTGGCCGTAGGGGGGCGCCGGCGGGCGCGGGGGCGCCCCGGGGGGCGTGGCGGGCGGCGGGGGCGGATAGCCGGGGGAGCCGGTGAAGGGTGGCTGCTGGGGTGGGCCGCCGTAGGGCGGCGCCGTCGGTGGGGCGCCCGCGCCGTGGCCGGAGGCCGAGGCCGCCAGTGTGCGGCTGCGCACCCGGTAGAGGCCGGTGTCCAGCGACTCGGCCTGCTCCAGGTGGACCCGGATCTCGCCCATGAACGTGTACCGCTGCTGCTTGGCGTACTCCCGGACCATGCCGGCCAGTTCGTCACCCAGCTGCCCCGCGTAGGGGCTCAGCCGCTGGTAGTCCCCGGTGCTCAGCTCGACGATGAAGTCGTTGGGGACGACGGTGCGCTCGCGGTTCCAGATGGTGGCGTTGTTGTCGCACTCGCGCTGGAGCGCGCCGGCGATCTCGACGGGCTGTACCTCGGACTTGAAGACCTTGGCGAAGGTGCCGTTGACGAGGCCCTCCAGCCGCTGCTCGAAGCGCTTCAGTACTCCCATGTGCACCTCCTTCTCCGTTGTCCCGGCACGCGGCTGAAGTGGTAGGGCTTACTGATCGTATCCACGCGCGAGACGCCCAGGTGGTTCCCACCTGGGCACCGGTCTCCCCCCGGATCGTAGGGGGGAGCTTGCAACAGTGTCGCGCATGTGCGGAGCTGATGCCGAGGGGACCTGGAACGGGGGGCGCGACGGGGGCTGACCGGGGCGCGGGCGGGGCGCCCGGGGGTGAACGCCGGGAGAAAACCGCGGGTGAGGACACCCCGCCGGGCGTGCTAGCCTTCTGGATGTCGGCAGCGCTCCGGGCCACAAGGGTCGGTGGCGAGGCCACGAAGGTGCTCGCGCGGGTGGCGGAATAGGCAGACGCGCTGGATTCAGGTTCCAGTGCCCGAAAGGGCGTGGGGGTTCAACTCCCCCCTCGCGCACCAGAGTTCATCTCCTCAAGGACCTCAGCTCCGCTGGGGTCCTTCTGCTGTGCCGGGCCGGGGCGGGTGACGAATGTCACCGGCCGGCGCGCGGTCTCCGGCTCCGGGGTCGGCCCCCGGGATTCTGTCCGGTTGTCTGTTTGTTCTCTGCGCGCTCCCGTGATTTCGCGGTCGCTTTCTGTCAGGGTTGCTCACCGCCCGACGGTTACGGAGCGTGGAGGGAACGTCATGGGTGGTGAGCGGCGGCGCGGAGGGCCCGACCGGTCGGCGGGGGCGGACGCGGGGGCCGGCGCGTGCTGACCGTCGCGCACCTGGTGCAGCCGGTGGACGGCGGGGTGGCCAGGGCGGTGGCCGATCTGGTGCGCGCCCAGAGCCGGTTGGGGATGCGCACGGTGGTGCTCTGCCCCTCCGGGGGCTGGCTGGCCAGGGAGTCGGCCAGGGCCGGCGCCCGGGTCGGGCTCTGGCTCGCGGAGCGCACGCCGACGGGGAACCTGCCCTGGGAGGTGTTCTGCGCCGGCCGCGCCGTGCGGCGGGCCGCGCCCGACGTGGTCCATCTGCACGGCGACAAGGCCGGGTTGGCCGGCCGGCTGGCGCTGCGCGGGCTGCTGCCCACCGTCTTCCAGCCGCACGTCTGGTCCTTCCAGGCCGCCCGTGGCGTTGGCAGCCAGCTGGCCCGCCGCTGGGAGCGGCTCGCGGTCGGCTGGACGGACCGGGTGCTGTGCGCCGTCGACCACCAGCGGCAGGCCGGCCGGCGGGCCGGCGTGGACGCGCCGACGACCGTGCTGCGCACCGGCGTCGACCTCGACCGGCTGCCGCGCGGGGACCAGGTGACGCGCCGCCAGTCGCGCGCCGCGCTGGCCGCCGTGCACGGGCTGCCGCAGCGGGCGCCGCTGGTGGTCTGCGTCGGCCGGCTGGCCCAACGGCGGGGCCAGGACGTGCTGTTGCGGGCCTGGCCCCGGGTGCTGGCCCGGGTGCCCGGCGCCAGGCTGGCCCTGGTGGGCGAGGGACCCGAGCGGGCCGCGCTCCGCCGGGCCGCCGGGCCCGAGGTCCTCTTCACCGGGCACACCGAGGACACCGCGCCCTGGTTCGCCGCCGCCGACCTGGTGGTCGCGCCCACCCGCTGGGGCGGGACGGGGCTGGCGCCGCTGGAGGCGATGGCGGTGGGGCGGCCCGTGGTGGTCGCCGACGTGGGCGGCGCCGGCGAACTGCTGCCGCCGGGGCAGGCGCCCCACTGCCTGGTGCCGCCGAACGACCCGGCGGCGCTGGCTCGTTCGCTGGAGGCGCTGCTGGTCGACCCCGAGCTGCGCGGGTCGCTCGGCCGGCGGGCCGGGGAGCACATGCGCGAGGTCGGCTCCGTGGAACGCACGGCGGCCGGCTGCGCCTCCGTCTACCGCGAGCTGTTGGCGGGACGGGCCGCCGCGCCCGAGGGCCGGCCGGTCGCCGGGCGGCGGCTCAACGGCCGCGCTCGGCCCCGCCGTTGACCTGGATCACCTGCGCGGTCAGATGGCCGGCCGCGTGCGAGGCCAGCCAGTGCACCGTCTCGGCCACGTCGCCCGGGGTGCCGGCGCGGCCGTTGAGGGTCTCGTCGATCCTGGCCTGACGGCGCTCGGGCGTCATCGAGTCGCCGAAGAACTCGGTGTCCTCGATCAGCCCGGGCGCGACCACGTTCACGGTGACGCCCCGGGGGCCGAGGTCGCGGGCCAGGTCGAAGGCGTAGGGGTGGAGGGCGGCCTTGCTGGCGGCGTAGGCGCCGGAGCCTGAGCCCCGGAAGGCGGCGATGGAGCTGAGGAAGAGCACCCGGCCGCCCGGGGAGGCGAGCCGGTCGCGCAGCGCCTCGGTGAGCAGCACGGCGGTCAGGGTGTTGAGGCGGAAGTTCACCGTCCAGTCGTGGGCCGTCGCCGCCAGCGGGTCACCGCTCTCGGCGGCCGGCTCCAGGCCGCCGTTGCCGCCGGCCGAGTGGACCAGGACGTCCACGGTGCCGAAGCGTTCGGCGACCAGCTCGGCCACCGTGGCCGCGCCCTCGGGCCGGGTCAGGTCGGCGGGGCAGGCCACAGCGCCGGCCACCGTCTCGGCCGCCCGCCGCAGCGCCTCGGGGCGGCGGCCCACCAGGACCGTGGTGTCGCCGTCCCGCGCGAAGGCCAGCGCCGTCGCGAAGCCGATGCCCGTGCCGCCCCCGCTGATCACCACCGTGCGTGCCATGGCCGGACCGTACCCCGTCAGCGGGGGGTCTGCCAGGCCAACGTGGTGCCGGCGCCGCCGATGCCGGGGCCGACCTCGGCGGTGCCGCCGAGCGACTCGGCCCGCCTGACCAGGTTCCGCAGCCCGCTCCGCCGCTGGCCGCCCGCGCCCATGCCGACGCCGTCGTCGGCGACGGTGAGCCGCACCGCCTCCCGGCCGTCGGGCTGGTGGGCGCGGGCGTCCACGGTCACCTCGACGCGGGAGGCGTTGGCGTGCCGGGCGGCGTTGGACAGGCCCTCGCGGAGCGCGGCCAGCAGGTTGCGGGCCACGCCCTCCTCGACGACCGAGTCGACCGGGCCGACGAACGAGACGGCCGGCCGGAAGCCCAGCAGCTGGGCGGCGGCGCCGGTCTCGCGGAGCACCCGGGTGCGCAGCCCGGTCGGGGCGTCGTCCGGGTGCTGCTGGAGGGCGAAGATCGCGGTGCGGATCTCCTGGATGGTGGCGTCCAGTTCGGTCGTGGCCTGGTCAACCCGCTGGCGCACGTCCTCGGACGAGGTGACCCGGCGCGCGCCCTCCATGATCAGGCCGACCGCGAAGAGCCGCTGGATGACCAGGTCGTGCAGGTCGCGCGCGATCCGGTCGCGGTCCTCCAGCACCGCCAGCAGCTCCCGGTCCCGGCGGGCCCTGGTCAACAGCAGGGCGAGGGCGGCCTGTTGGGCGAACTGGGTGGCGTTGGCCCGCTCCGGCACCGAGTAGGGCGGTGCCTCGCGGGACCTGGCCAGGGAGAGCACGCCCAGCGTGGTCTCGTCGCTGGTCAGCGGCAGCAGCATGTGCGGGCCGTAGGGCCCGCCGAGGTCCAGCGGCGGGGCGGCGTCGGCCGTGGGGCGGTCCCGGAAGACCGGGTCGCCGGCGAGCACCTGCCGCACCGTGGGGGAGTCGGCCGGAACGGTCGAGCCCAGCAGCCCGCCGGGATCGTCAGCGCAGACCGCGACCACGGTCAACCCGTCCTCCCCGTTGGGTTCGAGCACGGCGGCGACCGCCGCCCGGGCCAGCCGCCTGGCCTGCTCGGCGACCACGGCCAGGGCGTTGTCCTCCGGGTCCTCCGGCTCGGCGGAGAGCAGCGAGGTGGACAGCTCCAGGCTGCCGTCCAGCCAGCGGGCCTGCTGGCGCACCGCCTCGTGCAGCCGGGCGTTGCCCAGCGCGAGGCCGGCCTCGGCCGCCAACACCCGGACCAGCTCGCCGTCGGCCTCGGTGAACGTCCCGTGCGGCGGGTCGGTCAGCCAGATCGCGCCGGACTTGGCGCCGTGGACCAGGACGGGCGCCCAGAGCGTGGTGTCGGGGGACGGGCGGGCGCCCCGGCCGTCCAGCAGCGCGTGGAGCAGCGGCTCGGGGTCGTGCACGGGCGCCTGCCCGTGGGTGAGCAGCCGGTCGATCCGTTCCCCGTCGTCGCTGAGCACCGCGAGGGCGGCGTGGCCGGCGCCCGTCAGCTCCGCGGCGGCCCGGACGACCCGGGCCGGCACGGCCTCCGGTTCGCTGTCGCCGCCGAGCGCCGCCAGGGCCCTCAGCGGCTCCGCCACCTGCCGCATACCAGCAGCGTAAGGAGTCCGTTTCGTCGGCGAAAGTCGGTGGTGTCCCGACGGCGCTCGTCTCCGGGTTCAGCGGGCGCCCACCGGCTCCGGGCGCCCGCCCTCGGCCGCCGCCTCCCGCTCCAGCAGCGCGCGGAACGGGCCATCGACGGCGGCCAGTTCGGCCGGCGCCCCGCGCTGCGCCACCCGGCCGCCGTCCAGCACCAGCACCTCGTCCACCGCCTCGACGCCCGCCAGCCGGTGCGTGATCAGCAGGGCGGCGCGGCCCTCGGCGGCGGCCAGCAGGTCCCGGGTGAGGGCGTCGGCGGTGGCCAGGTCGAGATGCTCGGCCGGCTCGTCCAGCACCAGCACGGGAAAGTCCGCGAGCAGCGCCCTGGCCAGGGCCAACCGCTGCCGCTGCCCGCCCGACAGCCGCGCCCCGCCCTCGCCCACCGGGGTGTCCAGCCCCTCCGGCAGGGACTCCACCCACGCCAGCAGCCGGGCCCCCGCCAGGGCCGAGCGCAGCTCCGGCTCCGAAGCCGAGGGGCGGGCCAGCAGCAGGTTCTCCCGGAGGGTGCTGTCGAAGACATGGGCGTCCTGCGCGCACAGGCCGACCCAGCGGCGCACCGTCTCCCCGCGCAGCGCGGTGGCCTCGGTGCCGCCCAGCGTGTAGGTGCCCGCCTCGGGGTCGAGAAAGCGCAGCAGGCAGTGGGCCAGCGTGGTCTTCCCCGCGCCCGAAGCGCCAACGACCGCGATCCGCCGGCCCGGCGTCAGCTCCAGGTCGACGCCGCGCAGCGCCGGGACATCCTGCCCCGGGTGGCGCGCGGTCAGCCCGCGCAGCCGCAGCGGGAACGGGCCCGCCGGCGCCGGGGCCGGCCGCTCCGGCTCGGTCACCGGCTCCGGCGCGGTCAGCACCTCGCGCACCCGCTCGGCCGCGCGCCGGGAGCGCTGCCGCTGCTGAACGGCCAGCGGCAGCCCCGCCACCGCCTCGAACGCGGCCAGCGGCACCAGCACCACGGTGGCCAGCCAGACGCCGGCCAGCTCCCCGTTCGCCACCGCCGGCACCCCGAACCAGCCGGCGGCGGCGACCGTCGCCCCCGTGACCAGCACGGTCAGCCCGCCGGCGAGCGCGGTGACCCGCGCCGAGCGCCGGGCCAGCCGGGTCAGTTCGCCGTCCGCCTCGGCCACGGCCGCCCGCCGGCCCGGCAGCGCCCCGGCCACCAGCAGCTCGTCGGTCCCGGTCAGCAGCGTCACCACCCGCTCCGCCAGCACCCCGCGCGCCGGGGCCGTCCTGGCCTCGGCCCGCCGGGCCAGCGCGCCGGCCAGCGCCGGCACCGCTACGCCGGCCAGCAGCAGCCCGACGGCCAGCGCGGCGCCGGCCGCCGGCAGCAGCCAGCCGGTGAACAGCACGCTGGCGACGCCGACCGTGCCCGCCACGGTCACCGGCAGCAGCCAGCGCAGGAAGTAGTCCTGGAGCGCGTCCACATCGGCCACCATCCGGGAGAGCAGGTCGCCCCGGCCGCGCCGCCCCAGGCCGGCCGGCGCCAGCCGCTCCAGCCGCGCGTAGACGGCCACCCGCAGGTTGGCGAGCAGCCGCAGCACGGCGTCGTGGCTGAGCAGCCGCTCCGCATAGCGGAAGACCGCACGCCCCAGGCCGAAGGCGCGGGTGGCGGTGACCGCCACCAACAGGTAGAGCACCGGCGGCTGTTCCCAGGCCCGGGAGATCAGCCAGCCCGAGGTGGCCATCAGCCCCACCGCGCTGCCCAGCGCCAACGCGCCCAGCACCGTGGCCAGCGCCAGCCGGCCGCGCCCTCCCCCGGCCAGCCCCCGCACCCAGCGCAGCGCCGAGCCCTCGCCCGAGCCCCGCCCGGCCGGCGGCTCCGGCAGCGGAACGGCGTCCGCCGCGCCCGCGCCCGCCGCCGGGCGATGTTTCACGTGAATCATTCGGGCCGGGTCCGCCGGCCGTTCCGGGTGCGCCGGCCGCCCCAGCCGCACCGTCCGGTCGGCGATGGCCAGCAGCGCCGGCCGGTGGCTGACCAGCAGCACGGTCCGCCCGGCCGCGTGCCGGGCGATCGCCGCGACCACGGCCGCCTCGGTGGCCCCGTCCAACGCGGCGGTCGGCTCGTCCAGCAGCAGGACCGGCCGGTCGGCGAGGAACGCCCGCGCCAGCGCGACCCGTTGCCGCTGCCCCGCCGAGAGCCCAGCGCCGCCCGGGCCCAGCCGGAGCGCGGGGTCCAGCTCCCCGGCGGCCGCCTCGGCGAGCGCCGCCGCCACCTCGGCGTCGCCGGCGTCCGGGCGGGCCAGCCGCACGTTCTCCGCGACCGTGCCAGCGAAGAGCAGCGGGCGCTGCGGCACCCAGGCGATCCCCCGGTGCCAGGCGGCCAGGTCCAGCGAGGCCAGCTCGACCCCGCCCACCAGCACCCGCCCCGACTCCGGCCGCACCAGCCCCAACAGGGCCCGCAGCACCGTCGACTTGCCGCCGCCCGACGGGCCGGTCAGCGCCACCGTCTCGCCGGGCGCCACGCTCAGGCTGGTCTCGGGCAACGCGGCCTCCGCCGGCTCGGTGGGCCCGCCCGCCCGTTCCGGATAGCGCACCACCACGCGCTCCAGCCGGAGTTCGGGGAGCGCCGGCACCGGCGCGCTGCCCCGGGCCGGCGGCTCGGTCTCCAACACCGCGAAGACCTCCTCGGCCGCCGCCAGGCCCTCCTGCGCCGCGTGGAACCTGGCGCCCACCTGCCGCAGCGGCAGATAGACCTCGGGCGCCAGGACCAGCACCACCAGCGCGGTCTCGAGGTCGAGGTCGCCGTGGACCAGCCGCATCCCGATGCTGACCGCGACCAGCGCCACCGAGAGCGTGGCGAGCAGCTCCAGCGCGAACGAGGAGAGGAACGCGACCCGCAGGGTGCGCAGCGTCCCGCGCCGGTAGGAGTCGGTGATGGCGCGGATGTTCTCGGCCTGGGCCCGGGCCCGGCCGAAGACCCTGAGGGTGGCGAGGCCGGCGACCACGTCGAGGAAGTGGCCGGAGAGCCGGGACAGTTGGTGCCAGCGCCGGTCCATCTGGGCCTGGGTGGCCCAGCCGATCAGCACCATGAAGATCGGGATCAGCGGCAGCGTGACCACCATGATCCCGGCGGCCACCCAGTCCTCCGTCGCCACCCAGGCCAGCACCGCGAACGGCACCACCGCCGCGAGGCCCAGCTGCGGCAGATAGCGGCCGAAGTAGTCGTCGAGCGCGTCGATCCCCCGGGTGGCCAGCGCGGTCAGCTCCCCCGTCGGCCGCCCGTTGCGCCCGTGCGGGGTCAGCAGCGCGGCCCGGTCCGTCAGCAGCAGCCGCAGCCGCGAGGTGACCGAGGCGCCCGCCCGGTGCGCCAGCCAGTCGGTGGCGTAGCTGACCAGACCGCGCGCCAGCGCGGTGGCCGCCAACCAGCCCAGCCAGCCGCCGAGTTCGCCCAGGTCCTGGCCGGCCGTCACCGCGCCCGCGATCACCCGCGCGATCAGCAGCGCCTGTGCGACCAGCAGCCCCGCCTCCGCCAGCCCCAGCAGCACCGAGCCGACCAGCAGCCAGCGGGTCGCGGAGGCGTGGCGCAGCAGCCGGGGATCGACGGGCCTCATGCCGGGCTCCCGGTGCCGGCGCCCGCCGGCTCCGCGCCCGCGCCCGCCGGCTCCGCGCCGGCGCCATGGGCGGCCGGCGCCAGGTGCTGGGTGCCTATCCGCTTGCGGAAGACCCAGTACGTCCAGCCCTGGTAGAGCAGCACCAGCGGGGTGGCCAGCACCGCGCACCAGGTCATGATCCGCAGGGTGTACGGCGAGGAGGCCGTCTCGGCCGCCGTCAGCGACCAGGCCGGGTCCAGCGAGGAGGGCATCACGTCGGGGAAGAGCGTGAGGAACCACAGCGCGACCACCGCGACCACCAGCACCCCCGAGCTGAGGAACGCCCAGCCCTCCCGGCCCCTGGCGTTGGCCGCCAGCGCGCCGACCAGCGCCAGCACCGCCACGACCAGCGCCGGCGCCCCGCGCCAGGTGTCCGCCTCGGCCAGCGTCCAGCCGAGCCAGCCCACGGTCAGCGCGCCGCCGACCAGCCCCAGCCGCCCGGCCAGCCGCCGGGCCCGCGCCCGGATGTCGCCCACCGTCTTCAACGCGGCGAACAGCGCGCCGTGCAGGGTGAAGAGCGCCAGGCTCACGGCGCCGCCCACCAGCGCGTGGGGCGAGAGCAGATCGCCCACGTCGCCGACGAACTCGCCCTCGGCGTCGATCGGAACGCCCCGCACGATGTTGGCGAAGGCGACGCCCCACAGCACCGACACCACCAGCGAGGAGACGAAGATGGCGTGCTCCCAGCCGCGCTGCCAGCGCTCCTCGGGCCGCTTGGCGCGGTACTCGAAGGCCACCCCGCGCACGATCAGGCAGACCAGGATCAGCAGCAGCGGCAGGTAGAAGCCGGAGAACAGGGTGGCGTACCAGTCGGGGAAGGCGGCGAACGTCGCGCCGCCCGCGGTCAGCAGCCACACCTCGTTCCCGTCCCAGACCGGCCCGATCGTGTTGATCAGCACGCGCCGCTCGGCCCGGTCCCTGGCGAGGGTCCCGGTGAGCACGCCGATGCCGAAGTCGAACCCCTCAAGGAAGAAGTAGCCGACCCACAGCACGGCGATGACGACAAACCAGAGGGTGTGGAGTTCCATCCGAACGCTCCCTTCGCGTCTCGGTGCTTGGCTGTGCCGTCAGGAGGAGGTCAGTAGGAGAAGGCCATGGGACGGTCCTCCGACTCGGCGTCCGCCCGGGCGCCCGGCACGGACGGCGGCCCGCCGATCCGGGTCGGCGGATGGCGGTCGGCCTCGGTCAGCTCCGGCGGCCCGGCCTTCACATAGCGGATCATCAGCCGCACCTCGATCACCGCGAGCAGCCCGTACAGCGCGGTGAACACGACCAGCGAGGTGATCACCTCGCCCTGCGAGACGCCGGGGGAGACCGCGTCGGCCGTTCTCAACACCCCGTAGACCACCCAGGGTTGGCGCCCGGTCTCGGTGAAGATCCAGCCCCAGGCGTTGGCGACCAGTGGGAAGAGCATGGTGAGCGTGGCGATCCGCCAGTACCAGCGGGTCAGCCCCGCGCCCAGCGGGAGGTGGCGGGTGAGCGCCAGCCGGGGCACCTCGTCCTCCCCGGTCCTCAGCTCATCGCCCAGCAGGAACCGCCGCCTGGTCAGCCACAGCCCGGCCGCGCCGATCGCCGCCGAGGCCATGCCGAAGCCGATCATCCAGCGGAAGCTCCAGTAGGCCAGCGGGATGTTGGGCCGGTAGTCGCCCGGCCCGTACGCCTCCCGCATCGCCTCGTTGGTGTCGTTGATGCCGGGCACCGGGTCGCTGAAGTTGTCGTGCGCCAGGAAGGACAGCAGCCCGGGCAGCTCGACGCTGACCACGTTGTGCCCGGCGTCCACGTCGCCGACCGCGAAGAGCGAGAACGGCGCGGGCGCCTCGGTCTCCCAGAGCGCCTCGGCGGCGGCCATCTTCATCGGCTGCTGCTCGTACATGATCTTGCCGAGCCGGTCGCCGGTGAACGCGGTCAGCATCCCGGCGACCACCATGGTCACCAGCCCCAGCCGCAGCGAGGTGCGCATCACCGGTATGTGCCGGCGGCGCAGCAGGTGGAACGCGGAGATCCCGACCAGGAACGCGCCGCCCACCAGGAACGCCGCCGTGATGGTGTGCGCGAACTGGGCCACCGCCGTGTTCTGCGTCAACACCCGCACGATGTCGGTGAGTTCGGCGCGGCCGGTCTCCTCGTTGATGCGGTAGCCCACGGGGTGCTGCATCCAGGAGTTGGCGGCCAGGATGAAGTACGCCGACAGGACGCTGCCGGCCGCAACGGTCCAGATGGTGGCGAGGTGCAGCCTGGGCGGCAGCTTGTCCCAGCCGAAGATCCACAGGCCGATGAAGGTGGACTCGAAGAAGAACGCGATCAGCGCCTCGAAGGCGAGCGGGGCGCCGAAGACGTCCCCGACGAACCGCGAGTAGTCGGACCAGTTCATCCCGAACTGGAACTCCTGCACGATCCCGGTGACCACGCCCATGGCGATGTTGATCAGGAAGAGCTTCCCCCAGAACTTGGTGGCCCTGAGGTACTTCTCCCTGCCCGTGCGCACCCACGCCGTCTGGAGCCCTGCGGTCAGGCTGGCCAGGGAGAGGGTCAGCGGAACGAAGAGGAAGTGGTAGACGGTCGTGATGCCGAACTGCCACCGTGCCAACGTCTCCGGCGCGAGCGCGAGGTCCATGGGTCCGCTCCTGTGCTTGTGAACGTATTCACATTCACAAGCCATTATGCGCCGCGCTCTCCCCCGGGCTTCACCCGGGGTGTCCTTTTCGTGAAGGCGCGGTGTTCTCCCAGCTCAGCCGGGGTGCGACGGCCTCAGATCAGCTCGGCCCCGAGCCGCCGGCCAGAAACGCGCCCGCCACCGCCAGCACCAGGTCGTTCGCCTCCGGCTCGGCCACCGTGATCCGCACGCCCTCCCCGGGGAAAGGACGCACCGTGACGCCCCGCTCCTCGCAGCGCGCCGCGAACTCCGCCGTGGCCTCCCCCAACCGCAGCCACACGAAGTTGGCCTGCGACTCCGGCACCGTCCACCCCTGGGCGCGCAGCGCCTCGGTCACCCTGGTCCGCTCGGCGACCAGCGCCGCCACCCGCTCCAGCAGCGCCTCCTCCGAGCGCAGCGAGGCGATCGCTGCGTCCTGCGCGATCTGGCTCACCCCGAACGGCACCGCCGTCTTCCGCAGCGCCGCCGCCACCCTCGGGTGCGCCACCGCGTAGCCGACCCGCAGCCCGGCCAGGCCGTACGCCTTGGAGAAGGTGCGCAGCACACAGACGTTGGGCCGGTCCCGGTACAGCTCCACGCCGTCGGGCACCTCGGGGTCCCGGTTGAACTCCCGGTACGCCTCGTCCAGCACCACCAGCACGTCCGACGGCACCCGGTCGAGGAAGGCCAGCAGCTCGGCGCGGCGCAGGGCGGCGCCGGTCGGGTTGTTCGGGTTGCACACGAAGACCAGCCGGGTGCGGTCGGTGATCGCGTCCGCCATCGCCGGCAGGTCGTGCTCCTCCTCCGCCGTCAGCGGCACCCGGACCGAACGCGCCCCGGAGATCTGGACGACGATCGGATACGCCTCGAAGGACCGCCAGGCGTAGACCACCTCGTCGCCCGGGCCCGCCGTGGCCTGCACCAGCTGCTGGGCCACGCCCACCGAGCCCGTGCCGAGCGCGAGGTGGTCGGCCGGCACCGCCAGCCGCTCCGCCAACTCGGCGGTCAGGGCCGAACTGGCCAGATCCGGATAGCGGTTGAGCGCTCCGGCGGCGGCGACGGCCGTCTCCAGCACCCCCGGCAGCGGGGGGTAGGGGTTCTCGTTGGACGACAGCTTGAAGGTGCGGTCCGTCGCGGCCCTGGCCCGGCCGGGAACGTAGGCCGGCAGGCCGTCGAGCGCCGCGCGCAGCCGGGGGCCGACGCCCGCCGACGCGGCGCCTCGCGAGGAGTCCTGGGAGGGAGAAGGTTGAGCGGTCACCCGTTCACCCTAAGGGCGAGCCCGGCTCGCGCCACCCCGTCGGGCCGGCGCATCCGACCTGCTGCGCGCCCCCGTCGAGCTGCCGGCGCGCCGCACTCGATCGAGTGAGCCGAGCGACGTTGAAAGCCGGCGGCCCTCCCCTGCGGCCGCGCGCCGAGTGCGTCGAAGCCGGGACGCCTGACCTGGTGGATCTTCTGATCCCAGGCCGGGAGGCCGTGTTGACCATGCGGAAACGTCTGCTCGGGGGCCCGTTCACGCCCCCGAGAACCGCTCGTCTCCGGGCCTACCATCAGGTCGCCATGACAGCAGCGAAGCATCCGGTGCCACGGGCCAAGGGCCGCCGTACCAGCGGCAGGGCCGGCATTCGTGAGGTGGCGGCAGCGGCCGGCGTCTCCATCACGACTGTCTCCGACGCGCTCAACGGCAAGGGACGGCTGCCGGACACGACCCGCCGCCATGTGCGGGCCATCGCCGACCGCCTGGGCTACCGCCCTTCGGCCGCCGCGCGCACCCTGCGCACCGGCAAGTCCGGGCTGATCGGACTGACGGTCACCACCTACGGCGAAGAACCGTTCACCTTCACCGAGTTCGCCTACTTCGCGGAGATGGCCAGGGCGGCGACCTCCGCCGCGCTCGCCCGGGGCTACGCCCTGGTGATCCTGCCCGCCGCCTCCCAACACCGGGACTTCGACGTCTGGTCCAACGTCGCCCTCGACGGCACGGTGGTCATCGACCCCTCCGACCACGACCCGGTCGTCACCGAACTGGTGCGGCAGGGCATTCCGGTGGTCTCCGACGGCCAGCCGGGTGGCGACCTGCCCGTCACGGCCTGGGTGGACAACGACCACCAGGCCGCCGTCGCCGGGCTCCTCGACCACCTCGCCGCCGCCGGCGCCCGCCGGATCGGCCTGCTCACCGGGACCAGCACCGACACCTACACCCGGCTGTCCACCACCGCCTACCTCAACTGGTGCGAACGCGCCGGGCAGGAGCCCGTCTACGAGGCGTACCCCGCGCACGACCCGTGCGCCGGCGCCATGGCCGCCGACCGGCTGCTGGCCCGACCCGACCGGCCGGACGCGGTCTACGGGCTCTTCGACCCCAACGGCACCGACCTGCTCGCCGCCGCGCGCCGCTACGGCCTGCGCGTTCCGGACGACCTGCTGCTGGTCTGCTGTAGCGAGTCCACCGTCTACGCGGCGACCGAACCGCCCGTCACCACCCTCTCCCTCCAGCCGGGCCGCATCGGGACCGCCGTGATCCAGCTGCTGATCGACGCCATCGAGGGCGGCGAGACCGGCCGCGTTCCGCAGTTCCGGATGATGCCCACCGAGCTTCTGGTGCGCGCCTCCTCGCAGCCGGGGGCGCGCCGCACCGAGCGCGCGACTGTGGCAGCCCCCCGCAAGCCCCCTGCCGTCGAACGATAGTTTCGGGTAAACAGTTACCGGCCTGGCAACGGTCTCCCCCAGGTGTGTCACAACTGGCCACCGGGATTCCTATGATGGGCGAACGGCATGGGGACCCGGCCCGATCGTTCGGGTCCCGCAGGTGGAGGCGGCGCGCAGTGGTGGAGGGGTCGATGACTCAGGGGGCCGACCAGGGACCAGTGGCGGGGCGCGGCACGCCCCCGGGCGGCGCCGAGGCGACTCCCGATCTGTATACGCCGACCCTGCCGGACATCCCGGTCATGGACGGCGGCGTCGGCCCGCTCTACGTGGTCGGCGACGTGCACGGCTATCTGGACGAGCTGAGGGTCGCGCTGCGCGAGGCCGGCCTGACCGACGCCGACGACCACTGGGCCGCGGGCAACGCGCGGCTGTGGTTCCTGGGCGACTTCACCGACCGTGGCCCGGACGGGGTCGGCGTGCTGGACCTGGTGATGCGGCTCTCCGCCGAGGCCGCCGCCGCCGGCGGGTACTGCAAGGCCCTGCTGGGCAACCACGAGCTGCTGCTGATCGGGGCCAGCCGCTTCGCCGACACCCCCGTGGACTCCGCCGCCGGCACCGCGTCCTTCCAGGCCGCCTGGATGCTGAACGGCGGCCAGCGCACCGACATGGAGCGGCTGCGCGACCACCACATCCAGTGGATGTCCCGGCTCGACTCGATGGCGGTCGCCGACGGGCACCTGCTGGTGCACTCCGACACCACCTCCTACCTCGACTACGGCAGCGCCGTCGACGACGTGAACGACGCGATCTGGCAGGCGTTGCAGCGCAACGACGTCGGCGAGACCTGGGAGCTGTTCCGCAAGTTCACCAAGCGGTTCGCGTTCCGCGACGAGGACGGGCCCGGCGCGGTGCGCGAGTTGCTCGACACCTTCGGCGGCAAGCGCGTCGTGCACGGGCACAGCCCCATTCCCTATCTGACGGGGGAGACGGGCGGCTCGGACGCCGACCCGGACGGCGCGGGCGAGGACGCCCCGCCCGGCGTCGAGGGGCCCCACGTGTACGCCGACTCCCTGGCCATCGCCATGGACGGCGGGGTGACCATGGGCGGCAAACTGCTGGTGGCGCGGCTGCCGTTGCCCGACCAGGACCGGGCGTAGCCGCTCGCGCGCGGGTCCCCGCGCCGGTTCGGGGGCGCGCGTTGTCTTCGGGGCGCGCGTCGCGCCGCCCGTGCCTGCCGGTTGGGGCGGGAGGTGTGGGTGGGGCGTGGCTGGGCAGGGGATGGGGGGACGATAGGGCGGAGTCGTACGAACTCCGGCTATTTTCCTGTCCGAATCGCGCCTGGCCCTTTACCATCTTGGTCCCTGGCTCACGTCCTTGTTCAACAGCTCTCTGCCTGAGTGCATCTGGGGGCGCCCATGAACAGCCCAGTCGAACTGCCGGCCGGTGACCGGTCCGAGGTCGAGCGGGTGCTTGAGGAGGCGCTGCGCGCTGCCCGGCTGGCCGCCGACGTGGGGCCGGAACGCATGGCGCGCGTGCGGGAGTTGGCGTTGGCCGCGCTGCCCGAGATCCTGCTCTCCGCCGAGCCCCAGTACCGACGGTTCGCGGCGCTGCGCGAGCGCCTCCGCGAGGCGGACGGCCGGGAACGTGGCGCCGGCGCGGCGGTCGGCGGCGACGGGGGCGGCGGCCGTCGCGGCAGCGGCGGGCTGTTGGTCGCGTTCGCGCTGGTTCCGGTGTTGGCGGGCATCAGCGCGGTGATCTTTCTGCTGCTCGGGTACGCGCTGCGGCTGGCCAGCCCCGAGCCGGCGGTGGCCTCCTCGATGCGCTCGGTGGGTTGGGCGTTCGCGCTCCTGGCGTCGGGAGGCGCGCTGGTCGCGGTGGGCGCGCTGCTGGTGGCGGCGGTGCGCAACGGCTCCACCTCGATCAGGGCCTCGGCGCCCGCCGCGAGCGTGGCGTTGACCCAGGAGGTCGCCGTCGCCCGCGCCGAGTGGCGCCGGGCGCTGCTCGACCAGGGGTTCAACCCGCTGCTGCGGCGGGAGTTGGCCGACGCGCCCCCGCCGGAGGGGCGCACCCCGCGACTCCGTTACAGCAGCCCGCACTTCAGCAGCCCGGAGTTCTCCAGCGGCGACGACTAGCCCTGGCCGGGCCGGCGCCTTCGGCCTGGCGGCCTGGTGCGCTGTGTCCGGTGGCTGAACGGCGGCGACGGTCGTCGTTCGTCGGATGGTCCGGCCGTCGGGTGGCGTCGCCCGCGTGGCCAACGGGCCGAGCGACGGCGGTCGTTCCGTTGCTGGCCGGGCGGTCGGCGACGGGTTCTCCGGCGGGCCGGCCGCGGTGGTCGTTCACCGTGCGGCTGCGAGCCGTTGCCTGCTGAGGTGCGCCGCTGCTCAACCGGACGAGCGGTGACGGTCGTTCACCGGGTGCTTCGGCAACGGGTGCCGCGTCCGGCGGCGCCGACAGCCCGGTGGCCCGCGGCCAACCCTTGCCAAGAAGAGGCTCAGCGGCCCTGCGGCCTCCGGCCGTTCCGCGAAAGCCTCGCGATCAACGGTCCCGCGCGCAGCGGCGATACGACCCCTTCCCAAGTCCCAGCGGCCAGCGCCCGTTGGGCACGCCCCGCACGGGCCGGCCGCCGGCGGTGCCCGTTCCCCGAAAGCCCAGCGGCCAGCGTCACGCGTCACGTGGGGAGGAGCAGCAGGCGTTCGATTGTCTGGGCGACGCCGTCGTTCTCGTTGGTGTCGGTGTGGTGGGCGGTGGCCGCCAGGACGGCGGGGTGGGCGTTGGCCATCGCGTAGCCGGTGCCGGCCCAGGTCAGCATCTCCAGGTCGTTGGGCATGTCGCCGAAGGCGACGACCCGCGACGGGTCGATGCCGGCGCGTTCGCAGCGCAGCGCCAGCGTCGTGGCCTTGCTGACGCCGGGCGCGCTGATCTCCAGCAGCGCCGAGGGGCTCGACCGGGTGGACTCGGCCCACCGGCCGGTCGTCTCCCTGGCCAGGGTCAGGAACGCGTCGGGGGCGAGGGTGTCGTGGTGGGCCAGCAGCTTGAGCACGGGGGCGCCCCGGTAGGTGTCGCCCTCGGCCAGCAACTTGTCGACGGGCGCCACCTCGATCGCCGGGTCCATGGTCATCGGCGGGTAGCCGGGCTCCTGGTGGATGCCGATGGTGCGTTCAACGGCGAACGTCGTTCCCGGGGCCGCCGTGCGCAGCGCGTGCACCACGGCCAGCGCGTTCTCCCTGGGCAGGGGGCGCACCTCGATCAGCCGCGCGTCGTTCCGCAGGTCGACCACGGCCGCGCCGTTGCCGCAGATGGCGACGCCCTCGCCGTGGAGGTGTTCGCTGACCACCTCCATCCAGCGCGCCGGGCGGCCGGTGACGAAGACGACGCGGATGCCGGCCGCCGTGGCGGCCGCGAGCGCCGCCGCCGTGCGGGGCGAGACGGTCTTGTCGTGGCGCAGCAGGGTGCCGTCGAGGTCGGATGCGATGAGTTGGGGGCGTAGGGAGGGCGTGGCGGGCTCGGGAAGTACTGGCACAGTCACCCAGCATATGCGCGCACTTCCGTGCGGTGACTCACTCGTCTGTGCGCCCCCCTCGCTTGTCGGGAAGCGGCGGTACCGTGCCAGGAAAGGGCCTACGCTTGCTGCTCATGGCTGTCTCCCCCGAGCCTGCGCTGCGGCTTTCCACCGTGATCCTGCCCGTCCACCGTTGGGCCCAGGGCGGGCGACAGCGATGGGAGCGCGCCGAGGAGTTGGGCTTCCACACCGCCTACACCTATGACCATCTCTCCTGGCGGAGCTTCCGCGACCGCGCCTGGTTCGGGGCGCTGCCCACGCTGACGGCGGCGGCCGTCGTCACCGAGCGGCTGCGGCTGGGCACGCTGGTCACCTCGCCCAACTTCCGCCATCCGGTGCCGCTGGCCAAGGAGTTGCTCAGCCTCGACGACATCTCCGGCGGCCGCGTCACGCTGGGCATCGGCTCGGGCGGCACCGGCTTCGACGCCACCGCGCTCGGGGACGACGCCTGGACGCCGAGGGAACGGGCCGACCGGTTCGCCGAGTTCCTGCGGCTGCTGGACCGGGTGCTCAGCCGGGGCGGCGAGGGGGACGAGGCCGAGCCCGCCGCCGGCGTCTCGTTCCGGGGCGACTTCTACTCGGCGCACGAGGTGCGCAACCAGCCCGGCTGTGTGCAACGGCCCAGGCTGCCCTTCGTGGTCGCGGCCGCCGGGCGGCGCGGGATGGGGCTGGCCGCGCGGCACGGGCAGGGCTGGGTCACCACGGGCGACCCCAAGACGCTGGGCAACGACGCCAGCCCGGCCGACTACCGGGCCGGCCTGGCCCGGCAGTTGGAGCTGTTGGACAGCGTCTGCGAGGACAGCGGCCGGCAGCCGGGCGACGTGCGGCGGGTGCTGCTGGACTCCAGCGACCGCCCGGCGGGCGTCGGCACGCTCGACTCGGTGGACGCCTTCGTCGATCACGCCGGGCATCTGGTCGAGCTGGGCTTCGACGAACTCGTCGTGCACTGGCCGGTCGAGGACTCCGTCTTCGCCACGGACCCCGAGGTCTTCGAGCGGATTGCCCTGGAGGGAATGGCGCAGGTCAGGGGATAGACGGTAGTCCTTTGGTAGGGGGTCGGGCGGCGTTGGTCGGCCAGTGGTCTGAGTGTTGGCCCCTAGGGGCTGGACCAGAGGATGCCTACTGAGGGCTGACGCGCGAGACGAAGGTCACGGCTACCGTCGTGGTCGTGAGCGTGATTGAAACCAACGGCTTGACCAAGCGGTATCCCCGGGTGACCGCGTTGGACGGCCTGACCATCGACATCCAGCCCGGGGTCACCGGCCTGGTCGGTGCCAACGGTGCGGGGAAGTCCACCCTGATCAAGATCCTGTTGGGACTGGCCCCGGCGACCGAGGGGACTGCGAGCGTCCTCGGCCTCGACTCGGCGGCCCAGGGCGAGACGATCCGGGCGCAGGTGGGCTACATGCCCGAGCACGACTGCCTGCCGCCCGATGTGAGCGCCACCGAGTTCGTGGTGCACATGGCCTGCATGTCCGGCCTGCCGCGCACGGCGGCCCGGGAGCGGACGGCCGACACGCTGCGCCACGTCGGGCTCTACGAGGAGCGGTACCGGCCCATGGGCGGGTACTCGACGGGCATGAAGCAGCGGGTCAAGCTGGCACAGGCGCTGGTGCACGACCCGAAGCTGGTGCTGCTGGACGAGCCGACCAACGGGCTCGACCCGGTCGGCAGGGACGAGATGCTCGGCCTGATCCGCCGCATCCACAGCGACTTCGGCATCTCCGTGCTGGTGACCTCCCATCTGCTGCGGGAGTTGGAGCGCACCAGCGACCACATCGTGGTCATCGACGGCGGCCGGCTGCTGCGTTCGCAGACCACGGCGAGCTTCGTCGAGGCCACGGCCTCGCTCGCCGTCGAGGTCACCGACAGCGACGCGCACCCGGACGGGACGGCGGCGCTGCGCACCGCGCTGGCGGCGGCCGGCGTGGAGACGGTGACGACCCCGGGCCGGCAGATCCATCTTGAGATCACGGACGAGAGCGTCTACGACGTGGTCAGGGACGCCGTCGTCGAACTCGGCCTGGGCCTGGTGCGGATGGAGCGCGGGCGGCACGAGATCGCCGAGGTGTTCCGCTCGCGCGGCGCCGAGGACGCCGCCGACCAGGCAGCCGACGTCAGCAACGCGGAGGTCACCCGATGAGCACCGGCACGGATGCCCGCATCCACAACATCGGCTACCGCAACTACACGGGCGAGCGCCTCGGGATCTCCTACGCGCGGCGCGCGCTCTTCACGCACTCGCTGCGCGGCTCCTTCGGCCTCGGCCGGTCGGCCCGCTCCAAGGTGCTGCCGATGGGCCTGTTCGCGATCATGATGGCGCCCGCGGTGGTGATGGTGGCCATCGCCGCCTTCGTCGGGCTCGACGAGCTGCCCATCGAGTACACGAGCTACGCGCTGTTCATGCAGCCCATCGTGGGGCTGTACGTGGCGCTCGCGGCGCCGCAGATGGTCTCGCTCGACCTGCGGTTCAAGGTCACCCCGCTGTACTTCTCGCGCCCGATCGAGCGCCGCGACTACGTGGTAGCGAAGTACGCGGCGCTCTGCTGCGCGATCTTCCTCTTCGTGGCGCTGCCGCTGGTCCTCGCCTATGTCGGCGGGCTGCTGGCCGACCTGGGCTTCGCCGAGCAGACCAGGGGCTTCGCCCAGGGCATGGCGCTCTCGGTGCTCTTCGCCCTGTTGCACGCGGCGCTCGCGCTCTGGGTCGCCAGCCTCACCCCGCGCCGTGGCTTCGGCGTGGCCGCCGTGATCGGGGTGTTGACCATCCCGTACTTCGCGGTCACCGCGCTTCAGGCCGTCGCCTACGAGCAGGGCAGCGAGAACGCGGTCGGCTGGATAGGTCTGTTCTCGCCCGGGTCGCTGATCGACGGCATCCAGTCCTCGTTCCTCGACGGCAGGTCGGGCTACCCGTACGAGCAGACGCCGACCGACGGGGCCGGGTTCGCGTTGCTGGCGATGGCGATCCTCGTCACCGTCGTCTGCTACCTGCTGCTGGGACGCCGCTACCGAAAGGCCGGGCTGTGACCACCCTCCATATCACCAACACCTCACGCTGGTTCGGCAACGTGGTGGCGGTCAACGACATCACGATGACGATCGGCCCGGGCGTCACCGGCCTGCTCGGCCCCAACGGCGCCGGCAAGTCCACGCTGATCAACATGATGAGCGGCTTCCTGGCGCCCTCCGCCGGCACGGTCACCCTCGACGAGAAGCCGATCTGGCGGAACGCCGACTGCTACCGGCAGATCGGCCTCGTGCCCGAGCGCGAGGGGATGTACGACTACCTCACGGGCGGCGAGTTCGTGCTGGCCAACGCCGAGTTGCACCAGCTGCCCGACCCGAGGGCGGCGGCGGCCGAGGCCCTGGCCACGGTCGAGATGACGCACGCCGCCGACCGCCGCATCGACACCTACAGCAAGGGGATGCGGCAGCGGGTCAAGATGGCCTCCGCCCTGGTGCACCACCCGTCGGTGCTGCTGCTGGACGAGCCGTTCAACGGGATGGACCCGAGGCAGCGGCTCCAACTCATGGATCTGCTGGCCAAGATGGGCGACGAGGGCCGCACGGTCCTGTTCTCCTCGCACATCCTGGAGGAGGTCGAGCAACTCGCCAGCCACATCGAGGTGGTCGTCGCCGGCCGGCACGCGGCCTCGGGCGACTTCCGCAAGATCCGCCGGCTGATGACCGACCGGCCGCACCGCTATCTGATCCGCTCCAGCGACAACAGGGCGCTGGCCGCCGCGCTGATCGCCGACGCCTCCACCTCGGGCATCGAGGTGGACGTGGCCGAGGACGCGCTGCGGGTGCAGGCCGTGGACTTCGCGCGCTTCACGGAGCGGCTGCCCTCGCTCGCCAGGGAGCGGGACATCAGGCTGCTGACGGTCGCGCCGTCCGACGAGTCCCTGGAGAACGTCTTCTCCTACCTGGTGGGGACGTGACGACGATGCCTCGACTGCTTCGACCTCTTCGACTGCCTCGACTTCGCCGTTCCGCCCGCCCGTCGGCCGCGCCGCGCCGCGTGGCCCTCCGCCGGCGTTCCGCCCTCGACTCGGCGCACCGCCGTTAAGGAGCCCCTCCGCGATGTACAACCACACCGTCGCCCGGCTCACCTACCGGGCCCTGCTCGGCCGTCGCCGGGTGTTGATCCTGATCGCCCTGCCCGCGCTGCTGTTGACGATCTCGCTGGCCGTCCGGCTGATCGGTGGCAGCGACGACGGGGCGGCCGTCGAGGTGTTGGGCGGCTTCGCCCTCGCCTCCATGGTCCCGCTGATCGGCGTCGTCGCCGGCACGGGGGCCATCGCGCCGGAGATCGACGACGGATCGATCGTCTATCTGCTGGCGAAGCCGCTGCCACGGCGCACCATCATCCTGACCAAGCTGACCGTCGCGATCGCCGTGACCGTCGCCTTCACCACGGCGCCGATCCTGGTGTCCGGGCTGATCCTCAACGGCAACAGTCAGGGCATCGCCTCGGCCTACACCGTCGCGGCCGCCGTCGCGGCCGTCGCCTACAGCGCGATCTTCCTGCTGCTGGGCACGGTCTCGCGGAACGCGGTGGTCTTCGGGCTGATCTACGCGCTGGTCTGGGAGGCGCTGTTGGGCAGCACGCTGCCCGGGGTGCGCACGCTCAGCGTGCAGCAGTGGTCGTTGTCCCTGGCCGAGGGGATAGCCGCCTCGGGCGCCGACGTCACGTCGGACGTGGCGCTGCCGTTGGCGCTGGTGCTGCTGGTCGCGGCCACGGTGCTCGGCACGTGGTACTCGATACGCCGCCTGACGGCGCTGACGGTCACCGGCGACGGGTAGCCCTGCGGGCGGCTTCGGGGAGCGCGCGGCGCGCCGCGCGGTGCGCTGGCCGCGCGGGCTGGGGGGTGCGCGCGGTGCGCTGGCCGTGCGGGCGTGCGCGCGAAGCGCGGGGCGGTGGCGCTTCGCGCGGGGCTGGTCGTAGGCCGGGTGCCCGGCGGGCCGGGGGCCTCCCGGTGGGTGGTCGATGACGGGCCAGGGCCCCGGCGGGTTGGCGGGCCACCAGCCGGGTCGGGGCATTCCGTGGTGGGTTGGGCGGGTTGCTGGCCGGGGCGGTGTAGCGCTTCGGGGCGGGGGCCGGTTGGTTGGGTGCCACTCCGGTGCCGGGTGGCGCTGCGGGCCGGTGCGGGGTGGGAAGGCTGCTCGAAGTGTCGCGATGATGCCGGGTGTTCAGGCGTGGCGCGACGGCGGAGTCGGCGTTCCGGCAAGGGCCGGGAGCCCGCCGCCGGCGGGCGGTGGCGGGTGATCCAAGGTCCGGACCGAGGCCGAGGGTTGGCGTTCCGGCAGCGGGGGCGAACTCCCGCTCAGGGCCGGGAGAAGGGGGACGGGGCCGGGCGCCGGGCCGTGGGGCCCCGGCGGCCGGCGGTTCTCCCCGTCCCGGAGGGCGGGGGCACCGGGCCCGAACGGTCAGGAGCCGTCCGTGGGTTGGTCGGTGATGGTCAGCGCCAGGTCGTGGTCGCCGGTGTAGCGCACGCGGAGGCGGACCGGGCCGCGCTTGGGGTGGGGCAGGTCGAGCGCCGGGAAGAGGTCCGTCCTGCGGCGGTCCACCGCGTCGCCGCCGATGCGGGCGACCAGCGCGCCGGTGCCGTCCGGCGCCCGCAGCGACAGCCGCCAGTCGCTGCGCGACGTCGTGTGCGCCGCCAGCGCCGCCTCGTGGGGGATGGTGAGCAACAGGCCCGAGGCGCCCTCGGGTTGGCACTCGACGGCGAACCCGGGGCCCGCGTTCTCGCCCACCCCCTCGGCCAGCGCCGTCCACGCCCCGACGGCGACGCCCCCCGGGCCCATCGGCAGCGCCCGCACCCCCACGGCGTCCCCGTCGAGGAGCACCTCCGTCACCTCGGCGTGGGCCGGACGCAGCCAGCTGCGCACCGTGAGGTTGCCGTCCTTGGTGCGGTACGGAATCCACGCGGTCACCCCCCGCGCGCCGACCTGGGGGAGCGCCCCGACGAGGGCGGCCTGGCGCACCTGGTCGGCGGCCACCCGCAGCGCCCTGCCGGCGACGTCGCGCCCGAGGAAGAAGTCCCAGCGCCCCTCGGGGAGTTCCAGGCTCTCCGGGCCGAGCAGCAACTCCACCCGGCGCGTGCCGCGCACCCTCGGCAGCGGCAGCAGGATCTCCCGCCCCAGCGCGTCATGGCGTCGGCGCAGCAGCAACTCGCCCTCGCCCCTGGGCAGCGACCGCCCGTCCAGCGAGACGCGCACACCGCCGTCCGCCTCGCTCTCGCCGTATCCCCGGGGCCGCCCTCCCGGCGCCGACGAGCGGCGCCAGATCCGCGACAGCCCGCCGAGCCACCCGCCCCTCGGCTCCTGCGGCCGTTCCGGCCCGGCGCCCGAGGCGTTCGGGGCCCACTCCCGGAAGAGTTCCTCGTACCGCGCCGCGATCACCGCCGGGTCGTAGGCGGCGGCCGACGCCCGCCCCGCCGCCGCCAGCCGGCCGCGCAGCGCCTCGTCCGCGAGCAGCGGACGCAGCGCCTCGGCCAGCGCCGCGCTGCCGCCCGCCAGCGGCGACAACACCCCGTTCTCGCCATGGGAGATGATCTCTCCCGGGCCGTGCGGGCAGTCCGTGGCCGCCACCGGAACCCCGCACCGCATCGCCTCCACGATGGTCAGCCCGAAGGACTCGGCGTCCGAGGAGACGGCGGCCACCGCGCCCTTGACCCACTCGGTCTCGATCGGCGAGGCCGCCCCCATCAGCCGCGCGCGGTTGTGCAGGCCGAGTTCGCCGATGCGCCGGCGCAGGTTGTCCCGTTCCACGCCCCGGCCGTAGATCCGGAGTTCCCAGTCGGGGAACTCCGGCGCCAACTCGGCGAACGCGTCGATCAGTCGGTCGTAGCGCTTCACCGGCGCGAGCCGGCCGGCCGCCACGATCACCCGGGAGTCGCCGCCGGCCGGCGGGACGGCGGGGGCGGGGGAGCAGTTGGGCACGCTGACCACCCGGACCGGGGCGTCGGCCAGGACCTCGGCGTACCGCTGGGCGTCCGCCGCCGAGACGCAGACCAGCGCGTCCAACTCCCGCGCGGCGGACAGCTGTACGGCCCTGGCGCGCTTGGCCCTGGCGTCGTAGGTGACGTGCTCCTGGGCGACCCGCAGATAGCGCGGCTGGCCGAGGCGCGCGAGATAGACGTTGAGCGTCGGCCGGGTCGAGATCACCACGTCGGCGTCGACCCGCTCCAGGAACTCCCCCATCCGAAGGTCGCTGAGCCGGGAGGGCGCGACCCGCCCGTAGTTCATCGGCAGCTCGGCGAAGACGGCGCTGGGCTCGGCGGGTTCGGGCCCCTGGCCCGCCGCGTCCCTGGCCCCGGGGCGCAGGTCGATCAGCGGGGTGATCCGCACCCGGGGGTCGAAGCGCAGGCTCGGCGTGGTGCGCGAGCGGTAGAGGCTGGCGATCCGCACGCTGTGCCGTTCGGCCAGGGCGCCGGAGAGATTGGCCACCGAGCGGATGGTGCCGCCAATCCCATAGGCGTTGTTCAACAGAAAAACAATCTTCACATGGCCCCCCAACATCGAACACGGCTCCGCTACTGGCGGTTCGACGGGGCGTAACTCCGGGCGGTTCCCTGGCGGCGCGCGCCCCCGGCGGCGCCCGGGTGCGAGGGGCGTGGGTCAACGTCCCCGGGTCAGCAGCCGTTCCAGCACCAGCGCGATGCCGTCCGCGTCGTTGCCCTCGGTGACCTCGTCGGCCGCCGCCCTCACCTCGGGGTGCGCCCCGCCCATCGCCACGGAGTGGCCGGCCCAGGCGAACATCGACAGGTCGTTGGGCATGTCCCCGAACGCGATGGCCTCGGCCGCCCGCACCCCCAGCCGGCGCGCGGCCAGCGCGAGCCCGGTGGCCTTGCCGAGCCCCAGCGGCAGCACCTCGACCAGGCCCTCTCCGGAGACCACGAGCCCCACCGCGTCGCCGACCTCGGCCGTCGCCGCGGCGGCCAACTCGTCGTCGCCCCAGGTGGGATGGCGCAGATAGAGCTTGATCAACGGCTCGGCGAAGAGCGCCGCACGCTCCCGCGCCCGCTGCGGCGCGTCCGGCCCCGGGCCCGTTCCCGCGTCCTCGCCGAAGCCGCTGCCCGGCCCGGTGTGGAAGCGTTCGTCCATCACCACCTGCCCGTTCAGCCCGTCGCGGTTGGCCGCGACGCCCAACGGGCCGAACGCCGCCTCAAGGCGCGTGACCACGGCCCTGGCCAGCGCGCGGTCCAGGGTCACCGAGGTCACCAGCCGGTCCTCGCCGGCGTGGTACAGCTGCGCGCCCTGGCCGCAGACGGCCAGCCCCTCGTAGCCCAGGTCCCTCAGGATGTGCCGGGTCCAGGCCACGCTGCGCCCCGTGGCCACGACGTGCAGCGCGCCGGCGGCGACCGCCGCGCGCAGCGCCGCCCTGGTGCGCGGCGAGATCGACTCGTCCGTGCGTAGCAGCGTCCCGTCCAGGTCGGTCGCGATCAGCCGGTAGGGGAACGGGCCGCCGGGCCCGGCCGGTTGGGCCGGAACGGGAGCCCCGGCGAGCGGCCCGGGGCGCGCGTGGCTCATCGGGCGACCGGCTCCAGCACCTCACGCCCGCCGAGGTGAGGACGCAACACCTCGGGCACGTACACCGAGCCGTCCGCCCGCTGGTGGTACTCCAGCAGCGCCACGATGGTCCGGGAGACCGCGCACAGCGTGCCGTTCAGCGTGGCCAGCGGCCGGGTGCGGCCCGCCTCGCGCATCCGGACCTGGAGCCGACGCGCCTGGAAGTCCGTGCAGTTGGAGGTCGAGGTGAGCTCGCGGTACCGGCCCTGCGTGGGGAACCACGCCTCGCAGTCGTACTTGCGGCTGGCCGAGGAGCCCAGGTCGCCGCTGGCCACGTCGATCACGCGGAACGGCAGCTCCAGCGAGGTCAGCCACTGCTTCTCCCAGCCGAGCAGCCGCTCCAGCTCGTCCTCGGCCTCCTCGGGCGCGACGAACGAGAACATCTCGACCTTGGTGAACTGGTGCACCCGGAAGATGCCCCGGGTGTCCTTGCCGTAGGAACCGGCCTCCCTGCGGTAGCACGGCGAGAGGCCGGCGTAGCGCAGCGGCAGCTGGTCGGCCTCGATGATCTCGTCCATGTGGTAGGCGGCCAGCGGGACTTCGGATGTGCCGACCAGGTAGTAGTCGTCCTGCTCCAGGCGGTAGACGTCCTGCGCCGCCTGCCCCAGGAAGCCGGTGCCCTCCATGGCGCGCGGTCGCACCAGGGTCGGCGTGACCATCGGAACGAAGCCGGCGGCGGTGGCCTGCGCGATCGCCGCGTTCACCAGGGCCAGTTCCAGCAGCGCGCCGTCGCCGCGCAGATAGGCGAAGCGGGAGCCGGAGACCTTGGCGGCGCGCTCGGTGTCGATGGCGCCCAGCGCCTGACCCAGCTCCAGGTGGTCGCGCGGGGTGATGCCCTCGGCCGCGAAGTCCCTGATCTCGCCGATGGTCTCGCGCACCGTGAAGTCGTCCTCGCCGCCCACCGGAACGTCCGGGTGGACCACGTTGGAGAGCTGGAGCAGCAGCGCCTCCGCCTCGGCCGCGGCCTCCTCGCGCTCGGCGTCGGCCGCCTTGACCTCCGCCGACAACGCGCCGGCGCGGGCGAGCAGTTCGGCCTTCTCCTCGCCCTGCGCGCGCGGGATGAGCTTGCCCAGCCGCTTCTGCTCGGCGCGCAGCTCGTCGAAGCGCGTTCCGGAGGACCTGCGCCGCTCGTCGGCGGACAGCAGCCGGTCCACCAGGTCGACGTCTTCACCACGGGCGCGCTGCGAGGCGCGCACCAGGTCCGGGTTCTCGCGGAGCAGTCGAAGGTCAATCACGTCCGACAGGCTACCGGGCCCCTGTCGGGCCCTGAAACGGAAAAGCCCGCCGGGCTGTTTCGCCTGTTTTGTCCCATGAATCGCCGGCGCCGGCAAACCGGCCCGTTGGCCTCGGCGGCCGTTCCCCGGGGCCCGTCGGCCGCCCGCCCATCGCCTTGTCCGCCGCCTCGTCCACGGCTCTGTCCACCGCCGCCGGAAAGTTATCCACAGGCCCGGGCCCCGGCCTGTGGATGAACGGCAGTCGATCTTCGACCCCGCCGAGCGTGCGGCGGATAATTCCCCGCCCAAACCGCTGTCATTCGCACTTCCGGGGGAATCCACGAGAATCTCTGGGAAACTCGCTCGCTCTCAGGAGTTATTCGGAGTGATTCGGGTGACGAAAAGCGGCTCATTGCGCGATGGGTGACGTGCTGCACAGTATCCGGATATGGGCCTAATGCCCGTTTCTCCGAACGCTCCCGCGTATCGACTTATACACAGCCACGGTGGGTGCCCTGTGGATAACCTGCCGAACAGTCCACAGGCCAGCGGCCCCGACGGCGCGCACCTCCGGGACCCGCCGTCCGCGCCGCCCGCCTCAGGCCGGTCCTGGCCGGCCGTCCAGGCACCGGGTCAGCCAGTCGGAGGCCGCCAGGAAGTCCGCGTCCCGCGTCCCCTCGACCACCGTCGGCCGCACCTGGTCCGCCCTCGGGTAGGAGCCCAGGAACCGCACGTCCGAACAGAGCCGCCGCAGCCCCATCAACGACTCCCCCACCCGGCGCTCCGCGACATGCCCCTCGCAGTCGACGGAGAAGCAGTACTGCCCGATGCCCTTGCCGGTCGGCCGCGACTCGATCCGGCTCAGGTTCACCCCCCGGGTCGCGAACTCCTGGAGCACGTCCAGCAGCGCGCCCGGATGGTCCTCGCGCAGCCACAGCACCACCGAGGTCTTGTCCGCCCCGGTCGGCGCCGCCGGCCGGGCCGGGCGGCCCACCAGCACGAAGCGGGTGGTCGCGTTGTCCGCGTCGTGGATGCCGGTCACCAGCGGCGTCAACCCGTAGGTCGCGGCGGCGAACTCGCCGGCGAACGCCGCGTCGAACCGTCCCTCCTGCACCAGCCGCGCGCCGTCCGCGTTGGAGGCCGCCGACTCCCAGACCGCGTCCGGCAGATGCCTCCCCAGCCAGCCGCGCACCTGCGGCTGGGCCACCGGGTGCCCGGTCACGGTCTTGACGTCCTCCAGGCTGGTGCCCGGCCGCACCAGCAGCGCGAACGCGATCGGCAGCAGCACCTCCCGGTAGATCATCAGCGGCTCCCCGGTGGCCAGTTCGTCCACCGTGGAGGTCACCCCGCCCTCCACCGAGTTCTCGATCGGCACCAGCGAGCCGGCGGCCTCACCCACCCGCACCGCGTCCAGCGCGGCCGGCACCGAGATCATCGGGATCAACGCCCGGGTCGCCGCCTCCGGCAGCGTGCGCAGCGCGGCCTCGGTGAACGTCCCCTCGGGGCCCAGGTAGGTGTAGCGGCTCGCAGAAGTCATAGCAGTCACGGTAGCCCCGTCCGGGTCCCGGGGACGCGGCGCTTCAGCCTTCGAGAAGACGCTGGCCGACATACTCGTCCTCCGCCGCACCGCCGGGCACGGCGAACAGCCCGCTCGCCTCGTGCCGTACGAACGCGCTGAGCGCGTCCCCCCGGTCCAACTTCCGCTGCACCGTGACGAACGACCGCAGCGGGTCCGCCTGCCAGCAGACGAACAGCAGCCCGGCGTCCGGCGCCCCGTCCTCGCGGAACCCGTCGTCGTAGGAGAACGAGCGCCGCAGCATCGTCGCCCCGCCGTTGCTCTCCGGCGCTGTCACCCGCACATGCGCGTTGGCCGGGATCACCGGGGAGCCGTCCGGGTTCGTCGCCGCCAGGTCCACCGGACTGGTCTCGCTCCCCCCGGTCAACGGCGCACCGTCGGACCGCCGCCGGCCCAGCACCCGTTCCCGCTCCTCGCCCGTCAGCCCCTCCCAGTCGTCCAGCAGCATCCGGATGCGGCGCACCACCGCGTAGGAACCGCCCGCCATCCACGCCGGCTCGCCGTCCGCCGGCACGAAGACGTGCCGCTCGAAGTCCGGGTCGTCCGGGCTCGGGTTGTTGGTGCCGTCGACCTGACCCATCAGGTTCCGCCCGGTCATCGGCCGCGCGGTGGCCCCCGGGCTGCGGTGGAACCCGGCCATCCGCCAGCGGACCCGCGCCGTCCCCTCGGCGGCCCGCCGCACCGCGCGCAGCGCCTCGAACGCCACCAGCGGGTCGTCGGCCCCGATCTGCACCCACAGGTCCCCGTTCGACCGCGCCTCGTCCAGCGCGTCCTGGGAGAACGCGGGCAGCGGGCGCAGTGCCTCGGGGCGCAGCGCGGTCAGTCCGGTGGCATCGAAGAAGCCGTGCCCGAAGCCGAAGGTGAACGTCAGCGACGCCGGTCCCGCGTCGTCAGCGATGCCCGTGCCCGCCTCGTCGGGACGGCCGGCCATCAGCGCGGCGGCCAGCGTCGACCAGCGGCGCAGCAGCGCGGCGGCGCCGCGCCTGCCGGCGTCGTCCACCAGGTCGAAGGCGACCAGATGGCTCCGCGACTGGAGGGGCGTGGTGATCCCCGGCTGATGAACGCCGTGAAACGGAACCGTCGTGCTGCCCAGGGTGCTCAGCGCCGGCTCGCCCGGCTCGGAGGCGGCGGCCTGGCCGAACGCGCCGCCGGCCGCGCCGGCGGCGAGGCCGGCGACCCCGGTCGCGGTGGCGGTGCCGA
>NZ_RFFJ01000290.1 GCF_003696235.1 Streptomyces triticirhizae
GGCGGCGGGCTCCCCGGGGCCGGCTGCGCGGGCTGCGCCTGTGCGGGGGGCGCCTGCGTGGGTTGTGCCTGTGCGGGGGGCGCCGCCGGGCCCGGCGCACCGGCGCCGGCCGCGGGGACGCCCGCCAACGAAACGCCCCGCTCCAGCCGCTCCAACCGGCTCTGGAGGGACCGTTCGTCGCCGTAGGCCGCCGGCAGCAGCACGCGCGCACAGATCAGTTCGAGCTGCAACCGGGGCGAGGTCGCGCCGCGCATCTCCGTCAGCCCGGTGTTGACCAGGTCGGCGGCCCGGCTCAGCTCGGCCGCGCCCATCCGCGTCGCCTGGTCCCGCATCCGGTCCAGCACGTCGGCGGGGGCGTCGATCAGGCCCTTGTCCGCCGCGTCGGGGACGGCGGCCAGGATCAGCAGGTCCCGCAGCCGTTCCAGCAGGTCCATCACGAAGCGGCGGGGGTCGTGGCCACCCTCGATCACCCGGTCCACCACGCCGAAGGCCGCCGCGCCGTCGCCGGTGGCGAAGGCGTCGACCACGCTGTCCAATAGGGCGCCGTCCGTGTAGCCCAGGAGCGCGGTGGCCATCTCGTAGGTGACGCCGTCCTCGGCGGCACCAGCGAGCAACTGGTCCATCACCGACATCGAGTCCCGCACCGAACCGGCGCCGGCCCTGACCACCAGCGGCAACACCGCGTCCTCGACCGGGATCGACTCGCTGGCGCAGACGCCGGCCAGATACTCCCGCAGCGTGCCGGGGGGCACCAGCCGGAACGGGTAGTGGTGGGTGCGCGACCTGATCGTGCCGATGACCTTCTCCGGCTCGGTGGTCGCGAAGATGAACTTGAGGTGCTCGGGCGGCTCCTCCACCACCTTCAGCAGGGCGTTGAACCCCGCCGAGGTCACCATGTGCGCCTCGTCGATGATGTAGATCTTGTACCGGCTCGACGCCGGGCCGAAGAACGCCTTCTCCCGGAGGTCCCTGGCGTCGTCGACGCCGCCGTGCGAGGCGGCGTCGATCTCGATCACATCGATCGAACCGGGGCCGTTCCGCGCCAGGTCACGGCAGGACTGGCACTCCCCGCAGGGGGTGGGTGTGGGGCCCTGCTCGCAGTTGAGGCAGCGGGCGAGAATCCGCGCGCTCGTGGTCTTGCCACAGCCTCGCGGGCCACTGAACAGATACGCGTGGTTGACCCGGTTGTTCCGCAGGGCCTGCTGCAACGGGTCGGTGACATGCTCCTGCCCGATGACCTCGGCGAAGGTCTCGGGTCGGTAGCGGCGATACAGCGCGAGGGAGGACACGACACCGACGATATAGGCCCCCACTGACAACGCGAGGGCCCCTCACGCACCCACCAGAGCTCACCTACCCTTGCTGCCTTCCGGCCCTGGGGGAGTTCAGCGAGATAGCGCCGCGTGAGGGGCTGGCGCCAACCCTACCGGATGCCACCCCTCCCCCTCACACCCCCGGGCCACGGGAAGCGGGTTCGCGACCACTCTCCCGGGTCTTGTATCGTGTCCGGCGGAGGATTCGCCTAGAGGCCTAGGGCGCACGCTTGGAAAGCGTGTTGGGTTCACACCCTCACGAGTTCGAATCTCGTATCCTCCGCCCAGCCTTCACCGGGCTGAACGTAGGGCCCCACCGCTCCGGCGGTGGGGCCCTACGTCGTTGGGTGGTCTCAGTTTTGGTCTCAGTTGCCATGATCGGATCGCTGCGGACCTGGGCAGACAGTCTGCATCCGCCGGTGGCCCTGACGAGTCCCCGTGCTGGGCACCGGCCGCGTATTTCTTCCACCTGTCGCCCCTGCGACACAACGGCGAGTAGCCCGGTCCCGCACGTGCCTCATCCCACACCCGGTCGCCTGCCTCGGGCCTCAGGCCCACCTCGTTCGGAGGCTGACATAGCCGCCGGGCTGCCATCAAAGCACGGATCGTACTGCTGGGTAGAGCTTTCGGGCCGCATGTCTCTCGAACGGGGAACGACGCCTGGCCCGCCCGCCGACGGGGCGACTAGGACAGCAGGACCAGACCTCACTGGCTTACAGCCAACTCTCCAGCAAGGGCATTCGCCCACGCTCCAAGGAGGAGAACGATCATGACTCCCGTCATTCCCGCGACATCAACGGTGACGCCGCCCCCAGACGGACGGTGCATTTCCACCGCGCCCGCAGCCGTCGTCTCCGGGCCCACCTCAGTCTCCTGGCAGGCACCTCGCGCCATGGCCGATTCGTACTGCGGCGTCACGACCCTGTTGGTCGAGGCCGGGATCTACTTGCACAAGCTCATGGAGCGCGATGGAGGCTCGGAGCTCAAGCTCGCTTACACGCTTCTCCAAAAGTTCGTGATTGCCCCCGTGGACGAACGCGCATCGGATGAGGCCGAGGGCGAGGCGATCGCATGACCACCACCGACAACGAGCTCGATACGCTTCCTTCGGGCACCCTCGTCGCCGAGAGCGGCCGGATCACGCCGATCGGGAATCCTGACATCGCGAAGCTGGCCAAGGAACTGGCCGACATCTGCAGTGAGGCTGACGACCCGCAGGCCGCACTCCAGGTGGTCCTGGAGGCCATCCCGAAGCACATGGCGGAGATAGCCAGCCAGCGCACGAGTGTCGACCCCAGCCCGATGCGCACCGCCCTCACCGGCCTCGCCGGATCCCAGTGTCTGGAGCGACGCCCCGACCGCGACCCGCTGACCGGTAATCGGGCGGACGGCCAGCCAGACACCGACGACACCTGGCCCGACCGCCTGCTGTGCATCCAGCAGCATGGCCACAGCGGCGACCACCATGACGCCCTTGGGCGGAACTGGCAACGAGCGGAGGTTTCGGCATGACCATTCTGACCCGTGGGCGTCTCTTCGCCGTGTCGCTTCACTTGCGCCAGGGGGATGCCCAGCAGGCGGACGCCATCATGCTGCGCCGTGACGAGGACGGCTTCATCGTCACCTACGACCCCGAGCGGGCCTCTCTCGACACTGCAGCCGTACTTGCCCGCGTCCTTCTCTCCTCCGAGGGCATCACCGTCTCCGAGGTAATCCTCGAAGGCCACGACCCGGATCTGACGGCCTTGTACCGTGCTGCCTCGAAGCTGCTCCTGGACGTGGAGATCACCAGCGGACCTCGGATCACGGAACCCACGGTGAAGGTGTGGAGCCAGGAGCCGACACAGGCGACGTACTTCATCCCCGAGGGCTGGGAGCTGTCCGACGCCCTCGACAGGCTGCCCGCCGCGTTCGCTGGCGCCCGACCGGAGGTGGCCCGCCACCTGAAGCGAATTGAACGGGCGAAGCGGACCTCCGACGGGACGATGGACCGGGCCCTCGACGTAGTGGCCAGGCTGGTCCTGGAAACCGACGCTCCAGACGGCGTCTACGACGAGGTGCTACAGCTGCTCCATCGGATTCACACCGAGCAGACGACGGCCGCCCCCACGGCCGTGGCCTGAGTTTCCATTCAGCACGGTCCGGAACTGGCGGCTCTACTACCAGTTCCGGACCGTGCGGCCGAACCAGGCGTCCAGCGGGCGCCCCCATCCCATCCCCTGCACACTTGCCTGACCGATAGCGCCGCAGCACTACCAGTCGTCGGTGTCGCCGTACTTCCCCGGGTGTCGGGCGCGGTCCACAGCTTGTGCACACGCTTCGGCGAAGGCTGCCTCCACAGCGTCCTTGTCCGTGCCTCGGACCTGGGCTTCGACTTCTTGGCCCGTTCCGGGGCGTCGGGCTGTGCGCCGGGCCGAGATGCGGTTGGTGTAGCGGTCGGTCTCGAAGTCCCAGGCTGGTACCGACCACTGCTCCGGGACCCCGGTCGCCGTACGTTCCCCGCCGGGGCGGAACAGGGCCCGGGCGTGGAAGACAATGGTCCGCTCCGGCACACGGTCACGGATGGCGCTCGCGTCGCCGGGACCCTGGTGTTCCCAGCGCCAGCGGTCCCATTCCTCGACCTCGGCGGTGTGATCGGGCCAGTCCTCGCTCCAGCGCGTGACGACCTCGGAGGCGTGCTCGCGGCGGAGGAAGGGGACGCGCCGCTCGCCGAGGCGGGCGACGTACACCAACAGCACGGCGGGAACGGGGCTTTGGCCGACTGCCGGCGCATCGCTTTCCCCCGTGTGGTCCGTGCCCCAGAGAAGGCCGCCGACCTTGGCGGCGGTGTCCTTGAGGACGCGGCTGGTCAGGTGCTGGTAGCGGCGGCGCATCCGGGCGGACTTGCCGGGTTCCCAGCCCATGATGGAGTCGACGATCGCATCGGAGACTCCGAGGATGAGCAGGACCGTCGCCGCGGTGTGGCGGGCGTCGTGAAGGCGGGCGTCGCGGACACCGGCGGCCTTCAGTAGCTCCTTCCACTTGTGATAGTCCGTGTTGGGGTTGAGAGGCTCGCCGATGGGTGAGGTGACGACGTACCCCTTCTCCGTCCACAGGTCACGGGCCCGGAGCCGTTCTCGGGCCTGCTCATCGCGGTGCTGCCACAGGACCTGGAGCAGCTCTTCGGGGACGCCGATGGGCCGTTGCCCGGCGTGGGACTTGGCGTTCTTTGTCTCACGACGGGTGTTGATCTTCTGGGGGCAGAAGCCGGGCTTGCGTCCGCAGCGGTCTCCGCAGCCGTGCTTGTAGCGGGGCCGCAGTCGGCCACGGCGCACGCGGATGACGCCGAGTTCGAAGTCGATGTCGTCCCACTGCATGCCGAGGACCTCGCCTTGGCGCAGGCCGAGGGCGAGCGCGATGACCCAGCGGGCGGTGTTGCGGTGCTTGCCCGCTTCGGCGAGGAGGCGCTGGACCTCCTCGACCGTGTATGGCTCGACCTCCTCCTCTTCGACCTTGGGGGCCTTCGCGATGGAAGCCGGGTTCGAGGTGAGGTGCTGGCGGCGCACGGCCTCGTTGAGTGCTGTGCGGATGGTGCGGTGAGCCTGGTGTGCGGTGCCGGCAGCGCTGCCGTTGTCCTGCATTTTCTTGTAGAAGCGCTCCAGGTGCTCGGGCTCCAGCCTCTCCAGGCGATGGGCTCCGAGGCCGGGGATGAGGTGGTGGTAGACGGCGACGCGGTAGGTCGTGTCCGGCGGATCATGAGCGGAGCCAGAGTCGGATCGAGGCAGCGGTGACGGTGCCATGGAAGACGTAGGCGCGTTTGTCGAACCTCGTGGCCACTGCGCGGAAGTTCTTGAGGGCATTGATCGTTCGCTCCACTTCGTTCCTCCGCTTGTAGATCGTCTTGTCGAAGCCGGTGGGCCGGCCGCCACGACTGCCGCGTCTTTTG
>NZ_RFFJ01000291.1 GCF_003696235.1 Streptomyces triticirhizae
GGGCTCGTTAGGACCCGTCGCGCGCGGGTACCCGGGGGCGCGGACGCCCGGCGCTCGCGCGGGCACGGGCGCCCCGAGCGCGAACGAAGCGCGAGAAACCACCGCAGAGCCGGCCGCGCGCATCCGGGAGGCAGGCAGATGACATCCGCAGACCAGTATCTGGCCGAGTTGGGTCAGCAGCTCCGGGTGGACGCGGTGCGCGCCACCTCGACGGCCGGCTCGGGGCACGCGACCTCGTCGATGTCGGCGGCCGACCTGATGGCCGTGCTGCTGGCGCGGCATCTGCGCTACGACTTCGACTGGCCCGAGCACCCGGGCAACGACCGGCTGATCCTCTCCAAGGGCCACGCCTCGCCGCTGCTGTACGCCGCGTTCAAGGCGGCCGGCGCGATCAGCGACGAGGAGCTGCTGACGTTCCGCACCCTGGGCAGCCGTCTCGAGGGTCACCCGACGCCCCGGCTGCCGTGGGTCGACGTGGCCACCGGCTCGTTGGGGCAGGGGCTGCCCATCGGCGCGGGCGTCGCGCTGGCCGGTCAGCGGCTCCAGGAGGCGGAGTCCCGGGTGTGGGTGCTCAGCGGCGACAGCGAGCTGGCCGAGGGCTCGGTCTGGGAGGCGTTCGAACACGCGGGCTACGAGCGGCTGTCCAGCCTGACCGCGATCCTGGACATCAACCGGCTGGGTCAGCGCGGCCCGACCCGGCACGAGTGGGACCTGGACGCCTACCGGCGGCGGATCGCCGCGTTCGACTGGCACACCATCGAGGTCGACGGGCACGATCCGGCGGCGATCGACGCGGCCTACACGGAGGCGGCGGGCGTCACCGACCGGCCGACCGCGATCCTGGCGCGCACCATGAAGGGGCGCGGGGTCGCTGCGGTGCAGGACCGGGAGGGGATGCACGGCAAGCCCGTGCCCGACGAGGCGGAGGCCGTCGAGGAGTTGGGCGGCCCGCGCGACCTGCGGGTCGAGGTGCGCCGCCCGGAGGCGACCACGGTTCCGCGCTCCCCGGGCGGGCCCCAGCCCGAACTGCCGCGCTACGAGGTGGGCGAGAAGGTCGCGACGCGGAACGCCTACGGCGAGGCGCTGGCGGCGCTGGGCGCGGCGCGGCCCGAGGTGGTGGCGCTGGACGGCGAGGTCAGCGACTCGACGCGTTCGGAGTTCTTCGCCAAGGAGCACCCGGACCGGTTCTTCGAGTGCTACATCGCGGAGCAGGAGTTGGTGGCGACGGCGGTCGGGATGGCGGTGCGCGGCCGGCTGCCGTTCGCCTCGACGTTCGCCGCGTTCTTCACCCGGGCCCACGACTTCCTGCGGATGGCGACGGTGAGCCGGGTGGGCCTGTGCCTGGCGGGCTCCCACGCGGGGGTGGCGATCGGCGAGGACGGGCCCTCGCAGATGGGCCTTGAGGACCTTGCCATGTTCCGGGCGCTCCACGACGCGACGGTGCTCTACCCGTGCGACGCCAACCAGACCGCCCAGCTGGTCGCCGAGATGGCCGAGGAGACCGGCGGGCTGCGCTATCTGCGCACCTCACGCGGCGCGGACCCGGTGATCTATCCGCCGGAGGAACGCTTCCCCGTCGGCGGCGCCAAGGTGCTGCGCTCCTCGCCCGGCGACCGGCTGACGGTGGTGGCCGCCGGGGTGACGGTGCACGAGGCGCTGCGCGCGGCCGAGGAGTTGGGCGAGGAGGGTGTGCCGGTGCGGGTGATCGACCTGTACTCGGTGAAGCCGGTGGACGCGGCGACGCTGCGGGAGGCGGCCGAGCAGACGGGCTGCCTGCTGACGGTGGAGGACCACCGGCACGCCGGCGGTCTTGGCGACGCGGTGCTGGACGCGTTCTCCGACGGCCGGGAGGTGCCCCGGCTGCTGCGGCTGGCGGTGGACACCATGCCGGGTTCGGCCAAGCCCGACGAGCAGCTGCGGGCGGCCGGCATCGACGCCGGGGCGATCGCCACGGCGGTCCGGCGCTTCCTCGCCGGCCACGGCGCGTGAGGCTCAACGAGCCCCGGCTGGGCCGTGTCCGTAAAGTCTCGCCGGGCCCGCGACGCCATACGCGGCACCTCGCCGCGTTACCGCATCGCGCGAACACGGCCAGGTATGAGCTGCGATCCGGCGCCTTGCGACGCACCGCGTCCAACGCCGCGGTCTGATCCGACGAGACTCTACGGACACGACCTAGCGGTCGGTTGACGGCGGGCGGCGCGTGGAGCCGGCGAGGAGTTCCTCGGCGGTCGCGGTCAGCGCGGGCAGCGTGCCCAGGGTGTGGCGGGCGCGTTCGGCCAGGTCGGCCGTGGTGCCCAGGCCCAGGTCAGCCAGCAGGGCGGCCAACCCGGGGGCGTGCGCCCGCCGTTGGTCCTCCGTCCCGGCCTCGGCCAGCACCAGCTGGCAACGGGCCTGCGTCGCCACCAGCCAGAACACCACCTCGCGGTGGCGGCCGGCCCTGATCAGCTCCCGGCTGGCGTCGATCGCGACGGGCCGCGCCGGCGCCTGGACGTCCGAACGGAACGGGAACGGGGTGCGGGCGGCGACGGGCGCGGCCGCGTCGAACACCTCGGCCAGGGTGGCCAGATGGGCCTCGGCGCGCTCGGCGGTCAGGGTGGCGCAGCCGAGCGCCGCCAACAGCGGCGGGTAGGCGTCGAGCAGGCCGCGTTCGCTCAGCAGCTCCCTGGTGCGCAGGTAGCGCAGCCGCACGGTGGGGTTGCGCAGGCCGGCGGCCAGCAGCACATGGGTGGCGATCCCGGTGGGGAAGAGCCAGCCGAGCACGGCCGCCGGCGAGGGCGGGGCGGCGTCGGTGGCGGTCTCGGCGACGCGGGTCAGGCCGTTCCGCACCCGGCCCAGCGCGTGCTCGTAGCGGGTCCGCACCCAGGCGGGCTCGGCGAAGCGTTCGGCCACCGAGCGCCGGAGCCGGCCCAGACGGCCGGTGGGGTCGGCGATCACGGTGTCGGCGCGGAACGGGCCGGCCAGGTGGTAGTCGGCGAGCACCGCCTCCGGGCTGGCCAGCTCGGCGTGCGGCACCAGGCTGATCTCGACGAGCGCGCCCCGGTGGAGGAACTTGCCCGGCTTGGTGGGGGGTTCGGCGTCCGTGGTGACCACCATGACGTCGATGTCGGAGCCCCGCGGCACCTCGGCCCCGTCGGGCAGCCCCACCGTCGATCCGCCGAAGTAGGCCCCGGCGAACCAGGGTTCGGCCGCCGCGTTGCTCCGCACCCAGTCCCGCGCTGCCTCGCGCGCCTCCCCGATCAGCATCGGTCCATGGTGCCCTCCCCCGGGGCCCGTCGCGAACGGCGGGCCTCAGAGGCGTCGGGCCGGGGCGCGGTCAGCCGGGCTCACCGAAGCGGGCGGCGGCCAGGTAGTCCGGCTTGGGGTCCAGGGCGGCGGCCAGCCGGAAGTGGCGCAGTGCCTCGTCCCCGCGCGCCGCGCGCTGGAGCGTGCGCGCCAGCGCGAAGTGCGCGTAGGCGTTGTCCGGCTCGCGCTCCAGGATCACCTGGAACTCCTGCTCGGCGCTGCGCAGTTGTGCGCCGAGGAAGAACGCGCGGGCGCGCAGCAGCCGGGCGGAGGTGTTCTCCGGATAGGCGCTGACCACGGGGTCGAGCAGCTTGAGCGCGCCGCGCGGATCGCCGGCGTCCAGCAGCTGTTCGGCGGCCCGGTAGGCGATGACATGGGTGGCGGGTGAGGTCGGGGACACGTGCCCTCCTTGCGTGACATGGCGGGTGGGCGGCGTCGGCACCCTTCGGGTCCGAGGGTCGCAACGTCTCCTTCGCTCCCGGTATTCCCCGTTCTCGCCGGGGAGCGCCGCCCGGCCACGGGCTACGCTGAGTGACCGTGCCCGAGAACGACACCCTGCCCCGCCGTCGCCGGCTGCTGATCCTGGCCATCTGCTGCATGAGCCTGCTGATCGTCAGCCTGGACGTGACCGCGCTCAACGTCGCCCTGCCGGACCTGGGGCGGGAGCTGGGCGCCGATGTCTCCGGGCTCCAGTGGACCCTCGACGTCTACACGGTGGTGCTGGCCTCGTTCCTGATGCTGTCGGGCTCGATGGCCGACCGGCTGGGGCGGCGCCGGGTCTTCCGGGTGGGCCTCGTGATCTTCACCGCCGGCTCGGTGCTGTGCGCGCTGGCCCCGGGCCTGGGCTGGCTGATCGCCTTCCGGGCCGCGCAGGCGGTGGGCGGCTCGATGCTCAACCCGGTGGCGATGTCGATCATCACCAACACCTTCACCGACCGGCGGGAGTTGGCGCGGGCCATCGGCGCCTGGGGCGGGGTGGTGGGGATCTCGATGGCGATCGGGCCGATCGTGGGCGGCGCGCTGGTGCACTCCTTCGGGTGGCGTTCCATCTTCTGGCTGAACCTGCCGATCGGGCTGGCCGCGCTCGTGCTCACCACGCTCTTCGTGCCGGAGTCGCGGGCGCCCAGGCCCCGGCGGCTGGACCCGGTGGGGCAGCTGCTGGTGATCACACTGCTGGGGGCGCTGACGTTCGGGATCATCGAGGGCGGGCGGGTCGGCTGGACCTCGCCGCTGCTGCTGGCGGGCGTCGGGGTGGCGGCCCTGGCGCTGGTGGGGCTGCTGGTCTACGAGCCCAGGCGGCGGGAGCCGCTGGTGGAGCTGGACTTCTTCCGCAGCGTCCCGTTCAGCGGGGCCTTCGTGATCGCGATCGCCTCCTTCGCCGCGCTGGCCGGCTTCCTGTTCCTGAACACGCTCTACCTCCAGGACGAGCGGCACCTCAGCCCGCTCCAGGCCGGGCTCTACCTGCTGCCGATGGCGGCGACCACGCTGGTGTTCTCGCCGCTGTCGGGGCAGCTGATCGGGCTGATCGGCGGGCGTGGCCCGCTGGTGGTGGCGGGTGCGGCGATCGCGTTCAGCGGGGCGTGGCTGTCCGGCACGGACCCGGAGACCCCGCTGCCGGTGCTGTTCACCGGCTATGTGCTCTTCGGCGTGGGCTTCGGGCTGGTCAACGCGCCCATCACGCACACCGCCGTGACCGGGATGCCCAAGGCGCAGGCCGGCGTCGCGGCCGGGGTGGCCTCGACGGGGCGGCAGGTGGGGTCGGCGCTGGGCGTGGCGGTGGTGGGCACGGTGCTGGCGGCCGGGTCGCGGGCGGCGGGCTGGTGGGTGATCAGCGGCTGTGGCGCGCTGGTGCTGCTGCTGGGCGCGCTGACCACGGGGGCACGGGCCCGCCGCACGGCGGACCGGGCCGGCGGGGGCGGGCCGGGCTGAGCCCCGAGGCCGGGGCCG
>NZ_RFFJ01000292.1:0-2298 GCF_003696235.1 Streptomyces triticirhizae
GGCTCGGGGCGCGGCGGCACGGCGTCCCGCAGCTGCGGCACGAGGTGCTGCTGGCGGCGGCGCCTGGGCAGCGGCGGCCGGTGGTCGCGCCCGGCGCCGGCGGCCGGAACGGGCAGGTCGGGGGCGGTGACGGTGGGCGGCAGCGGGACCGGGGTGGCAGCCTCGGCCGTGCTCGGCGCCGAGGGGAAACGGGTGGCGCCCAGCGGGGGCCCCAGGGCACGGCCCGGGGTGAAGTGGCCCTCGGCCTCGTCCCCCAACAGCTCGTGGGGCAGCACCAGCACGGCCTGGACACCGCCGTAGATGTTGCTCTGGAGCCGGACGCCGATCTGGTGTCGGCGGGCGAGGGTGGCCACCACGAACAGGCCGACCCTGCCGTCCTGCAACAGCGCGGTGACGGAGTGCCGTTCGGCGCCGGCGAGGACCGCGTTCATCTGGCTCTGCTCGGCCGGGGTCATGCCCAGGCCCCGGTCCTCCACCTCGACGGCGAGCCCGGCCGTGACCGGCTCGACGCGCAGCAGCACCTGGGTGCCGGGGGCGGAGAACTCCGTGGCGTTCTCGACCAGTTCGGCCAGCAGGTGCACCACGTCGGCGACCGCGTGCCCGCGCACGGTGCCCTCCACGGGCGGCACCAGCTTGACCCGGGAGTACTGCTCCACCTCGGCGACGCTGGACCGCAGCACCTCGGACATCCGCACCGGGCGGCTCCACTGGCGCCGCGAGATGGCGCCGCCGAGCACGGCCAGGTTCTCCGCGTGGCGGCGGATGCGGGTGGCCAGGTGGTCGAGGTGGAAGAGGCCCTTGAGCAGCTCGGGGTCCTCGACGTCGTGCTCCAACTCGTCGAGGTACTCGATCTGGTGGTGCACGAATGACTGCACCCGCCGGGCCAGGTTGACGAAGACCTCGACGCGTTCGTCGGTGCCGGTGCGTTCGTCGGCGAGCGCGACGGCCTGGGCGACGGCGCACTGGGCGGCGTGTCGGCTGACGGCGATCTCGTGGCGCAGCTGGTCCAGCGGCTGGTCGCCCGGCTCGGTCGGCGCCGGGCTCTCGGGGGGTCTGATGCGTTCGCCGCGCTCGACCTGGTCGAGCAGGGCCTGAAGCTCGACGCGGCCCCTGGCCGCCTGGCGGCGCAGGGCGTGCAGCCGGCCGGCCTGTCCGGCCGCCTCGGCGCCGGCGAAGGTCGCGGCGAGCGCCAGCACGGCCCCGGTCAGCAGGGTGGCGCCGGTGAGCACCGCCCACAGCGCCCCGTCGGAGCCCTGGCCGTCGACGGCGGGGCGACTCTCCAACACATAGCCGACCGCCAGCGCGGCGAGCAGCGCCACGGCCGCCGCCGGCAGCACCGCCAGCGCCAGCAGTCGGCGCCGGAACCCCGGCTCGCGGAGCACCGAGCCCCGGCCGGTCGGCCGGCCATGGCGAGCGGTGCGGGCCACCTGGCGGAGGGGTACTGGCATGGGTGTCCTTATCGTGCCGGTCAGATCTGCCGAAGCAACGCTAGGCGCCAACAGACAGGCGAACAGGCATAGTTCTGACATTCGCCACCCCCCGCCAGCTCCCATCGGGTGAATCTGGCGAAGCGACTTGACCGGGCCCGGCCGACCGGGCTCAGCCGTCCGTCAGGCCCGAGGCGCGGACCGTGACGTTCAGCCGGCCGCGCACGCCCAGCGCGGGCGGGCCGCTGCCGGGATCGGTGCGCGGCACCCCGTGGTAGGCGAGCCGGGCGGGCCCGCCGAAGACGAACGCGTCCCCCGAGCGCAGCGTCACATCCGTCCACGGGCGGCCCCGGCTCTCGACGTTCCCGAAGCGGAAGACGCAGGAGTCGCCCAGGCTGAACGAGACCACGGGCGCCGGGGAGCGCTCGTCGCTGTCCCGGTGCATCCCCATCCTGGCGCCGGCCGCGTAGTGGTTGACCAGGGCGACGTCATAGGGCTCGGCCGGCGCCGGCTCCTCGGGCAGCGCGGCGGCGGCCGCCGCCCTGGCCCACTCCCCCAGCCAGTCGGGGAACGGCTTGACCGGGGCGCCGTCCCCGTCGACCACGGTGCGGACATAGCCGTACGGGTACCAGTGCCAGCCGAGACTCAGCTGCCGCGCGGACATCGTGCCGGTGCGGGTGCGCACCTGGCGCAGCCCGGCCGGCGGCTGGGCCCAGGCGCGGCAGGCGGTCAGCAGCTCGCGCTGGCGCTCCTGGCCGAGCCAGTCGGGGAGGTGGACGGCGCCGGGCGCGACGGTGTGCGGCGGGCGGGGAAAGAGATCGGAGGGGTCGGGAGGGTCGGGCTGGGTGGCGGAGTGCCGGTCGGGGACGGG
>NZ_RFFJ01000292.1:2308-5227 GCF_003696235.1 Streptomyces triticirhizae
ACGGGGCGTTGACTCATGGGGCCCATGATGCCGGCCGGGTCTGACATTCCGGCCGGCTCGGCCGGTGCCGTAGGGTCGCTTGCGGTGCGGGGCCCAGGGCGGGGCCCGAGGACCCCGGGCGGGGTCGGGCGGGAGGAGTCAGGATGACCGAGGTGCCGACGGAGCCCCTGTTGACGGCGGTGCGGAACTTCCGTGACCTGGGCGGGCTCCCCGCGCGGGACGGGCGCACGGTGCGCCGTGGCCGCCTCTTCCGCAGCGGGCACCTCGCGCACGCCACCGCCGAGGACGCGGCGTTCCTCGGCTCGTTGGGCCTGCGGGCGGTCTTCGACTTCCGCAACGCGGCCGACCTGGAGCTGGACGGGCACGACGTGGCCCTGCCCGGGGTGCGGAACGTGAACATACCGCTCAACGACCCGGCCGACGGCGCCGCGTTCTGGGACCTGGTGCGCCGGGGCGACGTGGACCGGCTGCGGCGGCAGCTGGCGGAGGGGCGCGGCGAGGAGCAGATGAAGGAGACCTACCGTTCGATCGTGCTCGGCAGGACCGCCGAACAGGGGCGGGTGCTGGCCGCGTTGGCCGAAGGGGACGTCCCGGCGCTGCTGCACTGCGCGGCCGGCAAGGACCGCGCGGGGTTGACGGTGGCGGTGGTGCTGCTGGCCCTGGGCGTGGAACGGGAGGTCATAGCCGAGGACTACCTGAGATCCAACGCCCCGCGGAGCCGCTATCTGGTGCGCAGGGACGAGCCGGCCGCGCGGCCGGGGGCCACGGCGCTCGACCCGGAGGTCCAACGGCTGCTCGCGCCGATGTTCGACGCCCGGATCGAGTACCTGTCGGCGGCCTTCGACACGATCGACACCCACTGGGGCGGCACCGAGGGCTATCTGACGCGCGGCCTGGGCCTGACCCCGCCGGCCAGGGAACGCCTGCGGGCGGCCCTGCTGGAGTGACCGGAGGCTCCCGGGCCCTGGGGCCCGGAAGCCCAACCCCCCAGCCGAGCACGGCTGGTCCACCCCCGCAGGGCGCAACTCCCGCCCCGCAGGGGCGGGCGGCCCCCCTGCCGCCGGCAAGGCACGGTGCCCGGCCACCGGGCGTGGCCGCTCCCCGAAAGAGAGCTACTTGCTGCGCACCACCACGAAGTCCGCCAGTTCCGTCAGCCGCCGCCTGGTCGCCGCCGGCAGAGTCACCGACTCCAGCGCGTCGATCGCGATGTCGTACTGGCGCCTGGCCTCGTCGGCGGTCCAGCGTCGGCCGCCCGCCTCGTCGATCAGCTCGGCCCTGGCGGCGAACTCCGCCTCGTCGAAGTCCTCGAACTCCTCGCGGCTCTTCTTCACGTCGGCGGTCAGCAGCGCCGTGAGCCGCGCGGCGGCCGGCCCCTCGGCGGCCATGGCGGCGACGACCGGCAGCGACTTCTTGCGCTGCCTGAGGTCGCTCCAGGTGAGTTTGCCGGTGGAACGGGGGTCGCCCCAGATGCCCAGCAGGTCGTCGACGGCCTGGAACGCCAGGCCCAGATGGCGCCCGTAGGCGTCCAACGCGTCGGCCAGCGCGTCGTCCGCGCCGCCCAGCACCGCGCCGATGGAGGCGGCGAAGGCCAGCAGCGCGCCGGTCTTGTTGCCCTCCATGGCCAGGCACTCGGCGACCGTGACCCGTTCCCGGTGCTCGAACGCGATGTCCTGGGCCTGTCCGTCTATCAACTGCCGGCTGGCGGCGGCCAGCCGGCGGGCGGCGCGCGCGGCGTGGGCGTCGTCGCCGTCCAGGATGATCTCGCTGGCCAGGGCGAAGAGCGCGTCGCCGACGAGGATGGCCTGGGCCGGGCCGTGCACCTTCCACACGGTGTCCCGGTGGCGGCGCTGCTCGTCGCCGTCCATGAGGTCGTCGTGGAGCAGCGAGAAGTTGTGCACCAGCTCCACCGCGACCGCGCCGGGGACGCCGACCTCGGGGGCGGCGCCGGCGGCCTCGGCGGAGAGCAGCGCGAGCGCGGGGCGGACCGCCTTGCCGCTGTCGGCGTCGGTGGGGCGGCCCTGGGCGTCGATCCAGCCGAAGTGGTAGGCGGCCACGGTGTCCATCGGCGGGGCCAGCCGGCCCACGGCGGCGCGCAGCGCTGGCGTGGTCAACGCCCGGCTGCGCTCCAGCAGTTCGACGACGGCGTGCGGCGGTCGTGCGGGCCGGGACGGCTCGGGCGCGCCGGGGGCTTCGGGTCGGGGGGCGGCCGGGTTCACGCGGGCTCCTTAGCCGGTCGTTGGGGGGTGGGCTCTCCCTGGACCGCCGCGCGCGCCGCCGCGAGGCCGCTGCGCACCGCGCTCTCCATGGTCGCTGGCCAGCCGGTGGCGGTCCACGCCCCGGCGAGGTAGAGGCCGTCGGCGCCGGTCACGGGACCGGGGCGGAGCCGGCCGACGCCCGGCGTGGGCGCGAAGGTGGCGGTGCGCTCGCGGGTGACGAAGAAGTCGAGCAGCCTGGCCTCGGCCGCCCTCGGCAACAGCCGCTCCAGCTCGGGGACATAGCGCTTGCGCAGCAGCTCGGCGGGCTGCTGGATCTCCTCGTCTGCCGCCGACTGGGACAGCGCCAGGTACTGGCCGCCCCTGGCCGCCGGCAGCGCGTCGAGTCCCGAGGGGCCGGTGCGGTCGAAGACCCACTGGACGGGGCTGTTGACGGCGGCGAAGAACGGTCGCCGCAGTACCGGGCGGTCGTAGATCACGTGGACGTTGAGGATCGGCGCGCTGTCGATCGCCAGCAGCCGGTCGGCGTCGGGCAGCGCGCCGGGTGGCAGCAGCCGGTGCGCCGCCTGCTGCGGGACGGCCAGCACCACGGTCTCGCCGGCGAGTTCCTGGTCGGGCCGGTGGCCCTGGCCCGGGCGGCTGCTGACGCCGAGCCGCCAGCCGCCGCCGGGCGCGGCCCGCAGCGTCCTGGCGCGGGTCGCGAGCA
>NZ_RFFJ01000293.1 GCF_003696235.1 Streptomyces triticirhizae
CGCGCCGGCCAGCCGCCGGGCGGCCAGCTCGGCGCCGACCTCGGCCGGCAGCGGCCCCGCGCCGGAGTCGGCGACCGCGCGGCCGGTGGCGGTCAACAGCCAGGCGGGCAGGTCCAGATCGGAGCCCAGCAGGTCGAGCACCGCCTGCGGGCCGCCGCCGGCGGGCCCGGCCGCCATCAGCCGCCGGTGGCGTTCCACCACGGCGGCCAGGTCCCCGGCCCGCTCGGTCGAGACCCGGCGCACCACATGCTCGGTGAGGTCGGCGAAGCCGACCTCCTCGGCCACCGCGAACAGCGGCAGCCGGTGCCGGGCGCACGCCGTGGTCAGCTCGTCCGGCACGGAGCCGAACTCGGCCGTGCCCGCCGCCAGTCCGGCCACCCCGGCGGCCACCAGCACCCGGACGAAGGGCTCGGCGTCGGCGCCGCCGCGCCACCAGGCGAGGCCGGTGAGCACCAGCTCGTCGCCGCGCAGATAGCGGCTGGGGTCGCGCAGGTCGGTGGTCATCACCCCGCGCACCGGCCGGTCCAGTTCCTCGCCACCCCACAGCAGCCGCAGCCCGAGCCGCTCGGACTCCAGCAGGGCGCGCAGTCGCACGGTCCTCACCTCCCTTCGCGGCCGGGAACGGAACTCACCCGGAACAGAACTCACCCGGAACGGAACTCCTCGGGAACGGGCTCTCTTCGTATGAATCTACAAGAACGGTAGTGCCGCCAGTCGTGGGCTTCGGCCCTTCGGTGACTGCCGCCGACCGCCCCCGCCGGGCTCTACTGGAGGCCCCGCTCCGATCGCACCCGCACCACGCCACCACGCCCGTAACGCAGCGGAAAGGGCCGACTCGATGGAGTTCCTTCGCCCGGCCACCTGGCGGGAGGCGCTGGCCGTCAAGGCGGCGCACCCCGAGGCGGTGCCGCTCGCCGGCGGCACCGACCTGATGGTGGAGATCAACTTCGACCGACGCCGCCCCGAGATCCTGCTCGACCTCACCCGCGTTCCCGAGCTGCGCGCCTGGCGCGCCGAGCCGGGCGCCGTGCGGATCGGTGCCTGCGTCCCCTACCGCACCGTGATCGACCGGATGGCCGCCGAACTGCCGGCGCTGGCGCAGGCCGCCCGCACCGTGGGCTCGCCCCAGATCCGCAACCGTGGCACCGTCGCCGGCAATCTGGGCAGCGCCTCGCCCGCCGGGGACGCGCACCCGGCGCTGCTGGCCGCCGGCGCCCGGGTCGAGGTGGCCAGCGCGCGCGGCACCCGCACCGTTCCCGTCGAGGAGTTCTACCTCGGGCCCAAACGGAACGCGCTCGCGCCCGACGAGCTGATCCACTCGGTCGTGGTCCAACGGGCCACCGGGCCACAGCAGTTCGCCAAGGTCGGCAGCCGCAACGCGATGGTGATCGCGGTCTGTGCCGTCGCCCTCGCGCTGCACCCCGACACCCGCACCGTGCGCACCGCCGTCGGCTCGGCCGCGCCCACCCCGCTGCGGGCCACCGGCGCCGAGGAGTTCCTCACCGGGGTCCTGGCCGAGGGCGACCACTGGGCCACCGGCCGGCCGCCCCCGCCGGCCGCCGCCGCCCGCTTCGCCGAGCTGGTGGCCGCCGCCTGCTCGCCCATCGACGACGTGCGCGGCAGCGCCGACTACCGCAGGCACGCGGTGCGGGTGCTGGCCCGCCGCACCCTGGACCGCGCCTGGCGCGCCCGGCCCAGGCCGACGCCCGAAGGAGCCCCGGCATGAGACTCACCCTCACGGTCAACGGACGCCCCACCAGCGCCGACCACGTCTGGGAGGGCGAGAGCCTCCTCTATGTGCTGCGCGAACGGCTGGGCCTGCCCGGCTCCAAGAACGCCTGCGAGCAGGGCGAGTGCGGCTCCTGCACGGTGCGCCTCGACGGGGAGCTGGTCTGCGCCTGCCTGGTGGCGGCCGGCCAGGCCGAGGGCGCGGAGGTCCGCACCGTCGAGGGCATGGCCGGGCCCGACGGCGAACTCTCCCCGCTCCAGGCCGCGTTCGTCGAGACCGGCGCCGTCCAGTGCGGCTTCTGCACCCCCGGGCTGCTGCTGGCCGCCGAGGAGCTGCTGGCCCGCGCCCCGCACCCCGGGGACGCCGACATCCGCGAGGCGCTCGCCGGCAACCTCTGCCGCTGCACCGGCTACGAGAACATCCTCGACGCGGTCAGGCTGGCCGCCTCCCGCGCCGCCCAGGCCCCGACGGACCCGAACGGGGGCCCGGACCATGACCGTTGAGCCGACCGCCGCGCCGGCGGCCGAGCCGGTCATCGAACGGCCCGCCGCCCGCACCGCCACCGCGCCGGGCGTCGTTCCGCCGCCGAGCGGGCTGACCCAGCGCGGGGACACCGCCCCCGACACCTCCGGCGGCGTCGGCGAGTCCACCCAGCGCCCCGACGGCGTGCTCAAGGTCACCGGCGAGTTCGCCTACGCCTCCGACCTGTGGCACCGCGACATGCTCTGGGGCCACACGCTGCGCAGCCCGCACGCCCACGCCGAGATCCGTTCCCTGGACGTCGCCGAGGCCCTGGCCGTGCCGGGCGTGTACGCCGTGCTCACCCACGAGGACCTGCCGGCGGCCACCCACTACGGCCTGGAGTTCGCCGACCAGCCCGTGCTGGCCGTCGACCGGGTGCGCTACCAGGGCGAGGCCGTCGCCCTGGTCGCCGCCGACCACCCCGAGACCGCCCGCCGCGCCGCCGAACGCGTCCGCGTCGAGTACGCGCCTCTGCCGGTCGTCCACGACGAGGCCAGCGCCACCGCCCCCGACGCCCCCGTGCTGCACCCCGAACGCGACGACCACCACGCGCCGTTCGTCCCCCACCCCAACGTCGTCCACCGCCAGCCCGTCACCAGCGGGGACCCGGAGGGGGCCGAGGCGCTCGCCGAGGTCGTGGTGCGCGGCGAGTACACCGTCGGGATGCAGGACCAGGCGTTCCTCGGGCCCGAGTCCGGGCTCGCGGTGCCGGCCGAGGACGGCGGGATCGACCTCTATGTCGCCACCCAGTGGCTCCACGTGGACCAGCGCCAACTCGCCCCCGTGCTGGGCCTCCCGCCGGAGCGGGTGCGGCTGACCCTGGGCGGCGTCGGGGGCGCGTTCGGCGCCCGCGAGGACCTGTCGATGCAGGCCCACGCCTGCCTGCTGGCGCTGCGCACCGGCCGCCCGGTGAAGATGGTCTACAACCGGCAGGAGTCGTTCGTCGGCCATGTCCACCGCCACCCGGCCACCCTCGCTTACGAGCACGGCGCGACCAGGGACGGTCAACTCGTCTATGTGAAGGGCCGGATCGTCCTCGACGGCGGCGCCTACGCCTCCTCCTCGCCGGCCGTGGTGGGCAACGCCGCCTCGCTGGGCGTCGGCCCCTACCGGGTGCCGCACGTCGCGATGGAGGCCCTCGCGCTCTACACCAACAACCCGCCCTGCGGCGCGATGCGCGGCTTCGGCGCGGTGCAGGCGTGCTTCGCCTACGAGACCCAGATGGACAGGCTCGCCGCCGCGCTGGGCATGGACCCCGTCGAGCTGCGGCAGCGCAACGCCCTCGCCCAGGGCGACCTGATGCCCACCGGGCAGCCCGTGGACTCGCCCGCGCCCGTCGCCGAGCTGCTGCGCCGCGTCAGGGCCAGGCCGCTGCCGCCCGAACACCCCTGGGAGGCCGTCGGCGCCGGCGGCGAACCCGGCGTCGACCCGCGCGAGCTGCCCGGCGGGCTCGCCAACTCCAGCCAGGGCGAGGGTATCGTGCGGGGCGTCGGCTACGGCGTCGGCATCAAGAACGTCGGCTTCTCCGAGGGCTTCGACGACTACTCCACCGCCCGGGTGCGGCTGGCCGCCGTCGCCGGCGAGCCGGTCGTCACCGTGCACACCGCGATGGCCGAGGTCGGCCAGGGCGGGGTCACCGTCCACGCCCAGATCGCCCGCACCGAACTCGGCGTCAGCCAGGTCAGCATCCTGCCGGCCGACACCTCCGTGGGCTCGGCCGGCTCCACCTCCGCCTCCCGGCAGACCTATATGACCGGCGGCGCGGTCCGCAACACCTGCCTCGCGGTCCGCGCGGAGCTGCTGCGGCGCGGCAGGGAACGCCTGGGCGCGGCCCAACCCGGCTGGCACGAGCCGGGGTTGCGGCTGCGCGACGGCGCGGTGGTCACGGCCGGCGGGGCGCGGCTGGCCTCGCTGGTCGAGGTGCTGGGCGAGGACGCGATCGACCTGGAGCTGGAGTTCCGGCACCGGCCGACCCAGCCCTTCGACCGCGAGACGGGGCAGGGTTTCGGCCATGTCCAGTACTCGTTCTGCGCGCACCGGGCCGTGGTCGACGTGGACGTGGAACTCGGCCTGGTCAGGGTCGTCGAGCTGGCCGCCGCCCAGGACGTGGGCCGCGCCATCAACCCGCGGGCGGTGCGCGGCCAGATCCACGGCGGCAGCACCCAGGGGCTCGGGCTCGCCGTGCTGGAGGAGATCCTGGTCGGCCCGGACGGGACCATCCGCAACCCGTCGTTCACCGACTACCTGATCCCCACCATCCTGGACGTCCCGCCGATGCCGGTGGACATCCTCGAACTCGCCGACGAGCACGCGCCCTACGGGCTGCGCGGCGTGGGCGAGGCGCCGACGCTCTCCGCGACGCCGGCCATCGTCGCGGCCATCCGCCAGGCCACGGGGCGTGCCCTGGCCCGCGTCCCGGTCCGCCCCGAACACCTCACCACCGGGCCCTGAACGTTCACGCCGGAACGTTCACACCCGAACGCCGACGCCCGAACGCCCGCCCGCCGAACGCCCGTTGACCGTCCGCCCAAGGGGAACGGAGGCCCGCCATGCTGGACATCGCCGCCGAACTCGACGCCTGGTGCCGTGAGGGCCGGGCCTTCGCCGTGGCCACCGTGGTGGCCGTCGAGGGCAGCGCCCCGCGCCGGCCGGGCGCCGCGCTCGCCGTGGACGAACGGGGCCGGGCCCTGGGCGGGGTCTCCGGCGGCTGCGTCGAGGGCGCGCTGTGGGAGGAGTGCCGGGCGGCGCTGGCCGAGGGCACGCCCCGGCTGGTCCGGTACACGGCCGACGCCGCCGACCCGTTCGCCCCCACACTGACCTGCGGCGGAACGGTCGAGCTTCTGGTCACCCCGGTGGCCGCCGGCGCGGCCCAACGCCCGCTGCTGGCCGGCGCCGTGCGGGCCGTGGCCGAGGGCCGGGCCGTCTCGCTGCTGCGCGCGCTGCCCGAGGGGCA
>NZ_RFFJ01000294.1 GCF_003696235.1 Streptomyces triticirhizae
GCCCGGAGGGCCCCGAGGGGGGTTTGATGGAAGCGTCCGTTCCTTGAGAACTCAACAGTGTGCCAAAAGTCAATGCCAGATTTTTGAGTTGTTTGCGAGGATGTTCGAGCATCTTTGTGGGCGCTTTTTTGAAGCATTCACGGAGAGTTTGATCCTGGCTCAGGACGAACGCTGGCGGCGTGCTTAACACATGCAAGTCGAACGATGATCCGGCTTCGGTCGGGGATTAGTGGCGAACGGGTGAGTAACACGTGGGTAATCTGCCCTGCACTTTGGGATAAGCCTGGGAAACTGGGTCTAATACCGGATATGACCTTCTTCCGCATGGGGGTTGGTGGAAAGCTTTTGCGGTGCAGGATGGGCCCGCGGCCTATCAGCTTGTTGGTGGGGTAGTGGCCTACCAAGGCGACGACGGGTAGCCGGCCTGAGAGGGTGACCGGCCACACTGGGACTGAGACACGGCCCAGACTCCTACGGGAGGCAGCAGTGGGGAATATTGCACAATGGGCGGAAGCCTGATGCAGCGACGCCGCGTGAGGGATGACGGCCTTCGGGTTGTAAACCTCTTTCAGCAGGGAAGAAGCCTTGCCTTTTTGGGTGGGTGACGGTACTTGCAGAAGAAGCACCGGCTAACTACGTGCCAGCAGCCGCGGTAATACGTAGGGTGCGAGCGTTGTCCGGATTTATTGGGCGTAAAGAGCTCGTAGGCGGCTTGTCGCGTCGGTTGTGAAAGCTCGGGGCTTAACCCTGGGTCTGCAGTCGATACGGGCAGGCTAGAGTTCGGTAGGGGAGACTGGAATTCCTGGTGTAGCGGTGAAATGCGCAGATATCAGGAGGAACACCGGTGGCGAAGGCGGGTCTCTGGGCCGATACTGACGCTGAGGAGCGAAAGCGTGGGGAGCGAACAGGATTAGATACCCTGGTAGTCCACGCTGTAAACGGTGGGAACTAGGTGTGGGCAGCATTCCACGTTGTCTGTGCCGTAGCTAACGCATTAAGTTCCCCGCCTGGGGAGTACGGCCGCAAGGCTAAAACTCAAAGGAATTGACGGGGGCCCGCACAAGCGGCGGAGCATGTGGCTTAATTCGACGCAACGCGAAGAACCTTACCAAGGCTTGACATACGCCGGAAACTGCTGGAGACAGTAGCCCTCTTTGAGTCGGTGTACAGGTGGTGCATGGCTGTCGTCAGCTCGTGTCGTGAGATGTTGGGTTAAGTCCCGCAACGAGCGCAACCCTTGTCCTGTGTTGCCAGCGTGCCCTTTCGGGGGTGACGGGGACTCACGGGAGACTGCCGGGGTCAACTCGGAGGAAGGTGGGGACGACGTCAAGTCATCATGCCCCTTATGTCTTGGGCTGCACACGTGCTACAATGGCTGGTACAATGAGCTGCGATGCCGTGAGGTGGAGCGAATCTCAAAAAGCCAGTCTCAGTTCGGATTGGGGTCTGCAACTCGACCCCATGAAGTCGGAGTCGCTAGTAATCGCAGATCAGCATTGCTGCGGTGAATACGTTCCCGGGCCTTGTACACACCGCCCGTCACGTCACGAAAGTCGGTAACACCCGAAGCCGGTGGCCTAACCCCCTTGTGGGGAGGGAGTCGTCGAAGGTGGGACTGGCGATTGGGACGAAGTCGTAACAAGGTAGCCGTACCGGAAGGTGCGGCTGGATCACCTCCTTTCTAAGGAGCGTTTGGCCAGCCCCTTGCGAGTGTCTTGGGGTGGTTGCTCATGGGTGGAACATTGACTATTCGGCGCTTGTGGTTGGTTTCGGCTGGCTAGTACTGCCTGCACTTGGTGTGGGTGTGGAACGTTGTCGGTGATTGATCAGGGGTGTTGGGCACACTGTTGGGTGTCTGAGGGCGCGGCCGCGTTTGCGTGGTTGGTCTTCGGGTTGCCAGGATCACTGTGGTCGTTATGCGGCTGTGGTGGTGGACTGGTTGTTGGTTGAGAATTGCACAGTGGACGCGAGCATCTGTGGCCAAGTTGTTAAGGGCGCACGGTGGATGCCTTGGCACCAGGAACCGATGAAGGACGTGGGAGGCCGCGATAGGCCCCGGGGAGTTGTCAACCGAGCTGTGATCCGGGGGTGTCCGAATGGGGGAACCCGGCAGTCGTTATGGGCTGTCACCTGCCGCTGAATGTATAGGCGGTGTGGAGGGAACGCGGGGAAGTGAAACATCTCAGTACCCGTAGGAAGAGAAAACAACCGTGATTCCGGGAGTAGTGGTGAGCGAAACCGGAGGAGGCTAAACCGTTTGTGTGTGATACCCGGCAGGGGTTGCGCAGGCGGGGTTGTGGGAGCGTGCTGGATCGTTCTGCCGGACGGTCGGAGAGTGAGAAACCATCATGGTAGTCGAAGGGTATGCGAAAGGCCCGGCGTAGAGGGTAAGACCCCCGTAGACGAAATTGTGGTGGCTCTCTTGTGTGTTTCCCAAGTAGCACAGGGCCCGAGAAATCCTGTGTGAATCTGGCGGGACCACCCGTTAAGCCTAAATATTCCCTGGTGACCGATAGTGGATAGTACCGTGAGGGAATGGTGAAAAGTACCGCGGGAGCGGAGTGAAAGAGTACCTGAAACCGTGTGCCTACAAGCCGTGGGAGCGTCGCAGTGTGTGTTTGCACATGCTGTCGTGACTGCGTGCCTTTTGAAGAATGAGCCTGCGAGTTTGCGGTGTGTTGCGAGGTTAACCTGTGGTGGGGAGCCGTAGCGAAAGCGAGTCCGAAGAGGGCGTTTGAGTAGCATGCCCTAGACCCGAAGCGGGGTGATCTAGCCATGGGCAGGGTGAAGCGTGGGTAAGACCGCGTGGAGGCCCGAACCCACCAGAGTTGAAAATCTGGGGGATGACCTGTGGTTAGGGGTGAAAGGCCAATCAGACTCCGTGATAGCTGGTTCTCCCCGAAATGCATTTAGGTGCAGCGTCGTGTGTTGCTTGCTGGAGGTAGAGCACTGGATAGGTGATGGGCCTTACCGGGTTACTGACCTTAGCCAAACTCCGAATGCCGGTAAGTTGTAAGCGCGGCAGTGAGACTGTGGGGGATAAGCTCCATGGTCGAGAGGGAAACAGCCCAGAGCATCGACTAAGGCCCCTAAGCGTGTGCTAAGTGGGAAAGGATGTGGAGTCGCAGAGACAGCCAGGAGGTTGGCTTAGAAGCAGCCATCCTTGAAAGAGTGCGTAATAGCTCACTGGTCGAGTGATTCTGCGCCGATAATGTAGCGGGGCTCAAGTACACCGCCGAAGTCGTGTCACCGCACTGATGTGTGGTGGGTAGGGGAGCGTCGTGTGCCGGGTGAAGCAGCCGTGTAAGCGTGTTGTGGACGGTTCGCGAGTGAGAATGCAGGCATGAGTAGCGATACGCGCGTGAGAAACGTGTGCGCCGATTGACTAAGGGTTCCTGGGTCAAGTTGATCTGCCCAGGGTAAGTCGGGGCCTAAGGCGAGGCCGACAGGCGTAGTCGATGGATAACCGGTTGATATTCCGGTACCCGCTATGGAGCGCCAACGCTGAATCTTCTGATGCTAAGCCCGTGAAGCCGCCTTGGCTCGTCTTTGACGGGTTGGGGAGTGGTGGAGCCGGTGACCCGAGGGGGTAGTAGGTGAGTGATGGGGTGACGCAGGAAGGTAGTCCAGCCCGGGTGGTGGTTATTCCCGGGGTAAGGGTGTGGCCCGAGTGGTAGGTAAATCCGCCGCTTATTGAGGGTGAGGCCTGATGCCGAGCCGATTGTGGTGAAGTGGATGATCCTATGCTGTCGAGAAAAGCCTCTAGCGATGTTTCATGGTGGCCCGTACCCGAAACCGACTCAGGTAGTCAGGTAGAGTATACCGAGGCGTTCGGGTGAACTATGGTTAAGGAACTCGGCAAATTGCCCCCGTAACTTCGGGAGAAGGGGGGCCGCTTCTGGTGAAGGCGCTTTGCTGCTGGAGCTGGGGGTGGCCGCAGAGACTAGCGAGAAGCGACTGTTTACTAAAAACACAGGTCCGTGCGAAGCTGTAAGGCGATGTATACGGACTGACGCCTGCCCGGTGCTGGAACGTTAAGGGGACTGGTTAGCTGCGCTTTGGTGTGGTGAAGCTGGGAACTTAAGCGCCAGTAAACGGCGGTGGTAACTATAACCATCCTAAGGTAGCGAAATTCCTTGTCGGGTAAGTTCCGACCTGCACGAATGGCGTAACGACTTCTCGGCTGTCTCAACCATAGGCCCGGTGAAATTGCAGTACGAGTAAAGATGCTCGTTTCGCGCAGCAGGACGGAAAGACCCCGGGACCTTTACTATAGCTTGATATTGGTGTTCGGTTCGGTTTGTGTAGGATAGGTGGGAGACTGTGAAGCTCGCACGCCAGTGTGGGTGGAGTCGTTGTTGAAATACCACTCTGATCGTGCTGGATGTCTAACCTGGGTCCGTGATCCGGATCGGGGACAGTGTCTGGTGGGTAGTTTAACTGGGGCGGTTGCCTCCTAAAGGGTAACGGAGGCGCCCAAAGGTTCCCTCAGCCTGGTTGGTTATCAGGTGGTGAGTGTAAGTGCACAAGGGAGCTTGACTGTGAGACTGGCAGGTCGAGCAGGTGCGAAAGCAGGGACTAGTGATCCGGCGGTGGCTTGTGGGAGCGCCGTCGCTCAACGGATAAAAGGTACCCCGGGGATAACAGGCTGATCTTCCCCAAGAGTCCGTATCGACGGGATGGTTTGGCACCTCGATGTCGGCTCGTCGCATCCTGGGGCTGGAGTTGGTCCCAAGGGTTGGGCTGTTCGCCCATTAAAGCGGTACGCGAGCTGGGTTTAGAACGTCGTGAGACAGTTCGGTCCCTATCCGCTGCGCGCGTTGGAGTCTTGAGAAGGGCTGTCCCTAGTACGAGAGGACCGGGACGGACGAACCTCTGGTGTGCCAGTTGTTCTGCCAAGGGCATGGCTGGTTGGCTACGTTCGGGAGGGATAACCGCTGAAAGCATCTAAGCGGGAAGCCTGCTTCGAGATGAGGGCTCCCACCCACTTGATGGGGTAAGGCTCCCTGTAGACGACGGGGTTGATAGGCCGGAGATGGAAGCCTAGTGATGGGTGGAGTTGACCGGTACTAATAGGCCGAGGGCTTGTCCATAGATGCTCGCGTCCACTGTGAA
>NZ_RFFJ01000295.1 GCF_003696235.1 Streptomyces triticirhizae
GCCGAGGCCGAGCGCACCGCCGCCGAGCGGGCCGCCGCGCGGGCCAGGCTGCGCGCCATCGACGAGGCCGGCCGGGGGCGCGGCGCCACGCTCGCCGCCGTCTGGGACGACGCCTCGGTCTCCCGCGACGCCCAGACCCCGGCGGACCAGGCGGCCGTCGAGGAGCGCGGCTTCGCCGAGTGGAACGAGGCGTTCTGGCGCTCGTTCGGCTGGTGGGAGCACCGGGTGATCACCGGCTCCGAGCCGCGCCTGTTCGACTGCTTCAACGAGTCGGACGCGCTGGTCTCCGACATCTCCAGCGTGGTCTCCGACTGGATCGCCAGCGGCAAGCCCTACGCGGTCAGCGACTCGGCCGAGTTGGGCCCCGAGGAGTTCCGCCGGCAGAACACCGCCGTGCGGGCCGCCGTCATCCTGTCCAACGACGCGTCCCAGATCGACGAGTTGCTGGACGCGGTGACCACGGGACCCGACCCGCTCGCCCAGGACCGCGCCGAGCTGAGGCACTACCTGCTCGGCCCGGACGAGCCCAGCTCGCTGGAGCGGTTCAACGCGGCGGTCAACGCGCTGGCCGCCCGGGCCGAGGCGCGCAACCAGGCCCTGGGGGAGACCGGGGCCGCCGCCGTGGTGAGCACGTCCTGACCCTTGGGCACCAGCCGGCGCCCCGCCGGTCAGTCCCACCGCCCATTGGTTCGTAGTAAGAGGAAGAGGCACGAGGTCCGTGGTCGCGAAGCCTGAAGAGATGATCCCGGAGGAACTCCGGCGACGGATGCGGTTCCTCCCGGAGGCCACCGGGGCGGAGCGCGAGGAGTTCTTCGACGCGGTCGCCGCGTTCCTGGCGGAAGCCGACGAGAACAAGCTGCGGAAGTTCCCGCCGGTGGCCCGGATCAAGTGGCATCTGGCCAGGGAACGCCGCGTCGACGAGCTGCTCGCCGTGCTGAACTTCGAGCGGGAGAACCCGTCGGCCTTCCCGGTGCGCGGCCGGCTGCGGCCCTGGGTCGCGATACCGGGCGTCGACGCGGCCCGGCTGCCGTCGGCCGTCAGCCGGCTGCGGCTGCGGGAGATGCCGGTGCGGGCCAAGGCCACCGACGTGCTGTGGCAGGACGGCAAGCTGGTGCTGCGCGGCTTCGGCTATGTCGTCAACCTGCCGGACGGGGCGCACGCCCCGCTGCCGAGGCTGGCCTGGCTGCGGGCCAAGGGCGGGAGGCGGGTCCCGGTCAAGCTCCGCGCCGAGGAGTCGACGCGGGCGACCCGGGACTCCAAGCAGGCCCTCCACAACTACGACAACGCCGGCTTCGAGCTGGTCATCGACCCCAACAAGCTGAAGTCGCGCGGCCGTTGGAAGGCCGGCACCTGGGGCCTGACGCTGGCGCTGCCCCGGCCGGGCGGCTATGTGCCCGGCCATGTGGACCGCGTCGACGTCGGCTCCGCCGGCCACTCCCAGTCCCGCGACCTGGGCGACGGCGCCCGGCTGGTGGCCAGCTTCGTCGAGGGCCGCTTCCAGGTCACCGTCGAGCTGCCCGAGGCCGAGGTCACCGACCAGACGCTGGTGGACGGCGAGACGCTGCGGCTGGGGCTGCGCGCCCCGGCCGGCGGCAAGCTGCCCACCAAGCTGCGGATCGTCCGCAAGGGCCAACAGGCCGGCACCGCCTACCCGTTGACCACCGGCGAGTCGAACGAGGCGGGCTTCAGCCGGTTGTTCGCCGACGTCCCGCTGGACGACCTGTCGGCGGCCACCAGCGCGACCGAGAAGACCCTGGACTTCATCGCGCACATCGAGTTCGTGGACGGCAGCGACCGCCGCGCCACCGTCCGCGAGGGCTTCGCGCCGGGCCGCTACGCCCGCCCGTTGAACCGCGAGATCGCCGTCACCACCGACGGCCCCGGCCTGCTCAAGCTCCACGACCGCGCCCGCCAGGCCGTCGTCGACTCGCTGCGCTGGGAGGGCGGCGCGCTGCTGGTCGAGGGCGCGTACGAGGGCCCCGGCGACACCAAGCGCTTCGTCCTGCGCCACGGCGAGCGGTTCGAGGAACACGTCCTGCCGCTGGAGTGGGCCGACGGCCGGTTCAGCGTGCGGATCAGGCCCGACCGGATGGCCGTCTACGACGCCACCCTCCCGCTGCGCGCCGGCCGCTGGTACATGTGGCTGCGGGACAGGGACGCCTGGGGCAACGGCGCCGACACCCCGGTCAAGCTGCGCGCCGACCTGATCGACGCCACCCTGCCGCTGCGCAAGCGGGTCTCCGGCCGCACCTACACCGTCAACCGCCGCTACTTCGACCGGCTCTTCCTCGGCTCGGGCCCGGTGCTCACCGCCGAGGAGCGCGGCGCCTGGCGCCAGCGCCAGCTGCGGCAGGTGCACACGCCCCGGTTCAAGAAGGAGCCGCTGCGCGAGGCGGTCTTCTACAACAGCTTCGGCGGCAAGCAGTTCTCCGACTCGCCCCGCGCGATCTACGAGGAGTTCGTGCGGCGCGGCATCGAGGTCGAGCACCTGTGGTCGGTCGCCGACGAGCAGGTCGCGCTGCCGCCGGGCGTCCGCCCGCTGGAGTGGCACAGCACCGAGTGGTACGAGGCGCTGGCCCGCAGCCGCTACGTCGTCACCAACGTCGGCCTCGGCGACTGGTACGAGCGGCGCGAGGGGCAGTGCGTGGTGCAGACCTGGCACGGCACCCCGCTGAAGAAGATCGGCGCCGACCTGCTGGGCACGCCCAAGGCCAACCTCGCCTACATCGCCAGCCTGCCGCACCGCTTCCGGCAGTTCGACATCGTGGTCTCGCCCAACGCGTTCACCACCCCGATCATGCGGAACGCCTTCCGCTGCGAGGGCGAGGTGCTGGAGGCGGGCTACCCCCGCAACGACATCTTCCACCGGCCCGACCGGGAGAAGATCGCCCAGCGGGTCCGCGCCACCCTCGGCATCCCCGAGGGCAGGAAGGTCGTGCTCTACGCCCCGACCTGGCGGGACGACCAGCGGCACACGGCGTCCAAGTTCAAGCTGGACCTCCAGGTGGACCTGACGGCGGCCGAGCGGGCGCTCGCCGACGACCACGTCTTCCTGTTCCGCAAGCACCCCAAGATCCTGGACGCCATCCCCGGCGCCGGGCAGGGCTTCGTCTGGGACGTCTCGGCCTACCCGGACATCGCCGAGCTGTACCTGATCACCGACGTGCTGATCACCGACTACTCCTCGGTGCTGTTCGACTTCGCGCACTCGGGCCGGCCGATGCTGTTCTTCACCTACGACCTGGAGCACTACCGCGACACGCTGCGCGGCTTCTACTTCGACTTCACCGAGAAGGCGCCCGGACCGCTGATCAAGACCTCGGACGAGCTGGTCTCCGCGATCCGGAACATCGACGACGTGGAGCGGGAGTACGTCGGCAAGTACGCCCGGTTCGTCAAGGACTTCTGCGAGCCGTCGGACGGCCTGGCCACCAGCCGGGTGGTCGACCGGATGCTGGAGATCGCCAAGCGGCACGCGGACGGCGGCGGCGCTTAGCGGCGACGGCTCCGGACGAACGTCAACGGCGGGCGCGCCCCCGGTCCTTCGGGCGGCGCGCCCGCCGTTTCGTTCGTTCCCGTTCGGCCGCCGGGTCAGCCGTTCCGCTCGGCGGGCGTCGGGGCGGCCGTCGCGGCCCCGGCCGTGGCGGTGCCGGTCGTGGCGGCTTCCGTGCCCTTCGGCGCCGGCGGCCTCTTCTCCTCCGGGCGGAAGAACCAGCGCATGTTCGGCTCGACCAGCGGCCGCAGCAGCCGTTGCACCGGCGTCGAGCAGAGCAGCGAGATGCCGACGGCGGAGACCACCGAGGTGATCAGCAACGCGGTCGGGGTGTCCCGCATCAGCTCTGGCTCGTACCAGCCCCACTCCACGGAGCCCCTGATCAGGAAGCCGTGCAGCAGATAGCCGTAGAGGGTGCCGGCGCCCAGCGCGGTGAACCAGCCGTGCCGCCCGGGCACCAGCGCCAGGAAGCAGCAGGTCAGCAGCACCGAGCAGCCGAAGAGCGCGAAGGTCATCAGCACCCCGACCCACCAGGGCTCGCCCAACTCCTGGGCGCTGCCCCGGTGGTAGAACCAGGCGTACTCCATCCTCGGCTCCGCCCAGTAGGCGAACAGCGCGGCCCCGGCCCCGACCGGCAGCGCCAGCAGCCGAGCCGACCGGCGGCGCAGCATCCGGAAGTGCTCGGCCTTCAGCGTGGTGCCCAGCACGAAGAACGGCAGGAACTGCACCACGCGCTGGAGCTGGAGGTCGCCGCCCATCGTCGGCGACGCGGTGGCCACGGCGGCCAGCCCCAGCGCCAGCGGCACCGGCCAGCGCACGGCCTTCCACAGCGGAACGGTCAGCCGCCAGATGAACAGGGCCACCAGGAACCACAGCAGCCAGCGCGGCTCGAACAGCGGCAGGTAGTCGTTGTCGTTGCCGTCGAGGCGGCGCAGGAAGTAGGTGTAGGCGATCTGGAAGATCACATAGGGCACCAGCACCCCGGTGATCAGCCGCCGCACCCGGTCGGGGCGGCCGTCCCAGTTCCGCGAGAAGTAGCCAGCGATCAGGATGAACGCCGGCATGTGGAAGGCGTACACGAACATGTACAGCGCGGTGACCGCGCGGGAGTCAGCGCGCAGCGGCTCCCAGGCGTGGCCCATGGCGACCAGCACGATCGCCAGGTACTTGGCGTTGTCGAAGAACGCGTCGCGCTGCTTGGGCGCCGCGCCCTGTCTCGGCAGGCGCAGGGCCATGGTCTGTTCGGCGGGCCGCTCGGTGGGGGGCGGCGGCGAGCCGGTCATGATGCCCCCCGGGGTGCGTGGGGGTGGGTGTGGGGAGGGGAACAGCACATCACCCTGGCACCCTAACGGCAGTGGGCGCCCCGGTGACCCGGCGGTGTCCGCTCGGTGTCCCGGCGGGGTCGGCGGCAGACTGGCCCCATGACGGCGGCGACGAACGGGACGCGGCGCGCGGACCGGCGGCAGACGGTGACGACGGACGCGGGCGAGGCCCGGATCAGCTGGTGGGAGGCGCGGCGGGCGCGCACGGTGCTGGCGCTCGGCCACGGCGCCGGCGGCGGGATCGAGGCGCGCGACCTGGCGGCGCTGGCCGCCGCGCTGCC
>NZ_RFFJ01000296.1 GCF_003696235.1 Streptomyces triticirhizae
GCCGCCGGCCCCGCCCGCCCCCGTGACGCCCGCCGCGCCCGCGCCGGCCGCCGCGACCCCGACCCAGGGCGGCGGCTCCCCGATCCGGCTGAGCAAGATCACGCTCACCAAGGACGCCCCCGCGATCTCCCTGGCCAAGCAGGGCGCCACCGGCGGCCAGATGCTGATCAACCTCAACTGGCAGCAGCGCAACGCCCCCAAGCAGACCAGCTGGAAGGACCGCATCACCAAGGCCATGGGCGGCGGGCTCGACCTCGACCTGTGCGCCCTGTTCGAGCTGACCGACGGCCGCAAGGGCGTCATCCAGGCCCTGGGCAACGCCTTCGGCTCGCTCCACCAGCCGCCCTACATGCACCTCGACGGCGACGACCGCACCGGCGCCCGCGCCCAGGGCGAGAACCTCACGGTCAACCTCGACCACGCCAGGGAGCTGAAGCGGGTGGTCATCTTCGTGACCATCTACGCCGGCGCCACCAGCTTCCAGGACCTCGCCGCCACCGTCACGCTGACCCCCGAGCGCGGCGCCCCCATCGAGTTCTTCCTCGACGAGTGCGACGTGCCATCCCCGGTCTGCGTCCTGGCCACCCTCACCAACCAGAACGGCGGGCTGGTCGTCAACCGCGAGGCCCGCTACCTCGTTCCCGACCGGGGCGTCAGCCCCCAGCGCACCGTGGACCACGCCTACGGCTTCGGAATGCAGTGGACCCCGGGCCGCAAGTGACCGCCAAGGCGGTGCCCGAGTCCCTCCCGGACCCCGCGTAGGCTGGGGTTCCGTGAGAATCGCACTCCTGGACTCGGGCATCGGCCTGCTGGCCGCGGCCGCCGAGACACGGCGGCTGCGGCCCGACGCGGACCTGGTGCTCTCCGGGGACCCGGCCCACATGCCCTGGGGCCCGCTCGACCCGGCACGGATCACCGAGCGCGCGCTCTCGTGCGCGCGCTCCGCCGTCGCCGAGCGACCCGACGCCCTCATCGTGGCCTGTAACACCGCGAGCGTGCACGCCCTCCCGGCGCTGCGCGCCGAGTTGGAGCCGGCGCTCCCCGTCATCGGCACCGTCCCCGCCATCAAGCCGGCCGCGGCGGCCGGCGGCCCGTTCGCCGTCTGGGCCACCCCGGCCACCACCGGCAGCGCCTACCAGCGCGGCCTGCTGGCCGAGTTCGCCGACGGCGCGCCCGCCACCGAGGTCCCCTGCCACGGGCTGGCCGGCGCGGTCGAGGCCGCCGACGCCGCCGCCGTCAGCGCCGCCATCAAGGCGGCCACCGAGCTGACCCCGCCCGACACCACCACCGTCGTGCTGGGCTGCACCCACTACGAGCTAGTCGCCGACGAGATCGGCCGCGAGCTGACCGCCCTCACCGGCCGGCGCGTCACCCTGCACGGCTCGGCCGCCGCCGTCGCCGCCCAGGCGCTGCGCCGGATCGGCGCCCAGCCCGCGCCCAGCGCCCCACCGACCGGCACCCTCACCGTGCTGGCCAACGGCCGCCGCGTCCCGCTGCCGGCCGCCGCCCGCCGCTACGCCCAGGGCCGCACACTGCTGACCGCCGCGCCCGCGCCCGAACTCCCCTGAAAGCCCCGAGGTTTCGCACCATGGCCACGCCCGACTTCATCCGCGAACTGCGCGCCACCATCGGCCACCAGCCGCTCTTCCTGCCCGGCGTCACCAGCGTCGTCCTCGACCAGGACGGCCGGGTGCTCCTGGTCCGCAGGGCCGACGACGGGCGGTGGACGCTGATCGGCGGGATTCCCGAGCCGGGCGAGGAGCCCGCCGAGACCGCCGTCCGCGAGGTCGAGGAGGAGACGGCCGTCCACTGCGTCGTCGAACGGGTGATCGCCGTCGAGGCCACGGACCCCATCCGCTACCCCAACGGCGACGTGTGCCAGTTCCTCGACATCAGCCTCGCCTGCCGGGCGGTCGGCGGCGAGGCCAGGGTCAACGACGACGAGTCCGCCGAGGTCGGCTGGTTCACGCTGGACGCGCTGCCGCCGCTGTCCGACCACGCGCTGGAACGCATCCGGCTGGCCGGCGCCGACGAGCCCACCTGGTTCGCCCAGCCCGCCGCTCAGACCTTGCGGTAGTCCCAGGCGTCGGCCGCCGCCGTCTCCACCGCGTCCAGGTCGGCCCCGGTCGACGCGGTGAGCACCGCCGCCACCGCCCCCTCCAGCAGCGGCGCGTCCACCAGCCGCGCCCCGGGCGGCAGCACGTCGCCCTCCGCCAGCAGCGCCCTGACCGTCAACACCGCGCTGCCCAGGTCCACCAGGATCGCCACCCCGGCGCCCTGGTCGGCGCGCCACGCCGCCTCGGTGATCAACTCCGAGCTGGTGCCCAGCCCGCCGTCCGGGGTGCCGCCCGCCGGCACCACGGGCGCCAGGCGCCCCTTGCCGGCCAGCCCCGACGCCAGCGTCGCCACCGAAGTGGCCACCTCGTGGCTGTGCGAGACCAACACCACGCCCACCATGCCGCCCTCCGCCGGGCCCGTCATCGGGACACCTGGAACAGCGCCCCGAGCAGCAGCGCCGCCGAGGCGGCGCCCGGGTCCTCGTGCCCGACGCTGCGCTCGCCCAGATAGCTGGCCCGGCCCTTGTGCGCCCGCAGCGGGATCGTCGCCTTCGCCCCCTCCTCGGCGGCGCGGGCCGCCGCCGCGTAGTCCGGCAGCTCGGCCACCGCCGGCAGCAGCGCGTCCAGCATCGTCTTGTCGCCCAGCGCCGCACCGCCCAGCTGGCCCACCGCCGCCACGCCGGCCCTCAGCGCGTCCCGCACGTCCTCGTCGCTCACCCGTTCCGCCTCGCCCAACGCCTTCCCCGAGCGCCGCAGCAGCGTGCCGAAGAGCGGCCCCGACGCGCCGCCCACCGTGGAGACCAACGTCCGCCCCGCCACCAGCAGCACCCCGCCCGGGGTCGCCCGCTCCTCCGCGTCCAGCGTCGTCATCACGGCCGTGAACCCCCGACGCATGTTGGTCCCGTGGTCCGCGTCGCCGATCGCCGAGTCCAACTCGGTCAGCCGGTCGGACTCCGCGCGCACCGCCTCCGTCGACGCCCGGAGCCACTCCACGATGAAAGCGGCGTCACGCTCCGCCGTCTGCCCTGCCACTCCCGGCTCCTCTCAGTGACCCCAACGCAGCCCCGGCGTGGACACCGGGGCGTCCCACAGCCGCAGCAGCTCGTCGTCCACCTCGCACAGCGACACCGAGCAGCCGGCCATGTCCAGCGAGGTCACATAGTTGCCGACGAGGCTACGCGCCAGGGTTGCCCCGCGCTCGTCCAGCGCCCTGACCACCTCGGCGTGGAAGCCGTACAGCTCCAGCAGCGGCGTGCCACCCATCCCGTTGGTCAGGCAGATCAGCGGCCCGGGCGGCGAGGCCGGGTAGTCGGCCAGCAGCGCCTCCACGGTGACATCGGCGATCTCCGCCGCGCTGAGCATCGCCCGCCGCTCCCGCCCCGGCTCGCCGTGGATGCCGATGCCCAGCTCCAGCTCGTCCGGCGGCAGGTCGAACGTCGGGCTGCCCTTGGCCGGCGTGGTCGGCCCGTGCAGCGCCACCCCGAAGCTGCGCGAGGCGTCGGCCGCCCGGCGCGCGATCTCGGCGACCCGGGCCAGCGGCGCGCCCTCCTCGGCGGCGGCGCCGGCCAGCTTCTCCACGAAGAGCGTCCCGCCGGTGCCCCGGCGGCCGGCCGTGAAGGTGCTGTCGGTGACGGCCACATCGTCCTGGACCACCACCTTGGTCACCTCGATGCCGTCCTCCTCGACCAGCTCGGCCGCCATGTCGAAGTTCAGCACGTCGCCCGTGTAGTTCTTGACGATCAACAGCACCCCGGCGCCGCCGTGCACCTGTGAGGCGGCGCGCGTCATCTGGTCCGGCACCGGGCTGGTGAACACCTCCCCCGCACACGCCGCGTCCAGCATCCCCGGGCCGACGAAGCCGGCGTGCAGCGGCTCGTGGCCCGAGCCGCCCCCGGAGATCAGGGCCACCTTGCCGGCCACCGGCGCGTCCCGGCGCACCACCAGCCGCCGCTCCACGTCCACCCGCAGCTCCGGGTGCGCCGCCGCCATGCCGCGCAGCGCGTCGGCGACCACCCGCTCCGCCCCGTTGATCAGCAACTTCATCGGTGCCTCCTCGTGCGACGCGTGCCATGCGTGCGATGCGTGCGGGTGACCCCGCCCGACGCGTCCCGTCGCGCCCGACGCGCGACGAACGGACGCCCGCCGCGCTCGCCCCCGCAGTATCGGTGCTCAAGGGGGGCGCGGTCACGTAGGGGGACGCCCTCGCGTGCGCGGGTCGCGCCCCGCCTCCGCTGCCGGCGGGCCGGTCTGCGACCGTTGTGCCGTGGAGACCACAGCACACCTGGCGGCCCTGGACCGCGCCGGCCGGGCCTTCCCGGCGATGGCCGAGGCGGCCGGCTGGCGGGCCGAGGTCCCGAGCTGCCCCGGCTGGCGGCTCGACGACCTCACCCGGCACCTGGGGAACGTGCACGCTGGGCCGAACGGTTCGTGTGCGAGCGGCTGACCGAGGGTGTGCCACCACCCGAAGAACGGCCGTCCGAGGGGGAGTTGGTCGCCTGGTTCCGCGAGGGCCTGGACGCCCTGCTGGAGAGGCCGCGCACGAGCGACGAGACCATCGGCTGCTTCGTGTTCCTGCCCGGGGCGCCCAACGGCCGCGCGTTCTGGGCCCGTCGGCAGGCGCACGAGACGACGGTGCGCCTGAGGGACGCCCAACTCGCCGCCGGCGAACGGCCGTCGCCGACGCCGGCCGCGCTCGCGCTGGACGGGATCGACGAGTTCCTCACCGGCTTCCACGCCAGGACCCGCTCCCGGGTCCGCAGCGCGGCGCCGCGCGTGTTCTCCACGCGCGCCGACGAGGGGCCGGAGTGGACCGTCCCACCTCGCCGATGAGCCGCCGCGCACCCTGCGGGAGCCGGCCGAACGCTTCGACCGCCCCGGAGAACGCCGGCTCGCCGGTCTGAGCCGACTCACCCCACCCGCCCGGCCTCCGTGCCGGGCTCGGCCCGCGCCGGGGCCGCTGCCCGCCTCCGGCCGGTCGGGCAACGGGCCGCCCCCACCCGGCCGTTGGCCCACGGCCCGTCCACGGCCGGCCGCCGCAC
>NZ_RFFJ01000297.1 GCF_003696235.1 Streptomyces triticirhizae
GCGGACGAGGCGGGCGGCGCGGGTACGGCGGAGCCGCGCCCCCGCGCGGGCGGCGGTGCGGCCGGCCCGAGCGGCCCCCGGTCACGCCACGGGCGCGCCGTTGGTCGTCGTGCGGGCGGTCCAGGCGTGCCAGAGGCGGGCGTAGGTGCCGCGCTTGGCGAGGAGGTCGGCGTGGGGGCCCTCCTCGACGATCCGGCCGTGGTCCATCACCACGACCCGGTCCGCCGTCTCGGCCTGGGTGAGGCGGTGGGCGATCACCAGCGCGCTGGCGTCGCCGATGGCGTTGGCCGTCGCGCGGTCGAGGGCGCGGGCCGCGCGGGCGCCGGTCTCGGCGGTCGCCTCGTCGAGGACGAGCACCCGGGGCCTGGCCAACACGACGCGGGCCAGGGCGAGTTGCTGGGCGCGTTCGCTGCTGGGTTCGAGCCCGTCGGGGCCGACCCTGGTGGCGGTGCCGTCCGGCAGGTCGAGGACCCAGTCGGCGCCGACCGCGCGCAGCGCGGCGTCCAGGTCCGCGTCGGGCGCGTCGGGCGCGGCGAGGCGGAGGTTGTCGGCGACGGTGCCGGCGAAGACCCGCACCTCCTGGGTGACCAGCAGCACCCCGGCCTCGGCCGCCGCGCCCGGCACGACGGGCTCGCCGTCGAGGAGGACGCGGCCGGCGTCGGGGGTGTGGATGCCGGCGACCAGCCCGGCGAGGCTGGACTTGCCTGAGCCGGAGGCGCCGACGACGGCGATCCGTTCCCCGGGGTGGACGGTGAGCGAGACCTCGGTCACGGCGAGGCGGCCGGGCGCGTGGGCGAAGCTGACGTTCTCCAGCGTCAACCGGGCGGGTGTGCGGGCCCGTTGGGCGGCGCGTTGCGCCTCGGTGGCGCGCGCCGCGTAGCGGTCGGCGACGCTGACCACGCCAACGAGCCTGCTGAGCCCGGCCGTTGCCCGTTGCAGCGCGTCGAACTCGGAGAGGACCACGCCGATCGGATCGAAGAGCCTGAAGTAGAGCAGCGCGGCCGTGGTGGCGGCGCTTACGGTGACCGTCCCGGAGGAGCTGAGGAGCGCGCCGACCGCCAACACGGAGGCGAGGCCGACGAGTTCGGCCGCGTTGAGGCTGTTCCAGAAGGTGGCCATGATGCGGGTGGCGCGCAGCGCCGGCGCGATGGCGTCCTCGGAGGCGCGGGCGACGCGCTGGGCGTGGCGGGCGGAGCGGCCGGTGGTGACGATGGTCTCCTCGCTGGTGAAGACCTCGACGAGTTCGCCGGTGCGGTGGCCCTCGGCGATCCGCAGCCGCCGGTAGGCGGGGCCCGAGCGGCGCAGGAACCAGCGGGTGGCGAGCACCTGGACGGGCGCGGCGACCAGCGCGGCGAGCGCGAACCTCGGGTCGAGGACGGCCAGGCCGCCGGCGGTGACGACGATGGTGAAGCCGGCGGCGGTGAAGACGGGCAGCACGCCGCCGACCGCCTCGCCGACGGCCTCGACATCGCCGGAGACGCGGGAGACGACGTCGCCGACGCCGGCCTTCTCCAGCCGCGCCTGGGGGATGCCCATCGCGGTGCGGAACGCCTCCTCGCGCAGCTCGGCGAGGGCGGACTGGAGGAGCCTGGCCAGCCAGGCGTGGGCGAGCCGGCCGAGCGCGGCGGCGGCGATGCCGGCGGCGAGGATGCCGCCGGCGCAGGCGAACACCACGCCGCCGGGCTCGTTCTCGGTGACGGCCTCGACGATCCGGCCGAGCAGGGCGGGCGCGGCGAGGCCGCAGACGGAGGCGGCGACGAAGAGCGCGGCGACGCCGAGCAGCGCGAACGGGCGTCGGCCGAGACGCCGCACGGCCTGCCGGCGGGTGGTGCGGGCGTCGGCGATGGGCAGCAGCAACGCCTCGTCGGCGTCGGGCCGTTGGTCCGGGGTGGTGCTCGGGTGGTCCTGGGTGGTGCTCACGCGCCGATCAACTCCCGGTAGGCGGCGGACTCCGTCAGGAGCCGGGGGTGGGGGGCGACGGTCCAGGCGCCGTCGAGGCGGGCGGCGACGGTGTCGCAGACGGCCAGCAGCGCGGGGCTGGTGGTGACCAGCAGCAGCGCGCGGCCCGTGACGCCGGCGAGGCCCCGGGCGACCTCGGACTCGGTGACGGCGTCCAGCGCGGTGGTGGGGTCGTGGAGCACCAGCAGCGGTTGGGTGGTGTGCAACGCGCGGGCGAGCAGGATGCGTTGGCGCTGGCCGCCGGAGAGGGTGGCGCCGCCGGAGGTGAGGCGTTCGGCGCGGCCGTCGGGGAGCAGGCCGGCGACCTCGTCGGCGGCGGTGGCGCGCAGGACGTCCTCGTCGAGCGGGGCGTCCAGCACGACGTTGTCGTGCAGGGTGTCGGGCAGCACGCGGGCCCAGCCGCCCTGGGCGTGGACGTGGCGGGCGCGGGCCGTCTCGGGGTCGAGGGTGGCCAACTCCGTTCCCCCGACGGTGAATCGGCCGGGTTCGACGGGCGCGCGGCGGGCGAGGATCGCGACCAGCGCGGCGGCCTCGTCGGGCGAGTCGTGGACGACGCCGACGCGTTGGCCGACGGCGACGGTGAGCGCGGGCCAACGGGCGTCGGGGCCGGGGGTGATGAGCAGCGCTGGCCCCGACGCCCCCTCGGCGGGCGGGCGTTGACCGGTCGGGGGCCGTTCCTCGCCCGAGGACGGACGCGCGTCCGCGGACTGGTGGTGAACGGGGACGGCCGGCGGGGTCGTCAGGTGGTCGGCTATCCGGCGGGCCGAGGCGCGCTTCTGCGCCAGCTCGATGCCGAACACGCCCAGCCGGGCCATGGGTTGCTGGATGAACTGGGCGAGCCCGACGACCGCCACGAGCTGGCCCACGCCGATCTCGCCGTCCAGCGCGCGCAGTCCGGAGACCAGCGCGATCACCGAGGTCAGCAGCGCGGAGAAGACCACGCTCACCCCGTAGTAGCCGGCCTTGGCGCTGATCGCGCGGACGGCGGCCTCCAGGGAGCGGCGGCTGGCGGCGGCGTAGCGGCGGGCGGCCTCGTCCTCGGCGCCGACGCCCTTGAGCACCCGGACGCCGGAGACGAACTCGGTGGCCAGGCCCTCCGCCGTGGCGGCGGCGGCCTGTTCGGCGCCGCTGCGCCGCTCCAGCGGGCGGGACACCAGCTGCATCAGCAGCAGCGAGAGGGGCGTGGCGAGCAGCACGATCAGGCCGAGCGCGGGCGAGATGGCCAGCAGCGCGACGGCGCTGGTGACGATGGCGGCGAGCACCGAGACCAGTTCACTGACCGTCCAGCAGAAGCCGCCGACGCGGCCGGTGTCGGAGGTGGCGATGGCGGTGGTGACGCCGGGCGCGCGCCGTTCGGCGGCGCCGCCGGGGTGCAGGGCGCGGCCGACCACGCGCTGGCGCAGGGCGTGCGCGCCGTGGAGGGTGGCGCGCGTCAGGCAGGCGTAGCCGAACCGCCAGGAGAAGGTGAGCCCGGCGAACAGCAGGGCGAGCAGGGCGAGTTGGCGCAGGAAGCCGCCGGTGTCGCCGGTGACGATCCCGGATTCGATGGCCCAGCCGATGGCGACGGGGACGAGGGCCTCGCCGATCTGGTGGCCGCTGAGCCCGGCCGCGCCGCCGAGGAGCAGCAGGCCCCTGCGGTCGCGGAGCAGGGCGAGCCGGATGACCCCGCCGGGGGTGGCGGCGGCCGGCGCGGGCGGTGGGGGCGCGCTCGCGGGGGACGGTGACAGCACTTCGGACATTGGGCTAAGGTAAGCCTTACCTTACCGCCGGCTCAATGGAGCTACCCGCCGCACCATGTCGCCCCTCAGCCACGCGGCGCCCGCCGCAGTCCATCACACGGCCGCACCGGCCGTCCATGACGCGACCCCGCGCCCGGCCGCAGCGGAGCCGCCGGCGGCGCACCCTCGCGCGCGACTCGGCGACCTTCGCTCCGCCGGAGGCCGCGCCCGCGAACACGGCCGACACCAGAGCGGTTCCGAGAAGCGGTTCCCCCACCGGCCGGAGTCGGTGGTCCCCTTGCCAGGAGTTCAGATGAAGACGCCCTTCGGGTCGCCCGGCGGCCAGATGGTGTTCCTCGATGTCGCAGAGAAGGAGCTGGTGGGCTGATGATGTCCCTCACCATTCACCGCGCGCTGGTCACCGCCGTCCGCCGGCTGACGCCGGGGATGGCCCGGGTCACCCTGGGCGGCCCCGACCTGGCCGGCTATCCGACGACGGGCGTGGGCGACGAGTACGTCCGGCTGTTCTTCCCGCACGAGGGGGAGGCCGAGCCCGAGTTGCCGCAGGCGACCGAGCGCGGCGGATGGAGCTGGGAGGAGGAGCAGCGGCCGGCGCCGATGCGGACCTACACCATCCGTTCCGTGAACGCCGCCGCCCGCACCGTGGACATCGACTTCGTGGTCCACGACGGGGGCGTGGCCGCCGCGTGGGCGCTGGCTGCGAAGCCGGGCGACGTGGTCGGGATGACCTCGCCGACCGGGCTCTACGAGCTGCCGACGAACGCCCGTTGGCAGATCCTGGTGGCCGACGCGGCCGGGCTGCCGGCCGCCGCCCGACTGGTGGAGCAGACCCCGCCCGGGGTGCGGACCCGGGTGGTCCTTGAGGTCGTCGACCCGCACCACCGGCAGCCGATCTCGCTGGGCGACCCGGCGCGCGACGAGGCGGAGCTGACCGTGGAGTGGGTCTACGCCGGCAACGGGCACACCCCGTCCCGGCTGGACGCCGTCATCCGCGAGCTGGAACTCCCCGAGGAGCCCGGCTATCTGTGGTTCGCCGGCGAGACGGGCGTGATGCGGGCCGTCCGCAAGAACCTGCGGCACGAGCGGAAACTCCCCAACGGCACCTACACCACGGTCGGTTACTGGACGCACCGGGCGGAGGAGCTGCGGCAGCGCTGGGAGGCGCTGGACGAGGAGACCCGCACCCGGCTCTACCGGATGTGGGACGACGAGAGCCGCGACATCGAGGAGATCACGGACGACTACCACGCGCAGCTGGAGAGGCTGGGTCTGTGAGCACGGCCTCCGGGACGGCGCCCTCCGAGCGACTCGCGCCGGCGCGGGCGCGGGCGCGCGGGGGGCTCGGCCGGGGCGGCTGGCGGGCGGGCCCG
>NZ_RFFJ01000298.1 GCF_003696235.1 Streptomyces triticirhizae
ATGGCGACGCCCCTGCCGGCGCCGCCGGCCCGCCGGACCCGGCGCGGCCCGGCGCCCGGCCCGCAGCGTCGGCGCGATCGCGGCCCACTCCCCGGCCTGCCACCGCCCCACACGCCCCTTCCCAAGGGTCCGTGTCGTGTCCCGTCCGCTCATCGCTCCCCTTCCCCGGCCCCAGAACGCCCGAGGCCCGCCGCCGATGCCCCACCGCTCAGCGTTGGACACACACCGTAATCGACCCCACTGACAATCGCCCCGACACCCGCCCACGACGCCCCGCCGAGAGACGGGCTCCCCCTCAGCCCGCCGCCGGCCCGTCCGCCACCAACAGGGCCTCCCCGCCCACCGGTCGGAACCCGGCGGCCTGGAAGGCGCGGACGCTGCGCGCGTTCCCCGGCGGCTGTTGCGACCACAACAGTTCGCCCTCGGGGAGGAGTTGCCGGCCGGCCAGTGCCAACGCCCGGCCCAGGCCCCGCCCCCTGGCCTCCTCGTCCACCTCGATCGCGATCTCCCAGCGTCCCGCGACGCCCCGCCCCAGCACGAGCACCCCGCCGTCGGTCCCCCACACCCGCACCGCGTCGCGGAACCTCCGCGCCCGCACCACCCGGGGATGGTCGGTCTCGGTGATCTCGGTCAGCGGCACCTCGGGCCGCTCCGGCAGGGCGGGCGCGACGGTCAACACGTCGACAATGTTGACCCGGCGCCCGGTGTGGGCGCCCAACGCGACGAGAAACGCGGGGCCCAGCGGCGCGGCCAGCTGGTCGGGCGAGGCCGCCAGCAGCGCCTCGCGCACCCACCCCGGCTCCACGTCCGCGAAGATCACCGCGTGCGCGCTCATCCCCAACACGCCCGCGTCACGCGGTCCTGGCTGCGGCAGCACCGTGAACCCGCCGTCCGCCGGCGGGAAGTCGCCCCGGGCCGCCGCCCGCAGCACCTCGGCCAGCGCGCCGGCGCCCTGTGCGGTCACGCCGTCGCCGGCGTGCGGGTGTGGGGACATCGTCCGGCCGCCTCTCTCCTCGGCCGGGCCCGGCGCCCGGCCGTCTCGTCGACGCTCCATGATCCCCAACGCCCCACGCGCCGCCTCACCCGGCCCGGGGCCCGGCGTTCGGAAGGTGGGTCCGCTCAGGGCTCGGTCGTGGAGACCGCGTAGACGCGCGGGCGTTCCTCCCTGGTGAGGTCGACCGTGATCGCCACCTCGGGCTCGTGCTCCGACTGCCGCACGATGGTCCCCGCGTAGATCCGCCCCGGCTCGTCGAAGGCCCAGCCGACGGTCTCGGCCTGGCGCGTCGGGATCGTCACCGTGCCCTCGACCAGGCCGCCCCTGCTGGTGCCCAGCTCCTCCAGGAAGCCGCTGAGCTGGCTTGGCGAGCAGCGGAACTCCACGTACATGGTGCTGCTGTCCCAGGAGTTGGTCTCGAAGTGGCCGACGTAGGCCGAGCCGCCCGGGATCGGGATGTCGTAGATGCGGCGCTGCACCTTGCTGGGCCACTCGTAGACCAGGGTGCGCGCCGAGGCGGCCCTGGCCTTGTCCTCGCCGCTGTCGCGGCTCTGGTAGGCGGACAGCACCATGTACCCGGCGGGGATGGCGATCAGCAGGAGCACCGTCAGCGCCACCAGCCAGCGGTGGCGGGGCCGGTGCGGCGGCCGGCGCGGCACGTCGGAGGTGCCGCCCTGGGTGCTCAACGTGGTCGTCACTGCTCACCCGCCCAACCGCGTGGAGTGAGCCGCAGGTCGAAGGCGGGGCGGTGCGCCCGCTCGGCACGCCGGCGGTTCGCCCGGCGGAAGCGGCGCGCGACCAGCCGCGCGAGGTCGGCGGCGCCGACCATGCCCGCGTCGGCTCCCAGCGCGGCCCGCACGATGGTGGCCTCCGGGCGGTACCCGCGCCCGGTCAGCTGGCGGCGGAACGCCTCCCTGGCCGGGCCGATCAGCAGCTCGTCGGCGTCGCTGACCCCGCCGCCGACCACAAACCGCGCCGGGTCCAGCGCGGCGGCCAGGTTGGCGATGCCCACGCCCAGCCAACGGCCGATGTCCTGGAGGAGTTCCACGCACATCGGGTCGCCCTCGCGGGCCAGCTCCGTGATCAACGGGCCGGTGATGTCCCCGATCTGCCCCTTCACCCGGTCCAGGATGTGGTGGGCCACCGGGGAGTCGGCGGCCGCCAGCTCGCGCGCCTCCCTGACCAGCGCGTTCCCCGAGCTGTACTGCTCCCAGCAGCCACGGTTCCCACAGGGGCAGCGGTGTCCTTCGGGCACGACCTGCATGTGGCCGAACTCGCCTGCGACGCCGAACGCGCCCCGCTTGACCTTGCCGGCCTCCAGTATCCCGCCGCCGATGCCGGTGCCCAGGGTGATCATCACCAGGTGGTCGGCGCCCCGGCCGGCCCCGAAGCGCCACTCGCCCCAGGCGGCCGTGTTGGCGTCGTTGTCCACCATGATCGGCACCGCCAGGCGCGCGGCCAGCGCCTCGCGCAACGGCTCGTTCCGCCAGGCGAGATGGGGCGCGAACAGCACCGTGGCGCGGTCGGCGTCGACCCAGCCGGCGGCGCCGACGCCCACCGCGTGCACGTCGTGCCGGTCGGAGAGGTCCAACACCAGCTCCGCGATGGTGTCCTCGACCACCTTGGGACTCTTGGACTTGTCCGGCGTCTCGGTGCGCACCCGCTCCAGGATGGTGCCGTCGGCGTCCACCACGCCCGCCATCACCTTGGTGCCGCCGATGTCGATGCCCACGGTCGGCACCCGGGGCGCGGAGAGATGTGAGGAGCGCTCGCGACTGGCGATGGCGCGCAGGACCGATGCCCGCGCCGTCTGGCGGTGCGCACGCTCACGGTAGGTACTCATCGGCTCGATTGTGCCCTACCCCGCCGACGGGTGGCGGCCTGCCCACCGGCAGGCGGCGGGCCGCCGAAGGCCGTGGAACGCCCGGGTGTCCGGGCGAGGGACGGCCGGGAAAGCGACGGGGAACGGCGGGCGACGCACCCCCCGAACGGTACCCGCGCCGGCGCGCGCGGCGTGCGCGCCGGCGGTCCCCCACCACGCCGGGGCGGCGGCCGGAACGGGTGGGGCGGGGGCGGCCGATTGGCCTGGTGGCGGACCGGGGATCATTGCGGGAGCCGTGCCGAGCGCCCCGCTCCGGCGCGGGGGCCGGTCGCGAGGAGGTCCGTTGAAACGCCCGACCATGCAGGACATCGCCCATCGGGCGGGGGTCACCAAGGCCGCCGTCTCCTTCGCCCTCAACGGTCGCCCCGGGGTGTCGGAGACCACCAGGGGACGCATTCTGGCCATCGCCGAGGAGTTGGGCTGGCAGCCGAGCAGCGCGGCCAGGGCCCTGTCGGACGGACGGGCGGGCGCGTTCGGCATGGTCATCGACCGCCCGGCGCACACCCTGGGCCTCGAACCCTTCTTCATGCAGCTGATCTCCGGCATCCAGGCCGAACTCGCGACGGACACCACGCCGTTGCTGCTGACCATGGCCGAGGACCAGGCCGCCGAGATCGCGCTCTACCGCTCGTGGTGGGCGCGCCGGGCGGTGGACGGGGTGTTCCTCGTCGACCTCCAGGTGGCCGACGCGCGGGTTCCGGTGCTGGAGGAGCTGGGGATGCCGACGGTGGTGATCGGGGCGCCGGTGGGGACCGGGCGGCTGCCGGCGGTGTGGAGCGACGACGCGGCGGCGGTCACCACGGCGGTCATCCACCTGGCGGACCTGGGCCACCGCCGGCTGGCGCGGGTCTCCGGCCCGAACCGGCTGCGGCACACCTCGGTGCGGACGGCCGCCTTCGAACGGGCGACGGCCGAACTCGGCCTGGGCGGGCGGACGCTGGAGGCCGACTACAGCGGCGAGGGCGGCGCGGCGGCCACCCGGGAGCTGCTCGACCGGGAACGCCCGCCGACGGCGATCATCTACGACAACGACGTGATGGCGCTCTCCGGGGTGACGGCGGCCCAGAACCTGGGGCTGAGGGTGCCCACGGACGTGTCCATGGTGGCCTGGGACGACTCGGCGCTGTGCGAGCTGGTCAACCCGCCATTGACGGCGCTCCGTCGCGACATCGGGGGCTATGGCGCGCGGGCGGCGCGCCGGCTGCGGGCGGCGGCCAGCGGTGAGCGCCCGGGTGACCTCCAGGACACCGCGCCCTCGCTCACGCTGCGCGGCTCCACCGCCCCGCCGCCGCCGGGGAGTTGACGCGGGACGCGAAGTGGGTGATCGAGGGGTACGCCGGGCTGTCGGCGCGGGCGGTGGCCGCCGGCGTGCGCGCGGGCCGGCTGTCGGCGGTGGCCGTCGTCGAGGCGGCGCTTCGGCGCATCGCGGAGGTCGACGGGGAGCTGCGGGCGTTCGCCGCCGTCTGGCCGGAGGCGGCGCTGGAGCGGGCGGCCGAGGTGGACGCGGCGGTGCGGGCCGGCGCCCAACCGCCCCTCGCCGGCGTGCCGTTGGGCGTCAAGGGCACGGAGGGCACGGCCTCCTGGCAGAGTCGGCGGCTGGTGGCGGCCGGCTGCGTGCCGGTGGGCGCCACGGCGACGCCGGGGCCCGGCACGCCCTGGCGCACCTGGGGCTGGACGGAGCGCGGGGCGACCCGCAACCCGTGGCTGCCGGACCGCTCCCCCGGCGGCTCGTCGGCCGGCTCGGCGGTGGCGGTGGCCGCCGGGATGGTGCCGTTGGCCACCGGAAGCGACGGCGCCGGCTCGGTGCGCGTTCCCGCCGCGTGGTGCGGGGTGGTCGGGCTGAAGCCGACCAACGGGCGGGTGCCGGCGCGGGATCGGGCCGGGTTGAACGTGGGCGGGCCGCTGGTGCGGCACCCGGCGGACGCGGCGGCCTGGCTGGACGCGGTCGCGGTCCCCTCGCCCGGGCCGCCGGCCGGGGCATCGCGCCCGGTGCGGGTGGTGTGGTCGGTGGATCTGGGCTTCGCCGCGACGGCGCCCGAGGTCGCGGCGGTGGCGGAGCGCGCGCTGGCGCGCTGGGAGGCGCGCGGGCCGCTGGTGCGGGCGGAGCACCGCGTGCGGCTGG